>NZ_JBICXQ010000003.1:0-367762 GCF_043200375.1 Streptomyces sp. NPDC048434 | reverse complement strand
CAACCCGGCTCGGCCGGACACTCCCCGCGCGACGCTGGTCGGCCCGACCAAGACCAGACCTGCCAGCCGGAAAACAACCTAAATCACCGGTATTGCCACTAGATGAGCAGGAACTAGATGAGCAAGAACGAAACCCCTCGTGACGCCGGCGCCCGCTTGGGGGCTCCCGGTGACATCCCGACCTCCGGCGCTGGCCTTGGCGCCGGTGTCAAGGTCTAGCGTCTCGGGTGAACAGGGAGGAGCCGCCGTGCGGATTGGGGAGCTGGCCGAGCTGGCCGGGGTGAGCACGCGGTCGCTGCGTTACTACGAGGCGCAGGGGCTGCTGAGGACCCGGCGGGCCGCCAACGGCTACCGCGAGTACGGGGACGAGGACCTGCGGATGGTGCAGGAGATCCGCTCGCTGCTGGACCTCGGCTTCGGGCTGGAGGAGACCCGGCCGTTCGTCGAGTGCCTGCGCGACGGGCACGAGACCGGCGACCGCTGTCCTGACTCGATCGCCGTCTACCAGCACAAGCTCGCCGAGCTGGACGCATGCATGACCCGCCTCGGCGAGGTGCGCGAGCGGGTCGCCGGGCAACTGGAGCGGGCCGTCGTGGCCCGGTTGGCCGATCCGCGCTGCGAGTTCTCCCCTTGAGTCCGGATGATCTGGACCTGCCCGCCCGTGAGCAAAGGACGCCCTGATGACCACCACCGCCCCCGCCGTCGTCACCGTAACCGACGACACCTTCGACCATCTGGTGCTGCGAAGCGCGCGGCCCGTCCTCGTCGAGTTCTGGGCACCCTGGTGCGGTCCGTGCCGACAACTGGCGCCGGTCCTGGACCAAATCGCCCATGAGGAGGCGGATCGCCTGATCATCGCCAAGCTCAACACCGACGAGAACCCCGCCACAATGATCGCCTGCAACGTCCTTGCCGCCCCCACCCTGCAGCTCTACCGCGAGGGCGAGCTGGTGAAGGAGATGGTCGGCGCACGGCCGAAGCGGCGGCTGATGCAGGAACTGGAGGACGTCCTGCCGCACGTCGGGCAGATGGATTAACGGCAAGCCGGTCAGAGAAGAAGATGCCTTGCCTCGCCCCTCGTTTGGATCACGGGCCGCGCCGGTCCGGTCGCGAGATCGAGCGCGATAGCGGCCCGGCGCCCTTGCTGACGAGGTGGCGGGGGATCATCGTCGGACTCCGGGGCAAGATCGTCGGGCGAACTCGTCGTCGAACTCAACCGGAGCCGGCCGTGGCGGGGATCCCACACACCCGTCGTGAGGAGTGGCGCCCGGACTCACGGCGGGGGAACGACCACCGAGCGAGGCCTGGGACTGTTACGCAGCGCTGTCTGCGCGTTCGTAAACGCTGATGTGACGCCAGCTTGCGGCGGTGTACGGCTCGCCGTTCCACCCGCCACACCGTTCGCGTAGCCGGAGTCCAGCGATGCGGGCCATGAGGTCGAACTCGGGCGGGTGGGCCAGTCGTAGCCTGATGGGAGAGAGCCTGATACCGCCGCTGCTGATGCGGATGTGGTTCAGGTCGAGTACCTGCGTCAGTGGGTCGTACCGGCCGGCATCGAGGTCGACGTGTTCGAGGCTGACCTGCTCGGTGTCGAGGTACTGATGACCGGAGCGTGAGGGCGCAGTGGGGATGCGGCATTCGAGGACGAACACGCCGTCGTCGGTGAGATGCTGGGCGGCGTTCTGGAAGCATCGGACCTGGTCTTCCTGGGTGAGCAGGTTGCCGATCGTGTTGAAGACCAGGTAGGCCAGCCCGTAGGTGCGGCCGGTGGTGACGCGGGACATGTCGCCCATGGTCACGTCGACTTGATCGCCACCTGGTTTCTCACGCATCCGATCGACCATGTCTTCCGACAGCTCGATCCCGTCCACGTGTACCCCCGCCTGCATGAGGGGCAGCGCGACCCGGCCGGTGCCCACTGCGAGTTCCAGCGCGTTCTGTTGCCCTGCAAGCTTGGCCAGGAACGCGACGGTCTCGGCCTCATCACCGCGTGGATCGTCGTCGTACCGCCGAGACACCTCGTATCCGAAGCTCGTCTTGGGATCGAATCCCTCCACGGAACGCACCTCCCATGATCAGCCGAATCGCTTGGCCAAGCCTGCCGAAAGCTCGGCGTGTCCGGGCCGGACCTTACCGCCGAAGTTCCCTGCACCACCACGCATTTAGCGAGCCATCCGATCGGGCAGCAACGCCCGAGCCCGCACCCACTGCGCGTCATCCGAACGAAATAGCCAGGGCGTGTCCGTTGGGTCAGCGAGCCTGCCGGGCCTGGTCGAAACCTGCGGGTCCGCCGTCCTCGCTGCTGCGGTTGAGGCAGCGGCCATTGGCGGTATGCCTGCGGGACCGAAGGGCGGCGAGGCCGAAGGCCAGTCCTCCGGCGATGAACCAGGGGTTCCAGAGAGCCAGCGTCCAGGCCCGCTGCCCCACGCTCACCGAGGTGTCCAGGTGCGTTGAGTTGGTCAGCAGCAGCACCTCGATACCGACGCCCCGGACCAGTAGGAGGGCACTGACGCCCCACCCCAGCCACCTTGCCATCAGAGCGGGAACACCCCGGAGCCTGGACCGGGCAAGCAGCCATGCCAGCAAGGCGCCGAGGAGGCAGAGCGCACCCACACCCCACAAACCGGCTACGACGAACCACACCGGGCGCTCGGTGGCCAGTGGACCGGCGGAGATGCTCAGCCCCACATCACCGCCGACGGCCCAGTAGAAATGCAGCCCGGCGAACGCGACCGCCCACAAGCACGCAATGCGCCCCCACAGCGTGGACGGTTCTGCACCTGTTCCCTCCGGTTCGCGTCTCACCGCCGGCCCTCAAGAACATCGGGCCTGTCAGCGCACGGGCCGTCCGCTTCCCGTGGCAACACGATGAACGCCGTGCCCTCAGTCAGGTCAATACTGGAGCGGGGCGGCGCACCGTCGCTCTCGTCGTCCCGCACCAGCAGCTCCACCCGCCGCTGCTCCAGCTCCACCGTCTTGTTTCCGTTCACGACCGCCGTGAATTCATCGAAGGCAATGTTCGACAACGACTCCCCCGTGCGCCTGCGTAGCCACGGGATCAAGCCCAGCCCCGTGAACCATCGCCACGCGCTCTCCACCAGGGCGAACAGGACCAGCAGACACCCGAACGCGGGGAACGACATGAGCCAAAGCGTCATAGATGGTCCCCCATCACCCTCAACACAGTTGACTGCCGGGAATCGACGGAGCGGTCGGGCGTCGTTCTCCTCGGACGTGCGGACCGGGAGAACTCAGGGCCCAGACATCGGTCCGCGCGTGGACCACTCGCACAGACGCTCCGGCACCCATCCCGGCAGCGTCGTACGTCACCCGACAGGGGTGGCTCCCCATCTCGCGGGCCATGCGCTCTGCCCGGAGCGGCACAGGCCGCTCGGTCCCCTCGACCGCCGTCGTTGGACTCGTCTCGCTTTGCCATGGGATCACTGTTCTGGATCCGCGGCGCGCAGGAATCAGACCGGCGCATGATCCGCTTCCCCCATGCGGCGGAGGCGCCGCCATGGAGATCCACCGCAGGGCGGAGTGCCGTGGGAGCAGGCCGACGGCGGAGTGCCGTGGGAGCAAGCCGACTTCGGTAGACCTGACGGGCAGCACACCCAAGGACTGTCCGGCGCACCCTGCGATGTTTCCTCCAACGCCCGCCCCGTCCCACATTTTTCGGCAAGTGCGACTTGGAAGACGGGCACATCAACTTCCCGGCCACCACCAGTTCGACATCGCCGCCAGTCGGCCCGGCCGGGCCTGCGCCCGCTGAGCGCCCCGCACGTCCTCGGGAACATCGACGACGAGGAGCAGGAGCCCGACGGGAGGACTGCTTCGTCGTCCAGTCGGTTCGAGGACGTGACAATGACGCCAATGATGCCAATGCATTGAGTACGCAGCAGCGCCGCAAACCCACGAACCGGTAAGTGGATGCCCTCGCCCAGCCCACCCGTCCTGTCGCCCCATGGGGCCTAAGGTCGGAGCATGCGCATCGTCTCGCTGCTCCCGGCGGCCACCGACATCGTGGCCGAGCTCGGTCTGACCGCCGACCTGGTGGGCCGCACCCACGAATGCGACTGGCCGCCGGAGGCTGTCGCCGGTGTGCCCGTCGTCACGGCTGCCGAGTTCTCCGCGGACACCCTGAGCAGCCGGGAGATCTCCGACGCGGTGGGGGGCGCCTCCCACGCGGGCTCGTCGCTCTACACCCTCGACACTCAGGCGCTGGCCGCCCTCGCTCCCGAGGTGGTTCTCACCCAGGACCTGTGCGACGTATGCGCGGTGTCGTACCGCAGCGTCTCCCAAGCCGTCCGGGTCCTGGACGCCGGCACCAGGGTGCTCAGCCTGGAGCCGCGGACCCTGGGCGATGTACTGGACTGCCTGGTCACCGTGGGCACGCTGCTGGGCGTACGCGAACGCGCCGAGCGGCGGCGGGAGCACCTGCGCGCACGTCTGGCGGAGGTGGAGCGGCTGACCGCCGGGCGGCCGCGGCCACGCGTGGTGGCCATCGAGTGGCTCGACCCGCTCTGGCCCGCGGGCCACTGGGTGCCGGAGCAGGTCACCTGCGCCGGTGGCACGCCGCTGCTCGCGGCGCCGGGCGAGCACACCAAGCCGATGGAGTGGGCTGCGGTACGCGCCGCACGCCCCGACGTCATCCTCGTGCTGCCCTGCGGCTTCAGCCCCGAACGAACGCTGCGGGAGCGCAGTCTGCTCACTGAACTGCCGGGCTGGGACGAGCTGCCCGCCGTGCGCAACGACGCTGTCTGGGTCCTCGACGGTCCTGCCTACTTCAACCGGCCGGGCCCCAGGGTGGTCCGGGGCGCGGAGGTCCTGGCCCACGTCCTGCACTCCGTCGCTGCGGGCGACCCCGTGAAGGCAGGCGAGGCAACCCGCCTGTCGGCATCCGAGGGCTGAGGGCTGAGGCGAAGCCGGCCCGGATTGTGCATGTGGATACCGCAACCCCTTCTGGGTCAAGTGGAGTTCCGGCGCTGTGACTCCGCAATGAATTCGGCTGCGGGCTCATGGACCTACGGCTAGCCTCCAGCCCATGACCTGGCTTCCTGCTGATTTCGTCCATCCCACCCGCGTGGACCTCCCCGACGGCCACCATCTGCGCCCCATCTCCGGCGCAGACACCGAGCTCGATTACCCCGCCGTGATGGGCTCACGGCAGCGCCTGTGGTCCATCTACGGTGAGGCGTGGGGCTGGCCGCAGGCCACCATGACTCTGGAGGAGGACCGGGCGGACCTGATACGTCACGAGGTGGAGATAGCAGCGCACGAGTCCTTCATCTCGGGTCGGTTGCGATCCGCAGCGCTCGGACCTGCTATGCCACAGATTACTGCGACGGTTGCCGTCGTCGATCTGAATGCCTTGCGGGCCGGCTCCATTTTCCTGAGCTCCCAAGTGCACGAGCAACGACCACCACCACATGGACCGCACCAGCCAGTTGGCACGCGACGTGCTCGAAAATGCGTCGCTGCCTGGGTGGCCGGCGCGTTCCGTGATCAGTGCTGGGGGTGGGGGCGGGAGTGGAACATGGGCCGCCGCTTGGTGGCAGTGCCCTGGGTGAGGCGGCCGACTTCGACGCGCATCTTGATGGCGTGGAAGACCTCGACAGCGCCCACGACGATGGCCATGATGCCCACCACCAAGGTCAGCGCGGCGATCGAGCCGAACGGCGACACGATCAGCACGATGCCTGCCAGAGTGGTGATGATCCCCGAGAAGAGCTGCCAGCCGCGCGCCGGAATGTCCTCGGCGGAGGCCGCCGTGGCGGTCACCATGATGCCGCGCAGCACCCAGCCGAAGCCGATCCACAGCGCGAGCAACAGAATCGATTCCAGGGTGCCCCGGAAGCAGACCAGGCCCAGCAGGATGAAGAGCGCGCCCGCGACGAAGTGCAACACCCGCAGATGCCGAGGGACGTGTGTGCCGAAGGCACCGGCCAGCTGAAAGACACCGGTGGCCAGCAGATAGATGCCGAAGACTACGCCGACGACCCGCAGGGTCTGGCTGGGCCAGACCAGGACGACGACGCCCAGGGCGATCGCAGCCAGGCCCATAGTGAGCAGGAATTGCCATCCCATGTTCGCCAGGGCGCCCAGGCCCCCGGCCGGGGAGACATCTCTGGGCTCCGTGCCGTGCGGAGGGCCGGTGCCTGAGAAATCGGAGGGGTATGTCATGCCGTCTGCCTCCTCCAGGAAAGATCACGGTCAGATGGATCCAGTTCCATCGTCACCTGCCTGGCCCCGTCCCGCCTGGCAGGCGCTCACGGGTCCCGTCGGTGACCGCAGGTGCCATACCTCCCCCGAGCAGCCCCGAGCAGGCAGAAAGGCCGCTCGGGCGCCGGCCTGACGCTCACGGGTTGTAGCGGGCACCGTGGCGCGATGGCTCGAAGACGGAGCCGTCTTCGAGGGAAGCGCCCCGACGGGAAGCGCCGCCCCGGGGCCCACTGCCACAGGGCTCGCTGCCATCGCCAAGGCATCGATCGCCTTCGGCTTCTCTCTGTCCCGGTGAATGGGTGCGTGCGCCGCCGCCAGTCCCGCTAGTTGTCGCTACACGCCCTCGGGGGCTGATGCCGACCATCTACCGCGGTGCCTTCACCAACCGGCACGGACCGGGCCCGGCCAGTGGAATCGGCTCCCTGGACGGCACCGGACTGAACTGTACGGGCGTAACGGCGCCCGCAGCGGTGTGCGCCTCGGCGGCTTCGGGCTCGTGAAAGTTGATAATGCGCCGGTTATCGCGGTCGGCGGAGAGAGGCCTGAGATGGACAACGACGGTATTCCAGCCCCGAGTGAGGGGCTTTTGATGACGCACTTCTTGACGGTGCGTGATGTGACGCGTTCGCGCCGGTTCTACAGCGAGGTGATCGGCGGGCAGGTCGTCCTGGACGAGAACCCGTGCATCGTGAAACTCGCCAACAGTTGGATCATCATGAATCCGGGCGGCGGCCCGACCCCGGACAAGCCCGACGTGACGCTGGTCCCGCCCAGTGAACCGCGGACCGTCTCCAGCTTCATGAACCTGCGAGTCGCCGACATTGAGGCCTGCTATACCCAATGGAGCGCGAAGGGAGCGGAGTTCCTGACTCCGCCGATCGACCGGAGTGCCGAGGTCCGCTGCTACCTGCGCGATCCCGATGGCTACCTGATCGAGGTCGGACAGGCCACCGGAATGCTGAAAGGTATTTTCGCCCGCACCGACAACAATCCTGGGTAGTTCATCCTCCCCAGACGGATCCCCAGACGGGTCCCCAGTCAGGTCCCCAGACGGGTCCCATGACGCTGTCCGCCCAGGCAGGTCCCGTCACGCTGCCGACTCTCTGATAGGCGCAGGCCACCAGGCATCAGAGGCGGTCGAAGGCTCCCCGCCACGGTTGCCCGTCCGGCAGGCCTCGGCGGCCCTCAGCCGGCCGTACGTCACGGCCGCCACCTGCGCGGTCTTCACACGACGTGGGGCCTCCGCTCGGCAGAAGCCCCACGTCACCTCACCTCACCTCGTCCGGAACGGGTCAGAAGCGGCCGGGCATCCCGGGGATGCCCGGAGACGCGGGAAGCGGCAGTTTGCCGACGCTGCTGCGCTCACGTCCGGGCGCGGGTGCCTTGCAGGTCACGTCCTTCGCGGGGAGCTTGCCCGTGGTCAGGTACGCGGTGGCCGTCTTATCGGCGCACGACTTGGAACCGTAGATCCCGTGTCCGACGCCCCCCGCGACCGTGACCATCCTCGAGCCCTTCATGACCCGGTGCATACCGAGGCCACTGGAGAGAGGCGTCTGGGGGTCCCACTCGTTCTGCAGGGTGAGCGCCCCGACCTTGTTGTCGATCGTGGTGGCGGGTTCGCTGCCGTTCTTCTTCCAGAACGCGCACGGCTTGATGTGGGACGCGAAGTCGCCGTACAGGGGGTACTTGGCCTTGTCCCGGATCGCATCGCGGCGGTACTGCTCGGGGTCGCGCGGCCAGGCGCGGGTGTCGGAGCAGAGGACTGCCCAGAAGGCGGCGCTGGCGTTGTCCGAGGGCACGGCACGGCCGAATGCCGGCGGTGCGGGTCGCTCGGGCGTCCCGGTGCCAGGGGTGGAGGACAGGCCCTTGCCGTCGGCGGCCTTCTTCAGCTCCACGATTTCCTCCGCGGCCTCGCGCACACTGAAGAACATGGCGCGGCCCGCACGGATGTCGTCGCCGCTCATGGAGGTGCCGTTGAGCTCGATCGGCTTCCGGTTGGCCCGGGCGACCAGAGCCCAGAACGTCTTGCGGACCTTGTCCGGGGTGTTGCCCAGCTTGTAGGTCGCGTTCCGCTGAGCGGTCCACTCGCTCCACCTCGTGAACGCGGGCTCGCTGCCCTCCGCCCAGACCTGAATCATGCCCCGCCAGATCCGTGCGGGGTCGACGGCGCTGTCCAGTACGATCCGGTCGCTGCGCTGGGGGAACATCTGCGTGTAGACGGCTCCGAGATAGGTGCCGTACGAGTACCCGAGGTAGGAGATCTTCTTCTCGCCCAGCACGGCCCGGATCACGTCCATGTCACGGGCGGTGTTGCGGGTGGTGATGTGGCGCAGCTTGTCGCCCTGCTTGGCGTCACACTTCTCGGCGACGGTCCGGGCCCACTTGACGTCCTTGGCGAACAACGCGGCCTTGTAGGGACGCTGCCAGTTCTCCTCCTTGGCGGTCAGACCGCAGCTGAGGGGGGAGCTCTTGCCGACACCCCTCGGATCGAAGCCGATGAGGTCGTACTTTCTCTTCACGGACTTGGGGAGCTCGGACGACAACGCCTGCGGCATATCGAGGCCCGGGCCCCCCGGTCCCCCGGGATTGAGCACCAGGACACCGCGGCGTTCGGCGGGGCTGCTCGTCCTGCTCCGCGATATCGCGAGGTCGATCTTCTTGCCGCCTGGACGGCTGTAGTCCAACGGGACCTTGATGGTGGCGCACTGAAAGGAGGCAGGGGTTGCGCTGCTGCAGCGGTGCCATGCCGGCCTCTGCTTGAGGTCCTGCGGTAGGGGCTTCTCAGCCGCGGAGGCGGTCACCGGAGCAAGTGCCGGAACCAGTGCCGCGACGGCACTCGCCGCCAGGACAGGGGCTATTCGTCTGCTTCGCACGTGGGGATGGCCCTTCGGGTCAGTACGTGTGGGACGCACTCACCCTTGCGCACACGGCAGTTGGGAAGAATCCCTCGGTAGGACACAGTGTGTCCAACTGAGGGTGGACGGACTACTGGGGCATATGGTCCTGGAGTCGTACACGGTGCGCCGATCTCCCACGACATCTTATTCGAGCGCACCCACCGACATCTCGGCACGCGTCACTGCGGCGCATGCCCCGTGCGTGAGGCAAGACAACGTGGCGTCGGTTCGTCGTTCTTCGACGCCGGTTCGGCGTCCTTCGCGGCCGTCCTGACGCTCGATCAGTTCACCGAGGCCGGTGAGGCCGCGCAGCCGTGCGGACAGTCAAGGGCATCAAGCCCCGGTCATCCGCGGCCGGCGCGACGCCCACCTCGCACGAAATGGGCGGCCGGCGCGAGCGCCTCCGCCTGGGCGATCTCGCTCACGGAGGTCCCGCGCCGGTCCGCCCGGTTTCTGCGGCACGACCCCGCGATCAGGGAGAAGTGACCGTGGCGGTCAGCCCGTAGTCCAGCTCTGAACCATCGACGAGCACTGCCTCGACCGTGCGCGTACTGGGGTCGATGTCGGCCACGATCCCGTGCCCGGCGTAGCGGGGGTAGCCCGAGGCGCCCGTCTCGCCCGTCGCCTCGACGACCGCCGATCGCACGGCTGAGTCCTCCACGGAGGCACCGCCTCTGTCCTCAACATGTTCGGGGACCAACAAGATCGTGAAGCGCTGCTGCGGCTGTGTAGTCACACTCCGATATTTAAGTGCCTGTGCCACCAGCCGTGGGACAGGCGCACGGTAGGTGGTGGCAAAGCGGCTCTTCGCCCGCATGCTAGGCGTCTCCCTGGACGAAATCGGCGTCCCGTCCGGTCGAGCCGGACCCCGCGACGAGCATGCTCGGGGTCGAGGCGGCCCAGGTGGGTCGGATGTCGTGTGCCATCGAACGTTGACCCTTGCCATCACAGCTTGAGTGATCGTGCCATCAGCTGGTCGTGACCGGGCGGTACCGCAGGTTCACCGCCGCTGAGTGATCGTCACCGTTGAGTAGCTCAAGCCGGACGGGGCCGCTCCCGGGGTTGTCGAACAGTCGGACTCCATCGCCGAGCAGAACCGGCACGATGTGCAGGTCGACCTCGTCGATCAGCCCGCGCTCAAGGAGTTGTCGGCCGATCGTGGGCGAGAAGACCTCAAGGTTCTTGCCGCCGGCGGCTTCCAGCCCGATCCGAACCGCCTCGGCTACGTCGCAGCTCAGGAACGTCACGCCGTCGGCGGGCTGCGCGTCCTCAGGATGGTGCGTCAGGACGAAGAGCGGGCCCTCCCACGCGCCGCCGTAGATGTTGCCGGCATCGGGGTAGGCATCCCAGCCGTCCCGACCGCCCAGCACGGCGCCGGTCGTCTCGGCGTACTCCTCGATAAGGCCGGACCGGAACGAGAAACCCGTCATCCAGTCCATCGCGTGGTCCGGCCCTGCCACGAATCCGTCCAACGACATCGTGAAGTGCCAGAGCACCTTTCCCCCGGCGGTCTGTCGTTCCGTGTCCGCCGGCGACGGGGGCAACGCGGTGCTCCGGGGGGTCCCTGCGGCGTCCATGAACTTCCTCTCCGTCGGTCTTCCTCGTACTCATTGCCCCGGCTCCGCCCCGAAACTCATCACCGGGCCCCGGGGAACGACCGGGCCATCGCGGTCTCGCTCACCGTGCCCCGGGCTTCGCACCCAGGTGGGAACAGCGTTCGTCGGTGAGGTCGGGAGGACGTTGGTGATCAACCGGCTCGTGGATGTCGAGGAGAAGTGACGCCACCGCCCGCAGCAGGTGGACTGTCGGCCACCTGTCCGTCACAGCCCGTTCCGATCTCCCTTCTTGTGATCCTTCATGCGTTTTGCCTGGTCAGGGGTAGCGCTGCCGTCCGGCTCACCGACCGTCCGTGCATGGGGACCGCGCCGGACCGCGACTGCCGAAGACTCGGTTGCCGCGCCGCTGGAACCGTTCGCCGGGCGGGCACGTCGCCGACCGGGCCGGTGACGCGGCGATGTGGATGCAGCAGCACGGCGATCACCGTCATGGCGCCGCGCGGCGGGAGCGACCCCGGCAGCCATCGGCAAGGAGCCATACTCCTGATCTTGCGTAGCAAAGGGTGATATTCACCCATAGGATGGGCATCGCTGGCGCACTGGCGTGCCAGACAGGCACGTGAAGTCGGTGCGGAAGGGCGATCGACCCGGGGACGGGATGTCTATGGATCAGGCCGCCAGTCCGGCGCGGACCGTCATCCTGACTGTGGACGACGACCCGGGCGTATCACGTGCTGTCGCCCGCGATCTGCGGCGACACTACGGAGAGTCGTATCGGATCGTGCGCGCGGAGTCCGGCGAGTCCGCCCTTGCCGCCCTGCGCGAGCTGAAGCTGCGCGGCGGCCCCGTCGCGGTGATCGTGGCCGACTACCGGATGCCGAAGATGAACGGCATCGAGTTCCTCGAGCAGGCTCTCGACATCTACCCCGGCGCCCGACGGGTGCTGCTGACCGCGTACGCGGACACCAGCGCGGCCATCGACGCGATCAATGTCGTCGACCTCGACCACTACCTCCTCAAGCCGTGGGAGCCGCCCGAGGAGAAGCTCTATCCCGTCCTCGACGATCTGCTGCAGGCCTGGCGGGCCACCGACCGTCAGCCGGTGGGCATCACCAAGGTCGTCGGACACCGCTGGTCGGCGCGGTCGTCGGCGGTACGGGAGTTCCTGGCCCGCAACCAGGTGCCGTACCGCTGGTACTCGTCCGACGAGCCGGAAGGCCGGCGGCTGCTGTGCGCCGCGGGCCAGGAGGGCCTGCGGCTCCCGCTGGTGATCACTCCGGACGGCACGGCTCTCATCGAGCCCGAGGACCGGGAGCTCGCCGCGCGGGTCGGCCTCGCGACGAACCCGGCAACCGACTTCTACGACCTCGTCGTCATCGGGGGCGGACCAGCCGGTTTGGGTGCGGCGGTGTACGGAGCCTCCGAGGGCTTGCGGACGGTCCTCGTGGAACGCTCCGCGACCGGAGGCCAGGCGGGTCAGAGCTCGCGCATCGAGAACTATCTCGGCTTTCCGGACGGAGTGTCCGGGGCGCAGCTCACCGACCGGGCCCGGCGTCAGGCGGCGAAGTTCGGTGCCGAGATACTGACCGCGCGCGAGGTCACCGGGCTGGAGATCAATGGTGCGTCGCGCGTCGTCCGGTTCTCGGACGGCTCCGCTGTCGCCGCGCACTCCGTGATTCTCGCGACCGGCGTGTCGTACCGGCAACTGGATGCGCCCCACGTCACCGAGTTGACCGGCTGCGGGGTGTTCTACGGCTCGGCCCTGACCGAAGCGGCCGCGTGCCAAGGCCATGACGTCTACATCGTCGGCGGCGCGAACTCCGCCGGCCAGGCCGCGATATACCTGGCCCGGAGCGCCAAGTCGGTCACCGTACTGGTGCGTAAACCGTCCTTGTCCACTTCGATGTCGCACTACCTCATCCAGCAGGTCGACGAGACGGCCACGATCTCCGTGCGCACCAACACGGTCGTCGACGCCGCCCACGGCTCGCGTCAACTGGAACAGATCACCCTGCGCGACACGGCGACCGGCCACACCGAACTCGTCGACACCCAGTGGATGTTCGTCTTCATCGGCGCGGCTCCGTTGACCGACTGGCTGGAGGGCACGGTGCTCCGGGACTCCCGCGGGTTCATCCTGACCGGCCCCGATCTGACCGCGGACGGGCGCCCGCCGGCCGACTGGGAGTTGGACCGGCCGCCCTACCACTTGGAAACAAACGTCCCGGGCGTGTTCGTGGCCGGAGACGCCCGCGCCGAGTCCGCCAAGCGTGTCGCTTCCGCCGTAGGAGAGGGAGCCATGGCGGTCATGCTCGCCCATCGATATCTGGAGCAGTCATGAGCAGCCGGCCGATGCCATGCAGTCAGGAGGAACTCGGCTCGCTGTTCCTGTTCGAGAAGCTGGCCCCCGACCAGATCGGCCTGCTCTGCCGCGAGGGCCGTGTGGAGGAGTTCGAACCCGGGCCCGTGTACGGGGAGGGCGAAGACGCCACATGCTTCTACGTGCTGCTCGAAGGGACCGTCGTTCTCTCCCGCCGGATCGGGGACTACGACGTGGAGATCACCCGGAGCTCCAGCCGCGGGGTGTACGCGGGTGCCTTCCAGGCCTACCTGGGTGACCGCCTGCGGCAGGTGTACAACAGCTCCTTGCGTGTCACCGAGCCCTCACGCTTTTTCCTGCTGCCCGCGGAGACCTTCGCCGCGATCATGCGCGAGTGGTTTCCCATGGCCGTGCACCTGCTGGAAGGCCTCTTTTTCGGCGCGAAGAGCACCCAGGAGGCCGTCGGCCAGCGAGAACGGCTCCTGGCTCTCGGGTCGCTGTCCGCAGGGCTGACCCATGAGCTGAACAACCCCGCCACCGCGGCCGTGCGAGCAACGTCCGCGCTCCGCGAGCGTGTTGCCGGGATGCGGCACAAGCTCGGCGTCATCGCGGCACGTCCGTACCAGCGCGACAGCCTGGAGACGCTCATCGAGGTCCAAGAACGCACGGCCGAACGCGTCGCCAAGGCCACCACCCTCAGCCCGCTGGAAGCCTCGGACCGGGAGGACACCATCTCCGACTGGCTGGACGACCACGGCATCGGGGACGGATGGCAGCTCGCGCCGACCTTCGTACAGGCCGGCCTCGACACCGACTGGCTGGACCAGATCGCCGCAGCCGTGGACGAGGACACCCTCGAAGGTGCCATGCGGTGGCTCAACTACACCGTCGAGACCGAACTGTTGATGAACGAGATCGAGGACTCGACCACCCGCGTCTCGGCCCTCGTCACCGCGGCCAAGCAGTACTCGCAAATCGACCGAGCGCCCTACCAGGTCGCAAACGTGCATGAACTGCTGGACAGCACACTGCTGATGGTCTCCGCGAAGATCGGCCCCCACATCACCGTCGTCAAGGACTACGACCGCAGCCTGCCGAAGATCCCGGCCTACCCCAGCGAGCTCAACCAGGTCTGGACGAATCTGATCGACAACGCCGTCTCGGCGATGGACAGCACAGGCGCCGACGGCACGTTGACAGTACGAACCGCACGCGAGGGAGACCATCTGCTCGTCGAGTTCTGCGACACCGGTCCCGGAGTACCCGCGGAGATCCGCGACCGCGTCTTCGACCCGTTCTTCACCACCAAACCGATGGGTGAGGGCACGGGTCTCGGCTTGGACATCTCATGGCGCATCATCGTCAACAAACACAAGGGGGACCTGCGGTTCCACTCCGTCCCCGGCGACACCCGCTTCCAGGTACGCCTCCCGCTGGCCTCCGCCGACCCCCATCCCCCAGATGAGCCGTCATAAGTTCCCCGTACGGAATCGCCCCCCGGCCCCTCGACCCCACCGCACAAAGTCGACCACCGACCGACCACCCCTCACCCTGCCGGAAGGATCAGCGGCACCGGTTCCCCCGGCCGCCACTCGGACGGTACGGCGGCGAGCGCGTCGGCGAGGGCCGCGCCGTGCAGGAAGCGGATCCGTGACCGCCGACGGCACGGGCGGTGACGCCGTCCCAGACCACCGGGACCAGGCGTGTACGCCCCGGGGCGCTGCGGACGTCGCCGACCAGCGGGATGCGCGGCAGGGCAGGCAGCGGACGTCCAGTGAGGCCGGCCAGGAGCGGGGCGAGCAGGGTGTGGGCGGCGGTCAGAGCCGCGTACGGGTTGCCGGGCAGGCCCACGATCCAGCGGTCGTCGGGGAGTTGGGCGAGCAGTTGTGGATGCCCCGGGCGGACGGCGACCGCGTCCACCACCCACCGGGCGCCGTGCTCGGTCCGTGCGTCGCTGACAGGGCCAGGGAACTGCGGCATGACACTGCCTGCCGGCCCACCTCGCGAGTGCCGTCTGAGGTGGCGCGCGCGGCGGCGCTCGGGTGGCCTGCACTGCTGCGTCGCCGCTGCCCGACCTAGCAGATGGTGCGTCAGCCGAGGTCCAGCAGTTGCTCGTAGAAACCGCCGATTTCCCGTTCTGTGTCGATGAGGTGGATCTCCAGGATCCAGTGGCAACGCCGGCCGGACTTGTCAGTGCGGCGCAGCGGGGTGTCGTTGCCCGGGGCGATGTAGGACTCGATGTCGGCGCCGTCGATCGTCTCGTGGGGGAATTCGCCGACCAGATGGCCCGCGTGCCACCCGCCCAGGGTCCAGCCGGCTTCGACGGCGAGGTGTTCGACCTCGGCGTACAGCTGCTTGCCGGTGATGTCCGGGTCTGCCTCGAAGGCTTGGCGTCCTGCCGCGAAGACCTGCGGAAGGGTGTCCCGGAGGCGGTGTTTGGCGGGGTCGTCGCCCAGGACGTAGGTGCGGCCGAAGTCGGCTTCGTACTCCTCGAAAATCGGGCCGAAGTCGGCGAAGGCGATGTCGTCGGTGCCGATGGTGCGGTTCGGCGGGTTCTCCCGGTACGGCTGGAGGGTGTTGGGGCCGGAGCGGATGATCCGTTTGTGCCAGTGGCGGGTGGTGCCGAACATGTCGTTCGCCAGGTCGCGGATGCGGTCGCTGACTGCACGTTCACTCTCGCCGGAGGCCACCAGGCCGCGGGCCGCGATCTCATGGAACAGTGCCTCGGCCTTGGCCTGGGCTTCCAGCAGCCGCTCGGCGCGTACGGGTTCATTCGTCATACGACAAAATCTAAGGCTCCTGTGTCGAGGACGGCGAAGCGGATTGCCACGGGTCGGCCTCAGGTATTGAGGGGGCCGGTGTAGGCGACGGGCCGGGCCAGTGCGGTGCGCAGCGCGGGGATGTCGAGGTCGGGTTCGTGGCTGAGCACGATCAGGCATGCGCTGTCGGGGCGGGCAGTGACAAGTTCGTGGGCGTCGTCCTGCGCGCTGTGGGTGACGGTGGCCCGCCGGCCCAGTACTGCGCGCCACCCGGTACCGCTATTACCGGCGGGTGATCGAATGCCGCGACGGCCTGGTGCTGCGGTGGAAAGGCCGCCTTCTCACGGTAATGTCGCGCTCCCCGTTTGCGGGTGCCGTTCTGCCCGTGCCAAAACTACGTGGTCGTCGGTGTAAGGCTCGTGGGTGTGGCGGCAGTTGGTGAGAACGACCACGAAGTTTGCCGTCTTTCCTTGTCTGCCTGGGAGCTGTTGCTGCTCTATTACGGCATGCCAAACCGGCGTGCATCCCATTGTGCCGCCGGTGAGGCGCACGCGGCGCTCCGCCGCGTTTCGTCGAGAGGGAGTAGGGGTTACTTCGTGACCGCAAAGATAGGTACCGGAAGAAGAGTCGGGGCGATGTTCGTCGTCCTCGTGATGTCCGTGCTGGCCCTCATCGGGACGGGCGGAAGTGCGTCGGCCACGCCCCGCCCGGCGAGCGCCGGCGGAAATGACAAAGACTGCGCGAATCTGCCGAACGCCACCGGCCCGGCGATGCACTTCTCAAACGCAAGTGAACAAAGCGTGCATGTCCTCATCGCGCCGAACGTCGACTGGACGATTGCGGATTTGGTCACCGACGTCAGCCTGATGGCCGTGGGCATCGGGGAAATCAAGGGCGTGGTGAATGCGGGGAAGCTGCCCGCGCAGATCGCGACCGTCAAGGACATCTACGAATTCTTGTCGATCAGCGGAAAGCTGCTGTCGGGGACCGTTTCTGCCGGCGGCCGCTCGGCCGAAGCGCTCACCGAGGCCAATCAGCTGGTGACGAACTTCAAGAAGATGTCGGTGGAGGTACCGGCCGGCGGCTGCCGCCGCGTCAGTGACACTTCCGTGCTGGACTACCTCAACGCCAGCGGTCTGGCCGGCCTCGCCGGAGCGTCGACCAAGTCGCTCATCGCGATGACCGACGACGGCAAGCATGTCGCCAAGTTCAATGCCGGGCCGGACACTTCATGGATCGCGCAGAAGGACGCCGTCGTGCAGGCGAAGTACGGCACGCTGATCCAGCCGGATGACAAGGGATACCGGCAGGACTGGTAGGACCAAGCCCGCCGTAGCGCCGTCGGAACGTATGTCCCGGCGGCGCCATGGCGGTCCGCAGGCGCCCACTGTTCGCCGGCTCGTCCGGCCTCGACATTCCCTGTTTCTGCCTTTCTGTGAGCTGTCGGTCGGGTTACGGTCGGGCACATGACACTATCGATGCGAGAACGAGAGCAGTTTCTGGCGGAACCTCACATCGGTGCGCTGTCGGTAGTCGAGCGGCCAGACCGCGCACCGCTGACAGTGCCCATCTGGTATCACTACACGCCCGGAGGCGAACTGTGGGTGCGTACCGGACCTGATTCTCGGAAAGCGCGAGCAATTCGCTCTGCGGGGCGCTTCAGTCTGATGGTGCAGCGGACCGAGCCGACAGTGCGTTACGTGTCGGTGGAGGGACCGGTCACCAGGACGGAATCAGACAGCCCCGAGCGATCCTGGGAGATGGCCGCACGGTACCTCCCACAGGACAACGTCGCCGACTTCGTCGAGTACGACCGCACCCAGCTCGGTGAGCACATCGCCATTTACCTGCAGCCGGAACACTGGTTGTCCGCCGACCTGGGGTCCTCCTGATCGCGATGACACCCGGGCCCAGGTCGCCCTGCCGGAACCGGCACCGGATCCCGCGGGTCGTGCGGATCCGGGCGACCGGGCCCGCGGATCAGCCCGGACAGCTCGGCGATCCGCTTGAACTCCTGGGGCTGTAGCTGGACTCGCTCACCTGGGCTGACGTCAGCGACCCGCTACCGCTTTCGGCAGAACTTCGCAGGCCTGCAGGTGTCAGCGCGGGCAGTTGGCAGTCTTGCCCGGCAGCTTTCCCCCGACCAGATATCTGTCGACGGCACGGTCGGTGCACGTGGACGGATGCTCCGAGCCGTACGCCCCGTGCCCCTCGCCCTTGCGTACGAGCAGCGAGCTGTGACCCAACTGCCGGTGCACCGCCTGCGCGTTCTCCAGCGGAGTGTGCGCATCGTCGGTGTACGACACCAGCAGCACCGGCGCCGCCCCGGATGCCTTGATCGGCTCGGCCCCACCGGTGGTGGCGATCGGCCAGGTCGCGCAGTCGATCATCTGCCAGGCGTAGGAGCGCCCGAAGAGCGGCGACTGCTTGGCGAACGCGTCGGCGGTGTCGAGCATCTCCTTCGGGGACTTCGGCGCGGACGGGGAGTCCAGGCACAGCACCGCCGGCATGCTCATGGACTCGTTCTCCTCGGTCCGTTCCTCCTGCGGCGTCGGGTTCTCGCCACCGCTCCCGCCGGCCGTCCCGGCATCGAAGCGGTCGAAGGCGGCCCCGTCCCCGTTCATGGCGGCTACCAGCGCCTTGGTCAGTGGCTTCCAGTTCTCTTTGGCCGTCACGGCCGTGTCCAGATACGTGGACAGGGTGGCGTCGGTGAATTTCTCACCGCCGGCGCCTCGCAGTGGCTTCTGTGCCAGCTTCTTGGCGAACGTGGTGAGCCTCCGCAGAATCTCCTCGGCCGTGGCTCCCAGACGGTCGTCCCGGCGCGCGACGAGGTCCTGGGCGTATCGACGCATCGCGTCATCGGACGTCTTGACGTCGCGGCGGGCGACCTGCTGCATGTCGGCGGCGGGGTTGACGACACCGTCGAGCACCATCCGGCCCACCTTGTCGGGAAACAGCTTCATGTACTGCTGGCCGATGAAGGTGCCGTAGGAGAAGCCGGTGTAGTTCAACTTGGCGTCGCCCAGGACCGTACGCAGCACATCCAGGTCGCGCGCGACGCTCACACTGTCCATGTGCGCGAGAACCGCGCCGCTCGCCCGCTGGCAAGCCTTGGCACGCTTGGTCGCGTCGGCGAACGCCTTCTTGGCCTCCGCTTCGGTACGCGGCGGATTCTCGGGCTCCTGCGCCACGCCGTCGGGGCACTTGATCTGCCCGGACCCTGCTATGCCTCGAGGGTCGAAGCCGACCAGGTCGTAGCGGGCCCGAGCCTGTTTGCCGGCCTGCCAGTTTCCGTCGACCACGTCGGCCGCACCGCCCGCGCCGGGCCCGCCGGGGTTGAAGAGCAGTGACCCCAGCCGATGACTGTGGTCCTTGGCCTGCACCCGCGACACACGCAGTTTGACGGTCTTCCCGTCCGGGGCGGCGTAGTCCACAGGCACCTTCACCCAGCCGCACTCCGCGCCGGGCACGGCCTTGGGGGCGACGTCCGCACCACAGGCCGTCCACTGGACCTTCTGCTGCGTGAAGCGCGCGGGCAGCACCGGGACGGATGCGTTCCTGCCCTTGGCGTCGTCGGGCTGGGACGCGCCGGCGCCGCTGACGCCGCAGACCGTCACCACCAACGTGGTGGTGGCCAGGACACCGGTGGTCAAGGCCATGGACTTGCGGGGTTTGGACATCGCCGTTCTCGCTCTCTCGCTACTCCGCCGGGAAGCATGCGCACAGGCGCCGCCATCCCGCAGTAGGCCCCGTCACAATCGGGCATGAGACATACGCAGCGTCGGCGGGCGAACACGCATCGAAGTCATGCGGGGGACGCCACGGTCGGCGAAGAGCGAGACCGCTTTGCTTCCGTGGCCGGCCGCGCGGCCACGGAAGGGTGGGACGGCATCCTGCAGCGGCAAGGAGCTGGGTGACAATGGTGTGATTTGCCGCGGACCAGTGACACGGTGAGTGTCGTGTTGCACTCACCGGGTGATCCGGTGGTGCTTCGAGCCGGCCCGCCCTCTGGCGCCGCCCGTCTGCAGGCGCAGATCACCGCCGGCTCCCCGCCCGGCGGGGCGGCCCGGCTGCCACCACAGGCGAGGCCTGCCGTAGTGCCGTGTGCCGGATACCCCGCCGCCGCAGTTATGGACGGCGGGGCCCGTCACGGTATGTCTCGCGCCCAGGCGGCGAGCCATGACCTGGCGAGTCCGGCGGGACGCCGACGCTCATCGGCCGCTCTTCGGTGTCGGCCGGCCGCCTATCTCCGTGCGCCGGAATCCCTTACGGAAGCGCGTCAGCTCGGCTGAGCGACCGCCGCGGCGAGACGCGATTCACGCGATGTCGACGAGGAGATCGCCTCCCTCCACCTGTTGGATCTGGTTGATGGCCAGCCTCGCCACCCGCCCGGTCTTCGGGGCGGTGATCGCGGCTTCCATCTTCATCGCCTCGATGGTGGCCACTGTGGTGCCGGCCTCCACCTCGTCGCCCTCCGCCACCGCGAGCGTCACCACTCCGGCGAACGGCGCGGCGACATGGCCGGGGTTGCCCCGGTCGGCCTTCTCCGTCACCGGTACGTCGGCGGCCGCTGCGGTGTCGCGAACCTGGATCGGCCGCAGCTGGCCGTTCAGGGTGGACACCACGGTGCGCATACCGCGTTCGTCGGCCTCGCCGACGGCCTCCAGCTCGATCAGGAGCCGTACGCCCGGCTCGAGGTCGACGGCGTACTCCGTCCCGGAACGCAGCCCGTAGAAGAAGTCCTTGCTGTCCAGCACGCTGGTATCGCCGTAGGCCTGGCGGTGTGTCTCGAAGTCGCGCGCCGGCCCGGGGAACAGCAGCCGGTTGAGCGTCGCGCGCCGGTCCTTCTCCAGTCCCGTCTGGTCCTCCGCGGTCAGTTCCTGCACGGGCCTGGGTTCGGCGCGGCCTTCCAGTGCCTTGGCGCGGAACGGCTCGGGCCACCCGCCGGGCGGGTTGCCCAACTCGCCGCGCAGGAAACCGATGACGGAATCGGGGATGTCGAACTCGTTCGGCGTCGCCTCGAAGTCCTCCGGCTTCACCCCGGCGCCCACCAGGTGCAGAGCCAGGTCCCCGACCACCTTGGACGACGGGGTCACCTTCACCAGACGGCCGAGAATCCGGTCGGCGGCGGCGTACATCGCCTCGATCTCCTCGAAGCGGTCCCCCAGGCCGAGCGCGACTGCCTGCGTACGCAGGTTGGAAAGTTGCCCGCCGGGGATTTCGTGGTGGTACACGCGGCCGGTCGGCGAGGCCAGGCCCGCCTCGAAGGGCGCATAGATCCTGCGGACGCTCTCCCAGTACGGTTCCAGGTCCCCGATCGCCTTCAGATCCAGCCCGGTGGGCCGTGCGGAGTGGTCGGTCGCGGCCACGATCGCCGACAGCGAAGGCTGCGAGGTGGTGCCGGCCATGGACGCCACCGCACCGTCCACCGCGTCCGCGCCGGCCCGGATCGCGGCGAGGTAGGTGGCCAGCTGGCCGCCCGCGGTGTCATGGGTGTGCAGGTGCACCGGCAGGTCGAACTCGCGGCGCAGCGCTGATACGAGCGTCTCCGCGGCAGGCGCCCGGAGCAGCCCTGCCATGTCCTTGATGGCCAGGACATGAGCGCCGGCCTCCACGATCTGCTCGGCCAGGCGGAGGTAGTAGTCCAGGGTGTACAGCCGCTCCGACGGGTCGGACAGGTCCGAGGTGTAGCACAGGGCGACCTCGGCGACGGCCTTTCCGGTCTCCCGTACGGCGTCGATGGCGGGCCGCATCTGCCCGACGTCGTTGAGCGCGTCGAAGATCCGGAAGATGTCGATACCGGTGGCCGTGGCCTCCTGCACGAAGGCGTCGGTCATCTCGGTCGGGTACGGCGTGTAGCCCACGGTGTTGCGGCCGCGCAGCAGCATCTGCAGGCAGATGTTCGGTACGGCTTCACGGAGTGCGGCCAGGCGCTCCCAGGGGTCCTCGGCGAGGAAGCGGAGCGCGACGTCGTAGGTGGCGCCGCCCCAGCACTCCAGTGACAGCAGTTGCGGCACCGTCCGTGCCACCAGCGGGGCCACGGCGAGCATGTCCCTGGTACGGACCCGGGTGGCGAGCAGTGACTGGTGGGCGTCCCGGAAAGTGGTGTCGGTGACTCCGATGACCGGTGACTCACGCAGCCACCGGGCGAACCGTTCCGGGCCGAGCTCGGCAAGCCGCTGCCGGGAGCCGGCGGGCGGTTCGATGGCGGGCAGGGGTGGCAGTTTGGTGCTCGGGTCGATCAGTTCGGGCCGTGCGCCGTGCGGCTTGTTCACCGTCACGTCCGCGAGGTAGGTGAGCAGCTTCGTGCCGCGGTCGGCGGAGTGGCGCGAGGTGAGCAGGTGCGGGCGCTCTTCGATGAACGACGTGGTGACCCGCCCGGCCCGGAAGTCCGGGTCGTCGAGCACGGCTTGCAGGAACGGGATGTTCGTGGCGACACCGCGGATGCGGAACTCGGCCACCGCACGCCGGGCCCGGCCGACGGCGGTGCTGAAGTCCCGTCCCCGGCAGGTGAGTTTGACCAGCATCGAATCGAAGTGCGCGCTGATCTCCGTACCGGCGTGCGTGGTGCCGCCGTCCAGCCGGATCCCCGAGCCGCCCGGCGACCGGTAGGCGCTGATCCTGCCGGTGTCCGGGCGGAAGCCGTTGGCGGGGTCCTCGGTGGTGATACGGCACTGCAGCGCGGCGCCGTGCAGGACGACCGTGTCCTGCGTGAGGCCGAGATCGGGCAGCGTCTCACCTGCGGCGATACGCAGCTGCGCCTGCACGAGGTCGACGTCGGTGACCTCTTCGGTCACCGTGTGCTCGACCTGGATGCGCGGGTTCATCTCGATGAAGACGTGGTTGCCGTCGCGGTCGAGGAGGAACTCCACGGTGCCCGCGTTGCGGTAGCCGATCTGCCGGGCGAACGTCACGGCGTCGGCGCAGATCCGCTCGCGCAGCGCCGGGTCGAGATTCGGCGCGGGCGCGAGTTCGATCACCTTCTGGTGCCGGCGTTGAAGCGAGCAGTCGCGCTCGAAGAGGTGGATGACATTGCCGTGCCCGTCGGCGAGGATCTGCACCTCGATGTGGCGGGGGTCGACGACGGCTTTCTCCAGGAAGACGGTGGGGTCGCCGAACGCGGACGCGGCCTCGCGGGCCGCCGCCTCGATGGACTCGCGCAGCATGTCGGGGTCCTCGACGCGCCGCATACCGCGCCCTCCGCCGCCGGCGACCGCCTTGACGAACACGGGAAAGCCGATGTCCTCGGCGGCACGTACCAGTTCGTCCACGTCGGTGGAGGGCTGCGAGGAACCGAGCACCGGTACGCCGGCCGCGCGCGCGGCGGCCACCGCGCGGGCCTTGTTCCCGGTCAGTTCGAGCGTGTCCGTGCCCGGCCCGACGAACGTGATGCCCGCCTCCTCGCACGCACGCGCCAGCTCGGGGTTCTCGGACAGGAACCCATAGCCCGGGTACACCGCGTCCGCTCCCGCCCTGCGCGCGGCACGGATGATCTCCTCCACGGAGAGGTAGGCACGCACCGGGTGTCCCGGCTCGCCGATCTCATGTGCCTCGTCGGCCTTCAGCCGGTGCAGTGAATTGCGGTCCTCGTGCGGGAAGACGGCAGCGGTTTTCGCGCCCAGCTCGTAGCTGGCACGGAAAGCGCGAATCGCGATCTCACCGCGATTGGCGACCAGTACCTTGCGGAACATTCTCGATCCCTTCAGCCTGCCGTAGCGGACACCATGGTGTCCGCTACGGGCAGATCAGACGCCGGACCCGTAGTGACTTGTTACCTGACCAGGCGCCATGTATCTCAGCAATGGGTCAGCATGCACCCTGCCAGAGGTGTGGAAGGACGCCGACACCTACCCACCGGTATCGCGCTCCGACCCCCTCTGAACTGCAGAAACACCGGTCAGCCCACCAAGACTGCAGGTGTGGTGAAAACCGGTGCCGGCGGAAGCCGAAGGGGCGCCACGCCCAGCACCTGACCGGGTTGCCGCGCCCCTGCACGTTCAGCTGTGGCCAGTGCACGTTCAGCTGTGGCCGGCCCTCGTGTCCTGCACACCGACCCCAGCATTCAGGTAGCCGACGCCAAGGTCCGGACCATTCACGGACCACGCTCCGTCGACGTCAGTCACAGCCGCCATTTCAGCAGGTCAGCAGGTCAGCAGGTCAGCAGCAGCAACAACAGGTCAGCAGCAAGATGAGCGCGGTACCACCCGCAGACAGAAAACCTGCCCGCGGCGCCACGCGGTGCGAGCCGGAGCGGTCAGCCCGCGGGAAGAGTAACGGTGAAGCGTGCCCCGGGCCCGCCGCCCGCCAGGGTGATGTCGCCGCCGGCCGCGCGGGCCAGACGCCGGGCAAGCGCCAGGCCGAGCCCCGCGCCGTCGTGTCCGTCCTCGGGCCGCGCACGACGGCCGGGCTCGAAGAGCGAGGCGACGAACTCCTCGGGCACACCGGGCCCGTCGTCGCTGACCTCCACCGTGACCGCACCGGCCTCCGCGGTGCAGGCGAGGGTGACCGAGTGCTCGGCATACCGGAGGGCGTTGTCCAGCAGCGGCATCAAAATCCGCTCGGCGACGGCGGGCGAGACACCGATGTCCACCGCCTCACCGACCACGCCGACCGTGGGGGCACCGGGGTGTGCGATGGCGATGCGCTCGGCCAACTGGCGCGCCAGGTCGGGGAAACGGCAGCGCCCGGGGGTCTGGGAGCTGCGCGTCCGGACCTCGGAGAGCAGGGTGTCGCAGATCTGCTGCATGGTGGCGGCGGCGCCCGCGATGGCTTCGTGGGAGGCCGCCTGTTCGTCCGCATCGCGCGGACGGCGGGTCAGCCACTCGGCTTCCGCGGTGATCCGCGCCAACGGCGTCCGCAGCTCGTGGGACAGCTCGGCGGCCTGCTGCTGCTCATGTCGCAACACGGCGGCGAGCCGGTCCAGCAGGGCATCGAGACTGGTAGCGAAGGAAGCGAGCTCGTCGGGGCGGCCGACGGCGCCGAAGCGTTCCGGGGCTCCCGCCGCACTCCACCGCGCGGCCTGGTCACTCATGGCGGCGACGGGCCGCAGAGCCCGGCGCACCACGAGCCGGGTCAGCAGATAGATGGTGCCCAGCAGCAGCGCCGCCAGCGCGATCGACCCGGCCAGGGCGGCCTCCGCTGTACTGCGATACGGGTCGAGGATCACGGACGAGACCACGGTGCCCGTCTGCCGGCGGCCGTCGGGGGCCTTGACCGGGAAGGCATAGAGCCGGGTCGCACCGGGCCCGCCGGTCTCGGCAAACGCCTCGCCGTGGCCCGCCAGCAGAGCCGCCTGCCGTTGCAGACCGGCAGGCACGCCGGGCGGCTTCTCGATCGCGCGGTTGCCCTGGAAGATCCACACGCCGGTGTCCAATGCCTGGTCCTGCGCGGGCTCGTGGACGAGCAGCCGCCCGTCGGGCCGTGCCTCCACGGTGGCCGCCACCGCCTCCGCCCGGGTACGGAGCACGTCGTCGGCCTGCTCGTGCAGCCGCTTGTCGAGGGCCAGGTTGAACACCGTCGTCAGCACGGCGACCCACAGCGCGCTGGTGGCCAGCGCCATCAGCGCCAGCCGGCCGCGCAGGGTGCGTGGGGCGGGGAAGCGTTTCACGGGATTGCGTTTCATGAGAAGCGGTAGCCGACGCCGCGTGCGGTGCTGATGCCGTGCGGGCTGTCCGCCTCGCGCAGCTTGCGCCGCAGCCGTGCCAGGTACTGGTCCAGGGTGTTGTCACTGACCTGCGCCCCCTCCGGCCAGCCCGCCCGCACCAGCGCCTTGCGGCGTACCACGGCTCCCGGGTCCGCCATGAGACAGGCCAGCAGCCGGAACTCCGTAGGGGTCAGCGGGACCGCCTCGCCGTGCACCGTCAGCTCGTGCCGAACGGGGTCCAGACGCAGCGCGCCCGCACTGTCGGCGAGCGCGTTGCCGCCGCCTCCGCGGCGCAGGACCGCCCGGATCCGGGCCGCCAGTTCACTCAGATGGAACGGCTTGGGGAGGTAGTCATCGCCGCCCGAGGCGAACCCGGCGAGCCGGTCGGTGAGATTGCCGCGGGCGGTCAGAAAGATCACCGGGGCCGTGATGCCCGCACCGCGCATCGCCTGGCAGACATCCCGTCCGTCGGAATCCGGCAGCCCGATGTCGAGTACCACCGCGTCCACCGCCGCGTCGACGCGGCGCAGCGCCGCGGCACCGTCAGTGGCGGTCACGACGTCGAAGTCCTCCTCGCGCAGGCCGCGCGCGAGGACATCGCGCAGGCCGTGGTCGTCCTCGACGATCAGAATGCGGGCAGCGGTCACCTCGCCAGTATTACCCCGGCCCGCCCCGCCCCCGTGAACGAGGACGAGGGCATCGGTGGACGCGTTCAGGTTCCGTTCAGGTCCGGCTCGGTCCCGCGCGGCGGGGAGCTGAGGGAGGGGCGCAGAACCCGGGCCCGCTCAACGGACCCGCGGTCGCGTGATCGGTGGCAGGCGTCATGGCCATCGTGGACGCCCCGATGATTGGCAGCCGGCTCATCGCCACACCGCGCGTGCACGGCCGTAACGAGCGCGGACAAGGCATGACGCATGGGGACACTCGACGAGAGGTCACGAGAGGTCATGAGTCAGCCGGAATACCGCCTCTCCCCCGCAGCCCGAAGAGCTTCGGCCAATGCCCGAGTCGTACCGGGTGAGTGAGTACCGCCGCGCGGTCTCCGCCCTGCGCCAACAGGTCGTGCATACCGGCTGCGGCGTGCCCGGCCTCGTCGCGCACCGGGGATAGAGGTAGCCGCGCCCGGCGCGCTCGCGGGTCACCAGACCCTTATCGGGCCCTAAGGCGTGAGGGCGCTCCCCAGGAAGTGGAGGAAGTCGCTGGTCGCGTCGGCGGCTCCGACGGCGGGGAGGATCGCCGAGGCGAGTACCGCGACGGCCAGCAGCCGGGCGCGGGGAAGGGGTGCGGCCTGGAGGGCCGCGACGCGTCGGGTGACGGCCAGTTGGGAGAGGTGCAGCGCGGAGGAGAGACGGCTGCGGTGGGAGAGCAGCGCGGCGCGGGCGACCGCCCGGGCCGTGGTCTCGCGTCCGGCGCCGGTCTCGGCCGCGTCCTCGTCGGCCCACCTCTCCAGCAGGAAGGTGACCGTTTCCCGCAGGGGTACGAGCACCGGGACCACGGCCGCGGCGAGGTCGGCGACCAGCCGGAGCCGGTCGTGCCGGTGCCGCAGATGGGCGCGCTCGTGGGCGAGCAGGACCCGGCGCTCGTGCGCGTCCAGGCCCGCGAGCATGGCGGAAGTGACCACGATCCGGCCGTCCGTGCCGGGCAGCGCGAACGCCTGGGGGGTGCTGGAGGTGATGACGATGAGCTCACTGTCCGCGGGATGCGTCTCGCGCAGTCGCTTCAGGTTCCGCAGGGTGGCGCGATGGGTCCGTAGGACCCGGTGGGCTCGGTACATGCCCCATACGAGCAGGGCGATGGCCAGGACGGCGATGACCTCGGGGACGGGCTCGGGGATGTGCAGGCGGTCCTCCTGCGCCTCGGCTATCACCGGCGGCGCGTCGTCCAGGAGCGTGCCGCCCAGCAGCATCAGCGCCCACACCGAGGCCGCTGCCGTCACCCCACCGGTGATGACCAGGGCCCGTGCCGCGTAGGCGGGGGCGAGCACCCGGCCCACCCCCGGAGCCGCCACGGCCAGCAGCACCGCGAGGACCAGGGGCACGTACACATCGACCCTCATGTGTCGCTGCCCCCGCCGAGAAGTTCCCGCAGCGCCCGTTCCTCCGCCGGGCTGAGTCCGGTCACGAACTGCTGGAGCGCGGCGATGGGGTCGGGGCCGCGGTCCAGGGCCTGATGCATCACCTCGGCCGTCAGCTGCGCCGCGTTCTTGGCCGGACGGTACGCCCCGCGCCGGCCGTCGGCACCGCGCACGACCAGGCCCTTGTCGCACAGGCGCTTGAGGATGGTGTGCACCGTGTTGTAGGCGAGTCCGCCGATGTCCGTCTGGACCTCGGTGGGGGTCATCGGCCGCTCGGACGCCCACAGCGCGGCGAGGACCTCGCTCTCCAGCTCACCAGAGCTGCGGCGTTCGCCTTCGCCACGGGAATTACCGGGAACCATGACCCCCACCTTACGGCGTGTAGGGGCGCTCAGGCGACGAGCAGTTCGGAACCGTGCTTGGCATCGAGCAGCTCGGCGAAGAGCCGCTCCCATCGCGGCCGGAGAAGGTCCATGTCGTAGCGGCGGGCGGAGACGGCGGCCCGTTCGCCCAACTTGTCGCGCAGCGGCTCGTCCTCGATCACCCGGGTCATGGCGGCAGCGAGGCCGCCGGTGTCGTCCGGGGCGACGAGCAGGCCGTCCTCGCCGTCGGTGATGATCTCCCTCGGACCCTGCGGGCAGTCATAGCTGATCACCGGCACGCCATGGCTCATCGCCTCGGCGAGGACCATTCCGAAGCCTTCGTGCCGGGAGCTCAGAACGAACAGCGAGGCCTTGGCGAGTTCCTCGTCCAGATGTGTTGTGGCGCCCATCAAGTAGACGTGGTTGTACAGGTGGCGGGCGTGGATGAGGTCGCGCAGCCGCTGCTTCTCCGGCCCCGAGCCGAAGATCCGCAGCTGCCAGTCGGGGTGCTCGCGGGCGACCTCGTCGAAGGCAGTGATCATCTGGTCGAACCCCTTGGACCTGACCAGCCGCCCGGCCGCGACCACCACCGGCCGACGCAGGGTCGAACGCTGGGCCGTGGCGGCGTGGAGCGGGTTGGGTATGCGCGCAATCCGCACATCGGACACGGTCAGCGCCGAACGGTAGGCGCGCTCATCGGCATCGGTGAGCACCGTGACCGCGTCCAGCTGCGGGTAGGACTCCCGGATGGCGTCGGCGAGCTCGGGCTTGTGGTGCGCGAAGTGCAGATGTTCCTGCCCCACCCTCGCCACGCCCTCCGGCGCATACCGCGCGATCAGCAGATTCAAGGCCGGCCGGGTCCCGACGACTATCCCGTCCTCCAGTGACTGGAGATAGCGCACGATGCGGCGGTCCGTGAGCCGGTTGAACCGGTGGTAGCGCACTTCCGCCTTCGGCACCAGGCGACTTGGCCCCCGCATGGCCAGTGACTCCCAGCGCCGGCGCCAGGTGGGCGCGGCAGCGGAGACGTCGAGCAGCGGGCGCAGGTGCACGCGGCGGTCGAGGGCGAAGACCGGAGTCTCCCGCCGGCGCCACACGCTGACGACTTCCACCTCGTGGCCGGCGGCGACCAGGGCGTTCGCCTGACTGATCACCGTCCGTACGGTGCCGCCGACGGTGTAGGCGTTGAGCAGCAGGAAGCGGATCTTCATGGTGCCTCCCGACGGCAGACGACCGACAGGTTGTCCTTCACCGTGTAGTACGGCTCGATCCACATGCCCGCCACCGCCTGGGCCGGGTAGGTGAAGATCTTCTTCTTCCCCACGATGTCGTCCAGGTGGCGCCCCAGCCGCAGCATCTCGGCCCGGCCGGGAAGCTTCAGATACAGGTCCCAGGTCTGCTCGGCTCCGGAGCAGGCTGCGGCCAGCTCGTCGAGGCCGATGGACGCCCCGAACCGGCCGCCCGCACCAGCGGTCGACAGACGCAGTTCGCTGCCTGTGGATTCCCGGGAGCGGACGACCAGCGTCCCGTCTTCCCGCGAGCCCCCGCCTGCCACCATTCCGCGGATGAGGATCTGGCCGTCGCGCGGCCAGACTTCCTCCACTTCCGCCTGCGCGGGTATGAAGACGGCATTCGCCCCGTCCACCAAAAGCACCTCCCACAATCCGCCCTACAGCCCGTAGGGTCCCTAAACCCTACATGTTGTAGTGCAAGAAGGGGGGAGAGGTCGATCACTTCCGGTGGGAGAGCGGGAAGGCCGGGACGGGGCACCGAGAGGACGGGCGTGCGGGGGCGGGCCGATGTGGGGAGGAGTGCTCCGCCGGCCGTGAAGTGACCCATGGCGCCGGGCACACCCCGGGCGCGCGCTTCGTGGTCAGCCTGCCCCGCCCGAAGCCCCCGGGCGGGACAGCTGCGAGACAGCTGCGGACATCGCGCCGGTCCCGGTGATGCTCAGGAAACACCCGTGAGGGTCTTGTCCTGGGGGACGGCGGTCCTGCGCTCCTGTACGTGGGCGTAACCCATGAGGCCGAGGAGCACCGCGAGGAGCACCGCCGACGAACCCGCCGTGCCGAGGTCGAGACCGCCCTTGGCGAGCGGCTTGGTGAGGAAGTCACCGGCGGTCGCCCCGAGGGGCCGGGTGAGCACGAAGGCGATCCAGAACAGCACCACGTTCGGCACGGCCGGCACCCGCATCAGGGCGACGAGTACGGCGAGCACACCGGTGACGAGCAGGGCGCCGCCCGCGTAACCGAGTCCGGAGCTGTCGGAGAGGAAGTCGCCCATCGAGGTGCCGAGCGTGTTCGACACGAGGATCGCCGCCCAGAAGAGGGCCTCCGCGCGGAAGGTGACGATGTCGCGGATGGCGAACGTCAGGCCGGTGCACTTCCAGATGACGAAGATGGCGAGCAGCAGCGAGATCAGGATGGCGGCCCCTGTGGGGTAGCCCAGCCCCAGGCCCTGCGGTCCCCAGCCGAGCGACTTCGCGCCGTCGGTGAGGAACTTGGCGCTGGCGTCCCGGTTCATGAAGTCGGACATCGTGGTGCCCGCCATGCTCGTGGACAGGATGACCGTCCAGTAGAAGAAGGGGTTGTAGCGCCGGGACCGGAGCTGCACGACCAGCGTGACCACGAAGATCAGGAACAGCGCGATGGTGGTCAGGAAGTAGCCGAGCTTGAGGGTCTGGGCAAAGAGGTCACCGGCCGTCTCGCCGAGGGTCGTCGCGGCGATCTTCATGACCCAGAAGGCCAGTGTGACCTCGGGGAGCTTCCGCAACACGTACCTGTCGGTACCGGCGACGTCCATGTCGGTCAGGACTTCGGGCTCAGGCAAGGTCGATCCCTCCTGGGAGGCGCCTCCGCATCGCCACACGGCGTGCCGTGGGGCCCTGCGGGGTGCGCACAGCGGTGGCAAACGGCGAGTACGAGGTACACCGCGCTCAGCGATGACGCCGCACGCCGCCCAACGCTCCCAGCCGCAGCCTGAACACATCCTGAACGCCACCGACCGCACCCACGAAGCAGCCCCGGACGGGTGAAAGCCGGCCCCCGGAATCCGGGGACCGGCCGTCGTTCGGGGCGAGCCCGCGCTCAGCTCGCCCGTGCGGTGAGCCGCTCCGGCTCGGAGACGTCCCGTCGGGTGACCGTCAAGAACACCACCAGGCCGAGGATGACGGTGAGGAACAGCACGCTGGTGATCACCGTGCCCAGGCCGAGCCCGCCGTCCGAGGTCGGCTGGGACAGGTAGTCGCCGATCGAAGCGCCCAGCGGCCGGGTCAGGATGTAGGCGATCCAGAAGCTCCACACCGCGTCCAGACCAAGGGAGAAGTGCGCCACCGCAACCGCGGCGATCCCCAGGGCGAACAGGCCGGCGGACAGCCAGTACCCGAGGTCCATGCGCTCGGCAACCAGGTCACCGGCGGCGGTGCCCAGGGCGAAGGTGAACAGCACGGCGAGCCAGTAGAAGGACTCGCGGCGGGTGGTGTCGACATGGTGAATGGACAGGGTCCGCTCACTGCGGTACCAGGCCACGAACACCACGACGAGGGCCACCCCGAAGGCCACCGTGCTGGTCTCCAGCGGTACGCCCAGGTTGTCGGTGAGGTTGTCGCTGATCAGCGTGCCCACCACGCTGATCAGCGCCACGGCGAGCCAATAGATACCGGGCCGGTAGGCGCGGGTGCGGAACTGCGCCACCAAGACCGCGACGAGCAGGACGCTCATCAGCAGCGACACACCCGTCAGGCCCAGGCCGAGCTTCGCGTTCAGCAGATCGGCCGCGGTCTCGCCGACGGTGGTGCAGAGAATTTTGATGACCCAGAAGTACGCCGTGACTTCGGGAACCTTGTTCCAGCGGAGGCGCTTGCCAGTGGGGGCGGAAGCAGTGCCGGACGCCTCGTGCGCCTCGACTGCCCCAGGGATATCAGCTGTCATGGTGCCCGACCGTGCCATCAGCAACCTGAACGCATCCTGAGCACGCACCGCGACGCACTGTGCCGCGCCGCATCGGGCGGGATCATGGTGAGCACACTCATCGAGGTCTCCTCCCAGCATGGGGCGCCGTCTGAGCTGCCGTTCCCCCGAGGAGGGGGACGTTGGGCAAGGTTGCGGCAGCTCAGGATGCGGTCCGGCTGATGCGGTCCCGCTGATGGGATCCGGTGGACGGGGAACGACAATGGGGGTGGCCCCCCGCGCCGCCGGACAGCGTCTGAAAGGTGGCAGGCATGCGTGCCTCGCTGATCCAGCTCACGGTGTCGGACACCGAGTCGGCAGACGAACGCCGGTCGCGCGCAGCCGAGTTGGTCCGCGGTCGGGCCGGGGACGACCTCGTGGTCCTGCCGGAACTCTGGACGACCGGCGCTTGGGCCTACGACGCCTGGGAGGCGGGCGCCGAACCAGTCGACGGCCCCACGGCCCGCGCCATGTCGGAGGCGGCGAGCGCCGCGGGCGTATGGCTGCATGCCGGCACACTGGTGGAGCGCGGGGACGACGGTGCGCTCCGCAACACCGCATTGGTCTTCGACCGCACCGGAGCGCTGCGCGGGGTGTACCGGAAGATCCATCGCTACGGCTTCACCGTCGGCGAGGCCGCGCAGATGGCCGCGGGGCGGGAAGTCGTGACGGTCACCACCGAGTTCGGCATCCTCGGCATCGCCACCTGCTACGACCTGCGCTTCCCCGAGCTGTTCCGCGCGCTGGTCGATGCCGGTACGGAGATCCTTGTCCTGGCGTCCGCATGGCCGGCCCGGCGCCGTGAACAGTGGCGGATCCTGGTGCGTGCCCGAGCCGTCGAGGAGCAGGCCGTCGTCCTGGCCTGCTGCGCCGGCGGCACGCACAGCGAGATGAAGCAGGCCGACGGCAGTCTGATCGTCGACCCGTGGGGCACGGTGCTCGCCGAGGCCGGCGAGGGCGAGGAAGTTCTCACGGCGGACGTCGATGTGGACGTGGTGGGGGCGATCCGGGAAGAGCTGCCGGTCCTCCGGGACCGTGTCCTCGCCATCCCCGCACTCCCGGCCCGGTAGGCAGCGGCCGGATGGGGTGATCGGGTGCGAGCCGCGCTTGCCGCTGGACGCACCCAGGCCGCGCGGCGAGCGCACGCGGCCGGGTCCATGGAAACAGTGATCCCGTTCACTATCGGTCCGTCGTCGCCAGGAACCGCTTCAGGGCCCGGGCTCGCTCCGGCCCGCAGGCCCGGCAGCGGCCTGGCCTGCGCACCTGTCCCGGACGGCGGGGGATTTTTTCCCCTTCTTCCGAAATGGGTGGTTGCGTGTATCGTCCTCAGAGGCAGTTCCCGCACGCGATGGAACTGGTGGGAGACAAGACATGATGAAGAAGATCATCGCGATAGCGTTCGTCACTGCACTGTTCGGCGCCGGAGGCGCCGGCATCGCCTCCGCGGCCCCCGCATCGCCGGGACCTCCGCCGGGCCGTGACACCGTCACCACGACGTTCCACTGTCCCGCCCCGCGCGGCACCTTCACGATCACGGCGGACCCGTGGGTGATGGGCCAGTACGAGTGGTATTACAGCGAGCACGGCTGCACATACACCTCGTAATCACCGGCCCCCCACGGTCACGCTCATTCACGCGTCACCCTCATTCGCTCGTCACGGTCATTCCCTCGTCACGGTCATCCGCTCGTCGGGCCCCCTGCGGCCACCGGGCCCGGCCCGGTCGGTAGAGTCCTGCCGTGGCACGGAGGGGGGACCTGCGATGACGGACATCGACGCGGTGGTGGCTCGGTTGCGCCAACTGCCGGACGTCTCGGGTGGGTTGGTGCAGCTGGATCCCGGGATCGACGACGCCCGGATGGACTCCTGGCCGGTTCCGGTGCCGCCAGAGATGCGCGTGCTGTTCCGCTCCGTCGGCGGCATCCGGATCACCGTGCGTCGTTCCGTGGTGAACGGACATACCTCGGCCGAGCACGTCGACTTCACCGAATCCTTCAACAACGGTGAGTACCTCGGGCACGACGTCAGCTGGTACCTGGAGCACGCCGGTGGCCCGGGCAGTCACTGGTTCGTCTACCTGGACCACGGCGACGGACACTGCTATGTCGATGTCGACCGGGACACCGGTGACTGGGGCCCGGTCTTCCAGTTCTGGGACGCCACCGACACCCGCCGGCTGGCACTTTCGCTGCCCGACTGGCTCCAACGGTTGGGTGACTGCGTGCACCAAGCCGTTGCGGAGGCAGGCACGGAGGACACCAACGCCTTCGGGACGGCGTTCACCGACCGGTGGTGGGAGCCCGCAGGGGATCCGGTACCGGTCACACCCGTCCGTGCAAACGAGGCCAGATCGGCCGACGACCCGGTGCTGCGAGACGCGGCGGCCGGTTTGCCGGACGAGGCTCTCCTCGCGGATCTGCGACCGGTCGCCGGAGTTGCCGAGGTGCTGTTCGACCTCCCCGTGAGTTGCCGCTACGCACGTCGGCACGGCGGAGCCGTCCTGACCGCGGTGCAGTGGGACGGCGAATAGACCGTGCCCTGAACATCTCCACGGACGCAGGGACGCAGGGACGCACGGACGCAGGGACGCACGGACGCAGGGACGCACGGACGCACCGACGCACCGACGCACCGACGCACCGACGCACGCCTCGGCCGTCGGTGTGCCCGACCCGAGGCTGGGTGGAGGTCGGCTGCGCCTTCATCGTCCCCACAGCAGGCCACCGTCCGGCCGAGGAAAGGGGCTCGGCATCATCCGTTGCTGGAGCTCTCTCACTTGGGCTCACGTCAGCTGAACCGATACCGCCTTCCTCGGAACTTCACGGCGTTGGCTCTCTCCCGCGGGCAGAGCTGTCGGCTCTGCCTTTGGGCAGAGGGGCCGTGGTCCGTGAGGGCGATGCTACTGCCGTGGGTCTGCCATGGGGCAGGCGGCGCTTCCCCGACTTGAGAGCGACGGATTCGGGGGTGTCTCGCGGCCACGATGGTGGGGAGTTTCGCACCCCTTCCAGGAGCACTTATGACGCAGCCCACCACCCTTGCCGCCGCCCTTAGGGCCCCCTCCGGTGTCGCCGCCCGCGCGACGGGCTGACGCACGTCCACGGCGAGGGCGACACCCGCGTCGTCGCCCTCGACTCGGTCTTTGTGGAGTTCGGGTGCGGGCCGATTCATCGCAGGTCGTCGCAGGTCGTCGCAGGTCGTGGGGCCGCCCGACTCCGGCAAGTCGACGCTGATGCAGTGCATATGGGAGCTCGACGCGCTCTCCGCGGGCTCATTCCGCAGCCGAGCGGCGGCACTGCCCCGCTGCCAATTCAGCCAACCCCCAGGTACCGGCGGGACCGTCAAGCGGTCGACGCCCGAGGGAAAGGAACAAGAAAATCCGCCTGTCCATCATGAGAAACACACATCGGCGCAGAAGGTCATGGAAACGCTGGGGCACCTGGGCAATCCCGGCCTGCGCCGCCGCCCTCCTCGCGCTTCCCATGCTTCCGGAACGGGGTCAGGCAAGTGCCGGCATAACCTGGCGGCCTTGCGCGGGAAACCGTCATGCTCAGTGCGGCACGCTGCCTCTCCCCGTCAACTGGACCGCCCCTGGCGAGACGTTCAAGCTGGAGGTAGCCAGAAGAAAGGCCACCAACCCCGCCAAACGCATCGGGGTGCTGCTGGTCAACCCCGGCGGGCCCGGAGGCTCCGGCGTCAACATGGCGCTGGACAGCCAATTTCCCGCCGAGCTCAGGGAGCGCTTCGACATTGTCGGGTTTGACCCACGCGGGATAGGCAAGAGTCATCCAGTCAAATGCTCGAAACGATTGGTCGACAATCCCCCGCGTGGGCTGCCACGCAATCAGCGCGAATTTGAACGACTCGTTTCTTACCACCGTGAACTCCGCCAGGACTGCCGCAAGCACAGCGGTCCGCTCTTCGACCACGCCGACACGCTCAACGTCGTCCGGGACATGGACGCGCTACGTGCCGCGCTCGGCGAGGAGAAGATCAATTACTTCGGCCATTCTTACGGCACGCTCATCGGCCAACAGTACGCGGAGAGTTTTGGCGGACATATCCGGAGCATGGTCCTCGACAGCAACATGGACCACAGCCTGCAGACAAGGGACTTGGCTGTCACCGCAGCGGCTTCGGTCGAAGATTCGCTGAAGGAATTCGTCCGGTGGTGCAAGACCACACCGACGTGCGCGCTCCATGGCCAGAACGTCCTGCTCCGCTGGGACCGCCTGCTGTCTGCAGCCGACCGCGGCGCACTGTACGAGTCCAACGCCCCGGTCTCCGCCGACGACATCATCAGCCGGGCCTACGACGCCTTCAGCTCCGGCCCACCGGAGCGGTCTCAGCTCGCCAAGTGGCTGACCACGTTGCGGATCGGCAAGCCGCACTCGCAGGGGGACACACCCCGCGCCAGTCAGGCCTCCGGAACCGAACCCCACGGCAGAGACGCCGTGTTCTGTCAGGACTGGCAGACGCGGATACGCGACTACCGGGAACTTCACGCCCTCGTTCGTGCCGAGAGAGCAGCCGCGCCGCATGCGCGCACCTCTCCCGAAATGCGCAAAGCCATCCTGAGCTGCGTCGGATGGCCGAAGCACGCCAACAATCCGCAGCACCCCCTGCGCGTCGATCCCCACGCACCCGTCATTCTGCTGGCCAACGCCCGCCACGACCCCGTAACCGGGTACACCTGGGCCCTCAACGTACAAAGGCAAGCCCAAAAGAAGACCCGACTGCTCAGCTTTGGCGGATGGGGGCACGGCGCCATCGGCACCAAGTGCACCATAAACGCGGTAAACCGCTACCTGATCCATGGCTCATTGCCGCGACCTGATACCGGCTGCCCCGCATCTCAGAAGTGAGGGTGCGGGATTGATCATGCAGGTCAATTCGACGGTGTAACGGGTCTGTCTGGTTTCTGTCTGGTTGGTGAGAGTAAGGGGCGGTCCGCTGAGACCGGGCAGCCCCCTCCCCCGCCGAACTCCGGCCTCCTCAGCGCCGCCTCCGCCCACGCGCCGGCGGGTTGTCACAGGCCGATCAAATGATCGCAATGCGCCCGATATACGACCTTGGGACGGCCGAAACAGGCCCTGTCTAATGTGCCCGGCATGGGGCTTTTCAGCGCCTCTGTACACCACATACCTCCATGAAGGAGCAGCTTTGTCCAAGCCAGCCATGTCATCTGTCCGACGCCCCAAGCGCACCGGGATGCGCACCGCCCTCACCGTCGCCGTGGCCGGCGCCGCCCTCGCCGTACCAGCCGGTGCGGCGGTCGCCATGCCGACCGATTACGTCAAGGAAGTCAAGGTCGAGAGCGGCGACACCCTCACCCTGGACGGCAACACCCGTACTGCCACCGTCAAGGATCCCGAGCACGGCGTCACGGGCAAGCTGAACCAGCACAAGCCCGGCCCGGTGCCGAGCCGGATGGACCCGAACGGGACGTACACGCTGGTCTTCCCGAAGCCTGCGGCGCAGGCCGATGCCACGCCCAAGGTCGTCTACAAGCACGACGGCAAGACGGTGAAGACCTTCGCCCTCCCCCATGGCCCCGGCTGACGACAGCTGATCGTCCGGACCAGCGGCGGCTCCCGGCGCCACTCAGTGGCCGGGGGCCGCCTCGCCGTGCGGCCGCACCGCCTCTGTCCCGACCGCACGCCGTGAGAGCACCGATGGATTGCCGCACATGCAGGACAGACAGCATCATGTGCGTTGTGAAACCGCCCCCCGCCCTGACTGGAAATGACGTGCCGGTGCCTCGCCCTCTGCCGGCCTCCGCGGGGCGCGCCAGGGCGGCGCTGCCGGTGCTCGCCTTCGCCATGGCGCCCGTCTTGTTGCTGCTGACCGGTTGCGCCGGCGGCGGTGAGCCCAAGAGCGCGGGAACGACGCCGGCCCTTTCGGCCCCCAGGCAGTTGTGGGCCCCCAGCAAGCCCCCGCCACCGCTCGCCGAGCCCAATTCGAAGGTCTCGGACGGTGTGCCGTCACCCGTGCGCGGGGTGCCGCGCGTGCCGTCCGGCGACATCCACCAGGTCTCGGCGCTCGCCCTCGCCAAGGCCCGGCTCACCACGATGACCAGCCCTCTCGACGAAGAGGGCACCGACAAGAAGATCAAGGACTGCAAGACCGCCGGGCAGAAGCCGTGCCCCGTCCAGAAGCCGCAGTACCGGGACATGAACGGCGACGGTAAGGACGAATTGCTACTCGGCATCACCTCGGGGCGTTACTTTCTCTTCCTGTGGGGCTTTACCGTCAAGGATGGCCAGGTCAGCCTGATCCTCGACCAGGCCGAGCGCCCACTCTCAGTGGAATTGTCGGGACGTGACGTCATCGTGCGGGAGCCGGCCGACAAGGGTTATGACATCCGCCGGGTCTACTCGTGGGACGCACGGGAGCAGGCCATGGACGAGCGGTCCTTCGAATACCTTGAGTCAAGCCGCAGGAAATGAGCGCCGCCCCTATGGTGACGCGAATACCGAGGTCGGGGGCGTGTGTCGCCCCATTTCGACCGGAGCGAGCGTGCACGATTTTCTCGCCGCCCCTTCTCCCGTGGTGAGCCGGCGGGCGCAGCGGAAAGCTCACACCGCGCCCTCGCGGGCTGCGCGGGCCGCGCGGGCCAGGTCCATGTCCGTGGTCTCCGGGGCCAGGAACTGCGATACCAGGCCGCCGAGTGCGAGCACACCTGCGCCGACGAGGAGCACGAACTCCGCACCGAACCGCTCCAGGCCCATCGGCAGCAGGAAGGTGCCGACGGCGGCGCCGACCCGGCTCATGGCGGTGGCGAAGCCGACGCCCGTGGTGCGCAGGGAGGTGGGGAACACCTCCAGCGGATAGACCGCGGTCAGCGCGCTGGAGGCGGCGTTGAGGAAGATGAAGAAGAGGAAGCCGACGACGATGACGGGGGTGGAGGACGGCCACACGGCAACCAGGGCCAGGCAGACCGCGGTGATCCAGAACGGCGGAATCAGCAGCTTGCGCCGGCCGATGCGGTCCACGACCAGGCATCCCGCCGTCACCCCCGCCACGGCGGTGAAGGAGTAAACGAGCAGCGCCGCGACCGCGTTGTCGCCCATGTGAAGCGCCTCGAAGACCTGGGTCCAGAACGTGCCGATGGCGAAGTACGGCAGCACGAGGGCGGCCCAGAAGACGCTCGCGAAGACGGTGCTGCGCAGGTGACGGCGGCTGAACAGGGCGCGGAAGCCGTCCTGTTGGCCTTGGCCCTGGGCGCGCTCGTCGAGCTCGGCCGTGATGTCGATCTCGATGCCGTACTTGGTGATCAGCGCCTCGGCCTCCTCCCGGCGCCCCTTGCTCAGCAACCAGCGCGCCGACTCCGGGATACCGCCGCGCAGCGCCACGCACACCGCGGCGATCACCGCGCTGCTGGCCAGCGACCAGCGCCAGCCGCCCGCGACGTCCGCGAACAGGGCGCCGACCACCGTCGCCAGCGCATAGCCCACGTACCAGCTGATCTCCAGGCTGGCCAGCAGCCGCCCGCGGCCCTGCCGCGGCGCGTACTCGGACAGCAGCGGCGCGCCGATCGCGTACTCGCCGCCGATCGCCACACCCATCAGCAGCCGGATGAGGAAGAGCTGGAGACCGTCGGTGACGAAGAACTGGAGCACCGACCCGATCAGGAAGATCAGCATGTCGACGAGGAATACCGGCCGTCGCCCGAAGTGGTCGGCGAGCCGTCCGAACAGCGGGCCGCCGACGAAGATGCCGATCAGCGGAGCGGCGCCGACCAGGCCCTGCATCACTGGGGAGAGGTGGAGGTCGGCGGTGAGCGCGGCCATCGCCATGCCGATGCCGCCGATGATGTAGCCGTCGATGCCCTGGCCGATCTGCGTGGCGAGCTTCAACTTGGTCTGCACGAGACGGCGTTGGCGCTGGGTGGCGCTGCCGGGGGCCGGTGGGGCGCCGGGCTGGTGGTGCTCGGTCGCAGGCGTCGTTGCCATGTGCGGTCCTTGTCTTTCGGTGTCGGGACAGGCCGGGGCGCGCCGCGGCCCGCGGCGGAGCACAGCGGGGAAGAGCTCAAGGAGAAGTGGGAGAGGAAACGGACGGGGAAGGGGTCAGCCGGTGGGCCAGTCGAGGGCGACGTACTGGGTCTCCAGGAATGCCTCGATGCCCTCGCGGCCGCCTTCTCTGCCCAGCCCCGACTGCTTGACGCCGCCGAACGGCGCCGCGGGGTCGGAGAGCAGGCCCCGGTTGAGGCCGACCATGCCGGCTTCCAGCTGCTCGGCGATGCGCAGCGCCCGGGCCACGTCGCGGGAGTAGACGTACGAGGCGAGGCCGTGCACCGTCGCGTTGGCGCGGGCCAGCATCTCGTCCTCGTCGGTGAAGGTGGTCAGCGGCGCGACGGGCCCGAAGACCTCCTCGTGGAGGATGCGGGCGTCATCGGGTACGTCGGTCAGGACCGTCGCCGGGTGGAAGTGGCCGGGCCTGTCGGGGATCGTGCCGCGCGCGGCGACCTGCGCGCCCCGCGCGAGCGCGTCGTCGACGAGGGAGCGGATCTTCTCGACGGCCGCCTCATTGATCATGGGGCCGAGGGTGATGCCGTCCTCCAGGCCGGGTCCGGTGCGCGCCTCGGTCATGGCCGCGCCGAACTTCTCGGTGAACTCGGCCGCGACGGAGGCATGGACGTAGAAGCGGTTGGCGGCGATGCAGACCTCGCCGCCACCGCGCATCTTGGCGTCCATCGCACCGCGCACGGCGGCGTCGATGTCGGCGTCCTCGCAGACGATGAAGGGCGCGTTGCCGCCGAGCTCCATGGTGACGTTGACGATGTGCTGCGCGGCCTGTTCCAGGAGGAGCTTGCCGGTGGCGGTGGAGCCGGTGAAGGAGAACTTGCGGACGCGCTCGTCGTCGAGCCAGGCGGTCACGACCTCGGGGGCGCGGTCGGTCGGCAGGACGTTGAGCAGGCCGTCGGGCAGGCCTGCCTCGGTGAGCAGCGCGGCCACCGCGAGGGCGGTGAGCGGGGTGTCCGGGGCGGGCTTGAGGAGCACGGGGCAGCCCGCCGCGAGCGCCGGGGCGATCTTGCGGGTGGCCATCGCGGCGGGGAAGTTCCAGGGCGTGACGAAGGCGGTGACGCCGACGGGATGCTTGCGCACGACGTGGCGGTAGCCGCCGCCGGGCGCGTCGCCGAAGGAGGAGCCGATCCGTACGGCCTCCTCGGCGAACCAGCGGAAGAACTCGGCCGCGTAGCCGACCTCGGCCGCCGCGTCCCGGTATGCCTTGCCGTTCTCCAGCACGATCAGCCGGGCGAGCGTGTCGGTGTGCTCGCGCATCAGCCGGAACGTCTCATACAGGATTTCGGAACGGCGCCGGGCCGGTGTGGCGCGCCAGCCGGCCGCGGCCGCCGTAGCCGCCTCGACCGCGGCGAGAGCGTCGTCGGCACTCGCCGCGGACACCTCGCGGACCAGGTCGCCGGTCGCCGGGTCGTACAGGGGGAAGGTCCGATCGTCCGATGCGGCGCGCCAGCGGCCGCCGACGAACACATCGCCTGCGGCGAGCGGTGCTTTGGCGAGGGTGTCGATGCCGACGAGGTTCATGAGCTGCTCTTTTCTCCGTTCCGAAACCGGGCTCGTCCTGTTCGCGGCGAATTTACGAGCGGGTCACACGGGCGACAAGGCCGCTTCCCGGATCGCAATGGGGGTTGCTGTCAGGGCAACTCCCAGGTCGCCCGCGGGAGTACGGCCCATGGGGGAGCAACCCGACGGCGAGCCCGCGCCCACGCGCAGCGGAGGGTGGAGGGAGAAGAGAGCTCAGGTCAGTCGCGCCCTGGGGGTCGCCGTGCGGCGTGGCTCCCAGCCGAGGAGGGCGGAGACCCGAGCCGCCGCCCTGGCCGTCGTGCGGCCGGCTTCGTCGAGGCGGTCGCCGAGCCGGGGCCTGGGCGCGGAGATGTTGAGGGCCGCGACCACCCGGCCCCGGAAGTCCCGTACCGGCGCCGAGACGCCGACCAGGCCGGCCTCGAACTCCTCGCTCACTCGCGCATAGCCCTGCCTCTTGGCCTCCTGGATCAGGGCCCACAGGTCGGGGACGGGCATTTCTCCGCTCGTGCCGAAGCGGACGTACAGCTCGTCGGGGGTGGCGTCGGCGAGCAGTACCCGGCCGGCCGAGGTCTGCCAGGCAGGTACCCCGCGGCCCTCCCAGCCGTGTACCCGGAAGGAGTGCCCGGAGACCGACAGCAGGGTGAGCACTTCGCGGTCGCTGAGCACGCACAGGTGGCTGGTCTCCTCCAGGTCCGCTGACAGCGCATGCATGAGCGGCTCGGCCATGCGCACCAGGCGGCTTTCCGAAGTCCGGGCCACCAGCGAGAAGAGTCGCCAGCCGAGCCGGTACTCCAGGGTGTCCGGGTCGCGTTCGACGATGCCTTCGGCGGCGAGGGCTTTGAGCGCGCGGGAGACCTGGGTCTTCTCGCGTCCCACCAGTTGGGCGAGGCGTACGACGCCGAGGCCGCCTGCGTTCTGTGCCTCGTCGGAGGCGAGGGTTTCCAGCAGGTCGATGTCGCGGCGCAGGCCGTGTCCGCGTGGGGTCGCGGGGGCCGGCGAGGGGGTGTCCGTCACGCGCGCCATCCTAGGCACCGATCCGTACGCGGAAGCCCCAGGTCAAGGCAGGAGTTGTCATGAGAGCAACCGGCATTTCGATTCACCCTGCGGCCTTGCGAGGGGGTGGTGGCGGACCTAGATTCGCCGCATCGGGCCGGATGAACTGCGTCGGAAGCGAGGTTCATCTCGTTCACCCGAGTAGCAGCCCTTTCAGGCGATTTTCCCGCCGTTCTCGCTTTTCCTCACCACGCATTGCCGTTCATTGCCGTTCATTCGAGTTTCCCGCCGGTCACTCGACGACGCACCTTCCCGAGGTCCAGGAGTTCCGATGCCCTCCCCCTTTGCCGCGACCGCATTGATCGGCGAATCCTTCGTCGGTGACGGTGCCAACGCCGCGCACACGAACGTCGTGATCGGCCGCAAGGGCGGCCCGGTCGAAACGGCCTGGGCGACGGCGCTGGCCACCCCGAGCGCCGGACACGTCCCGTTCATGACCGTCGTGCGGCCGTCGGTTCCGGTCAAGCCGCAGACGCTGTTCGTGAACAAGGCCGTCGCCGGGGGTGAGCTGCACCAGCGCGCGACCTGGGGTTCCGCTCAGGCGGGACTGGCGCGCGGGGTCATGGACGCCGTCGAGGAGGGCCTGATCCCCGCCGAGACGGCAGACGACCTGCTGATCATCGCCGCGGTGTGGGTCAACCCGGCGGTCGACGACCTCGACGTCTCGTTCCGCAACCAGCGCGCCGCGGGATACGGCGCGGTGCGGGCCGCGGTGACCGCCACGCCGTCCGTCGCAGATGTGCTGGCCGCGGCGGTGAGGGGCCCGGAGAACCCCTTCTACACGCCCACTCCCGAGGTGCTCGCCCGATGAAGATCACTGACATCACCCTGGACCGGCTGCGTCTGGAGCTGGACCCGCCCTTCCGCGCCGCCTGGGATCCCGAGCCACGCCGGCGCTTCGACGCCACCATCGTCCGGGTGCACACCGACGAGGGGATCACCGGCATCGGTTCCGGCGACCTCATGGACGGTTTCGACACGTACAAGCACCTGTTCGTCGGCGAGGACCCACTCGACATCACCCGGCACGTCCGGGCGATCGAGACGGCCAACTTCCACGGCGCCCACTACTGGCCGCTGGAGGCGGCGCTGTGGGACATCATCGGCAAGGTGCACGGCCGCCCGGTCGCGGAGCTGTTCGGCAATGCGGCGAAGCGGCTGCCGGCGTATGCGTCGTGCGGGGAGCTCAAGTCCCCCGAGGAGCGCGTGGCGACGGCGCTGAAGGTACGCGAGGCCGGCTTCCGGGCCATGAAGATCCGGATCGACCGGAACCACGTCGACGAGGGTGTCGCGGCGGTCCGGGCCGTCCGGGAGGAGCTGGGCACCGGCTTCGAGATCATGGTCGACCTCAACCAGTCCTGGCGGATGGCGGGGGACACCGCCCCCGCCTCCGACCTCGCCAAGACCCGCAAGGTCATCGCGCGCCTCGCCGAACTCGATGTGTTCTGGGTCGAGGAGCCGCTGCCCTACGCCGACCTCGACGGCTTCAAGCGGCTGCGGGCCGAGAACCCGGGGGTGCGCATCGCCGCCGGCGAGATGCACCACTCCCCCACCGAGCTGCTGCGCTACCTCGAAGAGGACGCCCTCGACATCTACCAGATGGACGTGGTGCTCGCGATCGGCATGCACCGTGCCCGCACCCTGGCCGAACTCGCCCAACTGAAGCACCGTCAGTTCACCCCGCACAGCTGGACCAACGGCATCGGCGTCCTGGCCAATCTGCATGTCGCGGCGGGCGTCGGCGGCGGCCCCTTCTTCGAGTTCCCCTACGACCCGCCCGGCTGGACCCCCGAACGCCGCGATTTCATGCTCGCCGAGCCGGTGCGGGTGAACGCCGAGGGCGATCTCGAAGTGCCGGACAAGCCCGGTCTCGGCATCGAGCTCGACGAGGAAGCGATCGACCACTGGAGGCTCACGTGACCTACACCATCGAGGAATTGCTGCACCGGTCGTACGACGAGTGGCGGGCCGCCGCGGACAAGCTCAGGTTCGAGACGCGGCCGTTCATCGACGGCGCCTTCACCGACGCCACGTCCGACGACACCTTCCCGAGCGTCTCGCCGCGCGACGGCGCGCTGCTCGCCGAGGTGCAGGCCGCGTCCGCCGAGGACGTCGACCGGGCGGTGCGTTCCGCCCGCGCGGCCTTCGAGGACGGACGCTGGCGCGACCTCGCCCCCAGGGAGCGCAAGCGCGTCCTGCTGCGCTGGGCCGAACTGATCCGCGCGAACGCCGAGGAACTGGCCCTGCTCGACACCTTGGAGATGGGCAAGCCCATCACCGAGTCGGTGCGGATCGACGTGAACCAGGCGGCCGAGACCATCGCCTGGTACGCGGAGGCCATCGACAAGACGTACGACGAGGTGGCGCCGACTCCCGGTGACGCGCTCGCGCTGATCACCCGGGAGCCGCTGGGCGTGGTCGGCGCGGTCGTTCCGTGGAACTACGCGCTGCTGATCGCCAGTTGGAAGCTGGGCCCGGCGCTCGCCACCGGCAACAGCGTCGTCCTGAAGCCCGCCGAACAGACCTCGCTCGCCGCCCTGCGCCTGGCCGCGCTCGGCAGCGAGGCCGGACTGCCCGACGGTGTGTTCAACGTGATCCCCGGGCGGGGCGAGGTGGCGGGGCAGGCGCTCGGCCGCCACCCCGAGGTCGACAAGATCGCCTTCACCGGCTCGGCGGAGGTGGCGCGGCTCTTCCAGGTGTACGCGGGCGAGTCCAACGGCAAGCAGGTCGCCGTCGAGGCCGGCGGCAAGTCCCCGCAGCTCGTCCTGGCGGACGCCGACATCGAGGCCGCCGCCTCCGCCGTGGCCTGGGGGATCTTCTACAACGCGGGCCAGACCTGCAACGCGGGATCCCGGGTCGTCGTACACGCCTCCGTGAAGGAACGGCTCCTGGAGGCCGTTCGCCGGATCACCGCCGCAACCTTCCGGGTCGGCGACCCGCTCGACCCGGCCACCGTCATGGGCCCGATCGTCGACGAGGACCAGCTGGCCAAGATCCTCGGCTATATCGCACGCGGCAGGGAGGACGGCGCGACCGTACTCCTCGGCGGCGGACGGACCCTTACCGAGTCCGGCGGCAGCTACATCGAACCGACCGTGCTGAACGGGGTGGCGAACACCTCCGCCGTCGGCCAGGAGGAGATCTTCGGCCCGGTCCTCGCCGTGGTGACCTACGACGGAGACATCGACGAGGGCGTACGCCTCGCCAACCAGACCGACTTCGGACTCGTCGCCTCGGTCTGGACGCGGGACATCACCGTCGCCCACCGCACGGCCAGGCGCCTTCGGGCCGGCACCGTCTGGATCAACACCTTCGATGCCAGCGACGTCATCACTCCCTTCGGCGGCTTCAAGGCCACCGGCGCGGGCCGCGACAAGTCCCTGCACGCGCTGGACGCGTACACGGCACTCAAAACCACCTGGATCAACCTCGGGGGCTGAACACGAGCCCCTTTCGCCGCTCCCCCCTCTTTCCCCATTCGCCGCCCCCCTTCTCACTTCTCCCCTCTCCCCTCTTCCCCCTTCTCCCTCCTTCTCTTCTCACCGCAGCGAGGACAACGATGAGGATCGGTTTCATCGGCCTGGGCAATATGGGTCGCCACATGGCCCGCCATCTGATTCACGCGGGACATCTGGTCACCGTGCACGACACCCGGCCCGAGGCGGCCGCCGAACATCTCGCGCTCGGCGCCACCTGGGCCGACTCCCCCGCCGCCTGCGCCGAGGGCGCGGAGCTGCTGCTCACCATGCTGCCCAACCCGCGGATCGTCGAGGAGGTGCTGCTGCGCGGCGGTGCGGCGCAGGCGCTGGCGCCGGGCGCGCTGTGGATCGACATGTCGACGTCGACGCCCGCGGCCGCCGAACGAGTAGCCGCCGAGGTCCTCGACGCCCGGGGCGTGCGCCGACTCGACGCGCCGGTCAGCGGGATGGCCCGGGGCGCCGAGGCCGGCATACTGCAGATCTTCGCCGGTGGCGCGGACGACGACTTCCGGATCGCGCTGCCGGTCCTCGAAGCCATGGGTGACCCCGACCGGATCCTGCACGTCGGCCCGATCGGCGCCGGATACAGCGTCAAGCTCATGATCAACCTGTTGTGGTTCAGCCATCTGGTCGCCACCTCCGAGGTGCTCGCCATGGGCGTGAAGGCGGGCGTCGACCTGGGAGTGCTGCGCAGCTCGCTGCTCGCCAGCCCGGCCGCCTCGAACTTCCTGGAGAGCGACATCATGTGCGTGCTCGCCGACGGTGACTACGACGACTCATTCGCGATGGCACTCGCCTGCAAGGACCTTGGGCTCGCCATCGACCTCGGCCGGGACCTGGGTGTGTCCACCGAGCTGTCCGCCCTGGTCGAGCAGATCTACCGCCGCGCCAAGGCCGAGCACGGCGACCTCGCGGGCGAGATGAGCCCCGTCCGCCTCTACGAGTCGCTCGCCGGCCGGGAGTTCCGTCTGCCGAATCCGGCCGCCGCGCTGGACGACGCGGCACTGGTGCTCTGAGGCGCCGGAAGGCACCGCCGGACACGCTCCCACGCTCACACTCACCCACATCAGGAGCCGCACCCATGGCCTCTCCTCAGCGCGACAGCCTCGCGCCGCTGAGCATCGACCCCATCTGCCGCATCGAGTTCGGGCCCGGTCACATCGACCGGCTCCCCGAGCTGATCACGACCACGGGCCGGCACCGCGCCTTCGTCGTCACCGACCGGGGTCTGCGCGCAGCGGGCGTCGTCGAACGCGTCCTGAAGATCCTCGACTCCGGCGGGATCGAGTACGCCGTTCACGACGAGGTGGCGCCCAACCCCTCCACCGGCGACGTCGACGCGGGCGCCAGGCGGGCCCGCGCCTTCGGGCCGGCCGCGGTCGTCGCGCTCGGCGGCGGCTCCGTTCTCGACGCGGCGAAGGGCATCTCCCTGCTCGTCGGCAATCCGGACGCGGTTGCCGCCGACGCCGGCCGTCTATGGGAAGCGGCCGACGGACTGCCGCTCATCGCGATCCCCACCACGTCCGGCACGGGGGCGGAGACCAACGGCTTCGGGGTGATCGAGGACGCCGGAGCCTGCCGCAAGGTGTATCTCGGTCACCCTTCCGTGAAGCCCCGAATCGCCCTGCTGGACCCTGAGTTGACGCTCGGTCTGCCCGCTCCGGCCACCGCCGCCACCGGCATCGACGCACTCGTCCACGGCATCGAGTCGCTGGCCTCACGCGGCGCGAACCCGGTCTCCGTCGCCTACGCCACGCAGGCCGTGACGATGGTGAGCGGCGCGCTGCCCACCGCGTACCGGGACGGCTCGGACCTCGACGCCCGCGCCGCACTGATGCTGGGCGCCCACCTCGCCGGCCAGGCCCTCACCCTGTCCGGACTCGGCCTCGTCCACGGAATCGGCCACGCGCTCACCGCCCACACCGGAACCCCGCACGGAGTGGCCCTGGCCGCCGTACTGGAGGAGGTCATGGTGTTCAGCGCTCCGGCGGCCCGGGACGCGTACGAGCAGGTGGGACGGGCCATGCGCCGCACCCCGCCCGCGGACGGCGACTGGGCACGGGCCACGGTGCAGGCCGTGCGCGAGATCTCCGGAACACTGGACGTCAAGCGGCCCCTGCGCGAACTGGGCGCCGACCGCGGAATGCTGCCGGCCATCGCCGCGGGAGCGGTCGCGGACGCGGTGACCAAGAACGCTCCGCTGCTGCCGAGCGAGGCGGAGGTGCTGGAGATCCTCACCCGGGTGTACTGACGGGCGGCGCGGAATCGCGGGGGGCGGATGCGGAGTTTCGTCCCTGGGCGGCGAGGCCCGGGGCGCGACCCCGCGCCCTCGCTGTTCCTCGAACGAGGGGGCCGCACGGCTCGCGCAGGTCGACGGTTGGGGCCGGTCGAGCTTCGCCTCGTGCACGGGCCACGCGCCGCCTTGTCTACCCTGGACCCGCAGCTGGTTCACCCCGCCCGCCAGACGGGGTGTCGCAAGAGGGAATCCGGTGGAAGTCCGGGACTGCCTCGCAGCGGTGAGTGGGAACGACCGCCGTCATGAAGCACTGGGTCCGTGTGTGACCTGGGAAGCGACGGCCAGTAGGCGTCCCGTCCTTCGGGATGTGCCCACAAGTCCGAAGACCTGCCACTGCTCGTGCGCGGTGCGATCACCACGCACGCCTCCATGGCGACCCGGTAGCGGGACCGCTGAGTGAGTGGTGCGTTTCACCCCACCGTGCCCGTGGTGCGCGGGGCGGGCCCGCATCCCGTTCGCGGCCCGGCGCCGGTCCTCACGACGACTCGCGAAGGAGAGTTTCGTGCCCGGCGAAGCGAGCGTTCCCTCCGTCCCTTCTCCCCGTACGCCCCGCCCAAGCGGGCCCTGTGTCCTGCTCAAGCATGGTGAGATCTTCCTCAGGGGCCGCAATCGGCACCTGTTCATCGAGCGGCTGCACGACAACCTCCGCCGCGCGCTGCGGGGCGTCGGCGGCTCCACGTGGATCAAGTCCGGCCAGAGCGTCACCGTGCTCGGCGGCGAGGTCCCTCTGGATGTCCTCGTGGAGCGCGCCCGACGGGTGATCGGGTTCAACTCGGTGGAGCCCGCCCTGCGCGTCCCGAGCACCGTTACGGACCTCACCGAGGCAGCCGTGGAAGCGCTCGCCGGCGCCCGTGCCGAGCGACCCGGAATCAGTTTCGCCGTGCGGGTCAAGCGCCGGGACAAGACCTTCGAGATGACCTCGTCGCAGTTCGAGCGCTTTCTCGGGGCACGGGTCCAGGAGGCCCTGGGGCCCGTACCGGTGAACCTCTCCAGCCCGGATGTGCGGGTCTCGGTCGAGATCGACCGCACGGAGAGCTATCTCTCCTGGATCCGTCACCAGGGGCCTGGCGGACTCCCCGTCGGTTCCGGCGGACGTGCCCTGGTGCTGCTCTCCGGCGGGTACGACTCGCCGGTGGCCGCCTACCGGGCGATGCGTCGTGGACTGGGCTGCGACTTCGTCCACTTCACCGGCGCTCCGTACACGAACGCCGCTTCCGTGTACAAGGCTTACGCCCTCGCCCGGGAACTCAACCGCTACCAGCCCGGTGGGCGGCTGCATGTCATCGCGCTCGGCCACGCCCAGAAGCAACTGGCCATCGCGGGGGCCGGCAGGCTCCAGGTCGTCGCGCAACGACGGCTGATGGTCCGTGCCGCTTCCGCGCTGGCGGGCCGGACGCGAGCGGAGGCCCTGGTGACGGGTGACAGCCTGGGACAGGTGGCCAGCCAGACCCTGGCGAACATGGCCGCCGTCGACGAGGCCGCCGCCCTGCCGGTGCTACGGCCGCTGGTCGGCTGGGAGAAGCAGGAGATCATCGACGAGGCCCGGTCCATCGGCACCGCGGAGATCTCCGTGCTGCCGGACGAGGACTGCTGCAAGCTCCTCGCACCGTCCCGGGTCTCCCTCCGGGCCGGACTGACCGACCTGCGTTCGGTGGAGAAGCGCCTCGACCTGGACGACGTGGTGGACAGTCTGCTGCGCGATGTCCAGGTCATGTACCCGGGCGAGACCGACGGAGAGACGGAGCCCGGCGCGGACAGCCCTGACGGCGGCTCCGCGCCCGGCAGCCCTGGCCCGGCCGTGTGTGCAACGGGGCCGTCCGGGGCGGTGTCCTCATGACCGGAGAAGACCGTCGACGGATCCTCGTGATCGGGATCGGCTCGGGGGATCCGGCGCATGTGACGCTGTCCGCTGTACGGGCCATGCGGGACTGCGACGTGTTCTTCCTGCTCGACAAGGGCACCCGGACGTCCGCACTGACCCGGCTGCGCAGGAATCTGTTGGCCGAGCACGCCGGCTCCGGACACCGAGTGGTCGAGGCCGAGGACCCTCGGCGTGACCGCTCCCCCGCGAGCCCGGCCGGCTATCGGGCCCAGGTCGTCGACTGGCGCCACCGCCGCACCGCCCTGTACGAGCGGCTGATCCGGGACGAGCTGGCGCCGGGCCGGACCGGCGCCTTCCTGGTGTGGGGCGATCCCGCTCTCTACGACAGCACGATCGACACGCTGGAGGAGGTCGCCGACCGGGGTGCGGTGCCCTTCACCTACGACGTGATTCCCGGGGTGAGCAGCCTCTCGGTGCTGGCCGCCCGCCACCGTACGACAGTGACCCGGCTCGGGCGCCCGGTCCGGATCGCCCCCGGCCGGCACATCGCCGGGTCCGCTCTCGGCGAGGGCGAGGGCGAGGACATCGCCGTGATGCTCGATGTCGGTGCGGCACTCACCGCGCACCGGGACGAGGGCTGGTGGATGTACTGGGGCGCCTACGTCGGCACACCGGAGGAGTTGCTCGTCTCCGGCCCGCTGGCCGAAGTTGCCGACCGGGTACTGGAGTTGCGTGCCGCGTCCCGGGAGCGTCATGGCTGGATCATGGATGCCTGCCTGCTGCGCGCCGACGCTCCCGGAGCGTCGGCAGATGCCGTTCCACCGGAGTCCTGCTAATGCTGTGACCGCAACCTTCGGGCGGCCGGCCGCCGGCCCGCCGGCCGCGCCACCGGATGCGGGTGGCGTGCCTACGGATGCCCGAACCGCCTCGCCTGGCCCCGGTATTCGCCTCGGTTCACCGAGGCCCGCGCCCCGCCACCGAACAGTGAGCCACGCGACCGCCACCTCGCCCTCGCCGGTCCGACCGATGTACCCGGTTGTCGGTCGATGGTCGCAGTGGGCGGGTCACGCATCGGGACGATGGAGGTGCTGGAGTTTCGACTTTCTGGCGTCCCGCTGGGCCGGGCTGCGTCCGTACGGTGCTCAGGACCGGGAAGACCATGGCAGTTGTGCGGAACGGAGCGTGCTCGTGAGCGTAGGGGTGTTGGAGGCCAGGGGGCTGACCAAACGATTTGGGGGGAAGCCGGCGGTGGACGACCTGTCCTTCGTGGTGCGGGCCGGCCGGGTGACCGGTTTCCTGGGCCCGAACGGGGCGGGCAAGTCCACGACGATGCGGATGTTTCTGGGCCTGGACCGCCCGGGGTCAGGCAGTGCGCTGGTCAATGGCACGCCCTTCCACCAGCTGCGTCGCCCTATGCACGAGGTCGGTGCCGTGCTCGAGGCCAAGGCCGTCCATCCCGGGCGCAGTGCGTACGGGCATCTGCTGGGCCTCGCGTACAGCAATGGGATCGGCCGCCGGCGGGTGGCGGAGGTCCTGGAGATCGCCGGCCTCGCGAAGGTGGCGCACAAACGGGTGGGCGGCTTCTCGCTGGGGATGGGACAGCGGCTCGGGATCGCTGCCGCTCTTCTCGGAGATCCCCAGGTGCTGCTCTTTGACGAGCCGGTCAACGGTCTCGACCCCGAGGGCGTCCGCTGGATTCGCAACCTGATGAGAGGGCTCGCGGCCGAGGGCCGCACCGTGTTCGTGTCCAGCCATCTGATGAGCGAGATGGAGGTGACGGCCGACCATCTTGTCGTGATCGGCCGGGGGAAGCTGATCGCCGACACCGGCGTGCGCGAATTCATCGCGGGCAGTTCACGCAACATGGTCAAGGTGCGCTCTCCACAGGCCATCCAGCTGGCCGGACGGCTCCGGGCGGCCGGCGGGCAGGTCACCGCGGATGACGAAGGCGCGCTCCTGGTCACCGGCCTGGACCAGGTCCAGGTCTCGGAGGCCGCGGCGGAGTGCGGGGCCGCCCTGCACGAGCTGTCGCAGCAACGCGTTTCGCTGGAGACGGCGTTCATGCAGCTCACCGAGGACAGCGTGGAGTACCGCACCGAGTCGCTGCCGTAGGTCTGAGTTCCGAGCCGCAGCCCCATCCCGACCCAGGAGGTACCCCCATGTCCGTGACCATCCCCGCGGCCGAGCGCCGGTCCGACGTTCCCGCCGAGCCCGTGTTCTCCCACCTGCTCCGGTCCGAGTGGGCCAAGTTCCGCACCGTCCGTGCCACCGTGTGCTGCCTGCTCGCCACCGCGGCGGTGGCTGTCGGTGTCGCCGTCATCGTGGCAACGGCGATCGACAAGGAGGGTCCCCAGCCCATCGGCCGGCTGGTGATCAACAGTCACATGGGCCTCGGCGTCGGCCAACTCGCCGTCATGGCCCTGGCGGTGACGACCATCGGCAGCGAATACAGCACCGGGATGATCCGCACCTCGTTGACGGCCGTACCGCGGCGCGGGCCGTGGCTCGCGGCCAAGACCCTGGTCATGGCCGCGCTGGTGCTCATCACCGGGATGCTGCTGAGCATCGTCTCCTTCGCCATCGAGTACGCGTCCGCGCCCGCTGTTTCCGGCTCGGTCACGGATCCGGCGGTCGTACGGGCGATTCTCGGGGGCGGGCTCTACCTGAGTGTGCTGTCCGTGCTCTCGCTGGCTGTCGGCGCCATGCTCCGGAGCACCGTCGGCGGCATCGTCGTGATGTTCACGCTCATCTTCGTTGTGCCGGGGCTCGCGTCCGCCCCGGCGCTCAGCGATCTTGCACATTTCCTGCCCGGCAGCCTCCCGCCCGGCAGCGCCGGTTGGGCGATCATGCAGCCCGGCCCGATGCTGGGCGGCCTTGGCCCGTGGGCCGGTTTCGGGGTGCTGTGCGCCTGGGCGGCGGTCGCGATGGCGGGAGCCGTGTATCTGCTGGACAAGCGGGACGCCTGACGCTACGCCTCAAGGAGGCCGGCATCGTGGGCAAGAATCGCGGCCTGGACGCGGTTGGTGCACTCAAGTTTGGCGAGAAGCCGACTCATATGGGTCTTCACGGTGGACTCGCTCATGTGCAGGCAGGCGCCTATCTCGGCGTTGGACATGCCCTCGCCGACCAGGCGCAGCACCTCGCCTTCGCGTTCCGTCAGGGCGGATGTGCGGCGGCGCGCGGCGGTGGCCCTCGACGTGCCGCGGGCGGAGAAGTTGGAGATCAGCCGCCGGGTCACCGAAGGGGCCAGCATGGCATCCCCGTCGTGGACGGTCCGGACCGCTCGGGCGAGATCGCGGGGCGGGGTGTTCTTGAGCAGGAAGCCCATCGCTCCCGCCTCCAGGGCCGCGTGCACGTACTCGTCGAGATCGAAGGTGGTGAGCACCGCCACCTTGGGCGGGTGGGGCAGCTGGTTGATCTCCACGGTCGCCGCCAGTCCGTCCATGACCGGCATACGGATGTCCATCAGCACCACGTCGGGCCGGTGCATGCGGGTCAGGTGCACGGCCTCCACCCCGTTGCTCGCCTCGGCCACCATGCTGATCCCGGGGTCGGCTTGCAGAATCATGCTCAAGCCGGACCGGACCAGGTCCTCGTCGTCGGCAAGCAGGACGCGAATGCTCATGGTGCTTCTTCCCTCGTGGGTATCACGGCTGAGACCCGGAATCCGCCGTCGGGTGTGGGGCCGGCCTCGAAGGTTCCGCCCAGGACGGTGACGCGTTCGCGGAGCCCTACCAGGCCGTGGCCGCCACTGGGCAGGCGTGCGGTCGACGGTGCGGTGGGCAACTCATTGTCCACGGTGATGTGCAGCTCATCGGGCACATACCGCAGTTGGATACGAGTGGCGGCGGTCCCCGCGTGCTTGTGTACGTTGGTCAGCGCTTCCTGGACCAGCCGGTACGCGGTGCGCTCGGCCGTCGTGTCCAGCGACCGGCAGGGGCCGGACGTGGCCAGTTCGATCCGCATGCCGGCCGCGCGCGACTGGTCGACCAGCCTGGACAGGTCGTTCAGGGTCGGCTGCGGCGCGCGTGGTGCGGACTCCTCGCATTCGTCGACCCGCAGTACGCCGAGTACCTGGCGCAACTCGTCCAGAGCCTGTCGGCCGATCTCGCCGATGAGCCGGGCCTGGGTGGTGTGCTCGCCATGCGCCGTGCCGACTTCCAGGGCGCCGGAGTGGATGACCATCAGGCTGACCCGATGGGCGACCACGTCATGCATCTCCCGCGCGATCCGTGCCCGCTCTTCCATCCGGGTCTGCGAGGCCAGCAAGTGCTGCTCACGTTCCAGGCGTTCGGCCTTCTCACGCAGGTTCTCCACCACCATCCGCCGCGCCCCCGCGTACATGCCGGACAGGACGGGCACGACCATGAGGAAGCCCATGAGCGGTATGCCGGACACCAGTTCTTCGACGGTGAACTCGCGCTGGTCGGTGAGGAGTACGTAGCCGGCAGTGGCGGCGGTGGCAACGGTGGACAGCACAGCCAGGGTGCGTCGACTGCGGCCGTATTTCGCCAGGGAGTACAGGCAGACGGGAAGCGCCGGGAAGCAGATCTCGGCGGGTATGGCCAGGATCACGGCGACACACAGCCCCACCGGCCAGCGCCGCCGCACCACCATCGCCAGCCCGGTCAAGGCCGCCAGCGCGAAGTAGACCGGTGCGGGAAGCCCGAGCGGATAGCTCTCCTGGACGTCTACGAGGACGGTGGGGAACAGGGCGCAGCCGAGCGCGACCAGGACGTCGAAGGCCATGCCCCGGCGGTTCTCCCACCAGAACGGCCGCGCCGGAATGAACGCCGGGAATCGTCGACGCCCGTCGGCGGTCACAGGGCGGGGCGCCCTGGTGGGCGGGGTTGGCAGGGCTGGAGACGGTCCTGGAACGCGCGGCTCGGCCCGTGCGACATCGTGAAGTCGCATGGCGGCTCCATCCTCCAGCGGTGTGAGGGGGCTGTCACCAGCGGTGGGAGCCGGTGCCCTGCCCCTGCCCGCCTGGTCACCCGTGGGTGTTTCAGTGCTCAACCAATTGCTCGGTGGTCAATTGGCCCAGCATGCAGCAAACAAGCCATCACTGCATCAGCCGATCGACGTACCGGCGGGTACAACGACGGCACCGACCTGGTCGGCACCACGTCCGGGAGCGTCGTCACGCCGGGGCGCCTGGTGACGGCGGAGGACGCGGCCGTGCCCACCCCCGACCTGCCCCGCGTTTCGGAAGTGGCCCTGACGTTCGCCGAGCGAGGTATCCGCATGTCGGCAGTGCGGCTGCCCCTGTCGGTGCACGGCGAGGGCAATCACGCCTTCGTTCCGAGTCTGATCAACCTCGCATGCGAGAAGGCTTTTCGGCCTATCCGGGCGACGGCTCCAACCGCTGGCCGGCGGTACACCGGCCAGCCGCCGCGCCCCTGTTCCGGCCGGCGCTGGAGTCGGGGGGGCGCGCGGGCAGCCGGTGGCACTGGACGGGCGAGGACGGCATACCCGTCCGCGACATCACCGAGGGCATCGGCCGGCGCCCGGGCCTGCCGGTCGAGAGCGTCTCCCACGAGCAGGCCGCCGACCGCTTCGGCCGGCCCGCCTCGGTACAGACGCAGCCCGGCGGCCCCTCGTCGGCCCGCGCGGCAGCTGCCGTAGCACGCCTTGCCAGCACCCGGGCAAAGCAGGGTAAATATGAACCATGAGCGGAAATTCGGGTCGTTTCCGGCGTTGGCTGAGCCGCGCACCCGGCCGTTCCGTCTCTCCGGGCGTGGCCCCTGCCGGGAGCGGCACCGGCGACCGGCAGGACGAACGCCCTGTGGGGGCCGGAGATCCCCAGCGCATACGGCGCTCGTTGACCACGCGCAGCGTCGCCCGGGAGGTCTTCCTCCTCCAGCTGGTGCTCGTGGTGCTGCTCGTCGCGGCGGCAGTGGTGGCCCTCGTCGTCCAGACCCAGCGGGACACCATGACCGACGCCCGGCACCGGACGATCGCCGCCGCTGAGTCCTTCGCGCACTCCTGGGGGCTCCAGCAGGCGCTGAACAGCGACAATCCGACCGCGAAGCTCCAGCCGCTCACCGAGGCGGCCCGGAAGGCCTCCGGCGTCGACGCCATCATCGTCTACAAGCTCGACGGGATCACCCTCACCCACAGCGACCCGGGGCAGATCGGCAAGCACGTCATCGGCCCCTATGCCGACGCCGCCCGGGGCAAGCCCTTCACCAGGACCTTCCAGGGCGCCCTGGGCCTCTCCGTGATCTCTGCAGCCCCCGTCAAGGACTCCTCGGGCAAGGTCGTCGCCATCGTCGCCGCACCGGTCACGGTGGAGAAGGTGCAGAAATCGGTCAACCGGCAGCTGCCCATCTTCCTGGGCACCGCAGTCGGGGCCCTGGCACTCGCCGCAGGCGGCGCGGGGCTGGTGAGCCGTCGGCTGCGTCGGCAGACCCACGGTCTGGGACCGGCCGAGATGACCCGGATGTACGAGCATCACGATGCGGTCCTGCACGCGGTACGGGAGGGCGTCCTCATCGTCGGCCGCGACGGGCGGCTGCTGTTGGCCAATGACGAGGCACGGCGGCTGCTGGACCTGCCGGCGGACGCGGAGGGACGCCATGTCGGCGACCTGGGGCTGGACCACCGCACCGCCGAGCTGCTGGCGTCGGACCGGAGCGCCACCGACGAGGTGCACCTGGCCCAGGACAGACTGCTCGCCGTCAACAAGCGGTCCACCACCCCCTACGGATCCCACCAGGGAAGCGTGGTGACCCTGCGCGACACCACCGAACTGAGGTGGCTGTCGGGGCGCGCCGAGGTGGCGCGGGAGCGGTTGAGACTCCTCTACGACGCCGGGCTACGGATCGGCTCCACGCTGAATGTCGTGCGCACTGCCGAGGAACTGGCGCAGGTGGCGGTCCCCCGGTTCGCCGACATCGTCACCGTCGAGCTGCTGGACCCGGTCCTGAAGGGCGAGGAGCCTGCCGTGTCGGGTACCGAGCTGCGCCGGACCGCCATCGCCGGCCTGGCGGCGGACCATCCGCTCTACCCCGTCGGCGAGCTGATCCGCTTCGCCCCGGGCACCCCGATGGCGCCGAGTATGGACCAGGTCCGCTCCGTGGTGGAGCCAGACCTGGCCGGCTCTCCCGCCTGGCGGTCCCAGGACCCGGAACGCGCCCGACGCATCCTGGACCACGGGGTGCACTCCTTGGCGGTCGTACCGCTGCGCGCCCGGGGGGTGGTGCTGGGACTGGTTGACTTCTGGCGGTCGGGGAGCTCCCCTCCATTCGACGACGAGGACCTGTCCTTCGCCGAGGAACTGGCAGGGCGGGCCGCGGTGGGGATCGACAACGCCCGGCGCTACACCCGCGAGCGCACGATGGCGATGACGCTCCAGCGCAGCCTGATGCCCCGCGGCCTGCCCGACCAGGACGCCCTGGAGGTGGCGCACCGCTATCTCCCCGCCCAGGCGGGGGTGGGCGGGGACTGGTTCGACGTCATCCCGCTGCCCGGCGCCCGGGTGGCGCTGGTCGTCGGCGACGTGGTCGGACACGGTCTGCATGCGGCGGCCACCATGGGCCGGCTGCGCATCGCCGTGCACAACTTCTCGGCCCTGGACCTCTCCCCCGACGAGCTGCTGGGCCACCTGGACGAGCTGGTGACCCACCTCGACGTCCAGGACGAGGACACCGACGAGGGACCGACGATCACCGGCGCCACCTGTCTGTACGTCGTTTATGACTCCGTCTCCGGGCACGTCACCGCGGCCACGGCCGGCCATCTGCCGCCGGCCGTGGCCTACCCGGACGGGAGCGTGGAGTTCCTGCACCCGCCGGTTTCCCCGCCGCTGGGTCTGGGCACCGGCCTGCCCTTCGAGACCGCTGAGCTCTCGCTGCCGGAGGGCTCCCGGCTGGTGCTCTACACAGATGGGCTGGTCGAGAACCGCAGCCGCGACGTGGACGCGGGACTGGAAGCACTGCATGCGGCCCTCACCGGACCGGACCGTACGCCGGAGGACACCTGCGCCACCGTCTTGCAAACGCTGCTGCCCGCCAGGTCCACCGACGACGTCGCGCTGCTGGTGGCCCGGCTCCGGCGGCTGGACCCGGCCCATGTCGCCGAGTGGGACGTGCCCCGCGACCCGGCGGCGGTGGGCCCGGTCCGCAACGCCTGCGTCCGCCAGTTGACGGACTGGGGTCTGCAGCACATCGCCTACGGCACCGAGCTCATCCTCAGCGAACTGATCACCAACGCCATTCGCTATGGCGTCGAGCCCATCCACGTGCGGCTCCTGCACACCCGCAGCACCCTGATCTCGGAGGTCTCCGACGGCAGCAGCACCTCCCCGCACATCCGCCAGGCGAAGGCCACCGACGAGGACGGCCGCGGCCTCTTCCTCGTCGCGCAGTTCGCCGAACACTGGGGCACCCGCTACTCCCCCAGGGGCAAGACGATCTGGGCCGCTCAGCCGGTCGGCCCCGACGCCGTGAACTCGGAAGAGGAGCTGCGGGAGCATCTCCTGAACCATTGGGAGCAGCGCGGGGAGTGGTGAGGCCGCGGCTGTGGTGAGGCCGCGGCCCGGCGCCTCGCGCCCGGCAACGAGCGTGGTGCCTCCCTACGCGCGTGGTGCCTACTCGCCGCTATGACCTGGCCCGACCACCGTCCTGCCAGAGGCGCGCAATGGCGCGGAGTACGCTGGTTTGGACCATTTCTGAGAGAAGCTCGGGCGGTGACCCGTCGCGGCGGGGTGGCGCCAGGACCGCCCGCGTGACAAGCGTCGGCGGCCCTGCGGGAGTGCCGAGGACGCCCGCTCGGCCAGCCTGCGAGGCCGTCGGCGTTCCGCCCCACCTCCTGGCGGGCGCCGTCCTTGGCGATGGGGCCGCTGTACGAGCCATGTGACCCGCACCGTGTCATGGCTTGCCCTGGTCCGCGTCCGCCACCCGCCCGGCGGACCGCTCCCCCACCTGGCCCTGTTGGAGGCGCCGTGGCTACACATCATCGAGTCCGCGCAGGCGCTCTCCTGTGCTGTCTCGGCCTTGCGACGCTCGGTCTCGGTGGGTGCGAGGAAGGGAGAACCACCCGGCCGGTCGCGCCCTCCCGGGCCGGGTCCGCCGCGGAGGTGGGCGGGACGGCGGCACTGATCAAGGCGGCGAAGAAGGAGGGCAGGCTCAACACGATCGCGCTGCCGCGCCAGTGGGCGAGCTACGGCGGGCTGATCGACGGCTTCGAGAAGAAGTACGGCATCAAGGTCGTCGTCGACAATCCGTATGGCCACAGCCGCCAGGAGATCGATGCGGCGAAGCGCTACCGTGGCCAGAAGCGCGCCCCCGACGTGCTCGACATCGGGGATTCCTTCGCCCAGTCCGCGGCGCGGCAGAACCTGCTGGCCCCCTACCGGGTCGCGCCGTTCGACCAGATCCCACCGGAGCAGAAGGACTCCAAGGCCCGCTGGTACAACAACTACGGCGGCTACATCTCCATCGGCTGCGACGACGCCCGCGTCCGGACCTGCCCCGACTCCTTCGCAGATCTGCTCCAGCCGGCGTACAAGGGCATGGTCGCGATGCACGGCGAACCCACGAGCGCGGGATCGGCCTTCGCCGCCGTGTACGCGGCGGCGCTCGCCAACGGAGGGTCGTTCGACAACATCCAGCCGGGCATCGACTTCTTCGCCCGGCTCGACAAGGTCGGCAACTACAACCGGGCCGACCCCAACCCGGCCGCGATCGCCAAGGGCAAGACACCGATCAGCATCGAGTGGGACTACCTCAACCTGGAACACATCGACCAGCTCCACGGGACGGGCGTGCACTGGAAGGTCTCCATTCCCTTCGACGGCAGCTTCTCGCAGTACTACGCGCAGGCGATCAACAAGGACGCCCCCCACCCGGCCGCGGCACGACTGTGGGAGGAGTACCTCTTCAGTCCGGAAGGCCAGAACCTCCGCCTCGTGGACTACGCCCGCCCGGTGCTGTTGGCCGCCATGGCGAAGAACGGCACACTCAACAAGGCCCTGGCCGCCCGGCTGCCGACAGTCGAGGGCACACCACAGTTCCCGAACGAGGCCCAGCTCGCCAAGGCCCTGCGCACCGTGCGGAAGAACTGGGCCAAGGCCGTCGGCAACTGACCCGTCAGCGCCGGCCACTCGGCCGCCTGCACCCTCATCTGCTACCGCAGGCTCGCCACATGAAATGGCCTCTAATGGCCCGGGTCATTCGGGTGCGGGGACAGCGGCGTCACCGTGTCGCGCCGCCACACCCGCAGGGGCATCGACACGAGCACCTGCTCCAGCTGCTCCGCGTCGTCCGCGCTGAAGAGACCCCAGGTGCGCCATTCACCAGGGGCATGCGGCGGACGCCACAGTCGCGCCAGGCTTCCCTGCGCGGCCAATTCCGCCGACCGTACCGCTTCCCGGGTCCGGATCTCCTCCACGGCCTCTTTCGACGTGCCCTCCGGAACGGTGGTCACCATGTCGACCAGGAACTCCATGAGCGGCTCTTCTCATCACGTCAGCCCCGATACCGCAAACACTAGCGTCGGCCGCAGCGTGTGGAGGATGACGTGCGGGCGCGGCGCGCCGGGCGCGCGACACAGAGTGGACCGGCACCTGCCCCACCTGCGGCCGCTCCCTGGGAAGAAGCAGATCCAGCACCTGACGAAGCACTGCTACAGGATTCAGTCGAGACGGGATACCTGGTAGTGGCTGATGTACCAGCCGTCGGTCGCGCGCTTCACCAGCGTGCTGAGATGGACGCTGAGCGTGGGCCGGTCGGTGAAGGAGAAGTCGACGCTCAGGTACCCCAGCACGAGGTCGTCGGCGAGCTGCCTCGTTTCGAGGATCCGATAAGCGGCCGTCATCCCACGGGGTTGGGACGCGTAGTAGTCGGCGACGCCCTGCCGTCCGACACTGTAGGGGTGCAGTCCCTGGAAGATCGCGTCCTCGGTGAAGAGGGAAGCGACGCGCTGGGGCTCATGTGCGTCAACGGCTGCTTTCCACCGGGCGAGGACGCCACGCAGGACCCCCTCGCTGTCTGTCGTGCTGTTCATCGAGCCTCCCTGATGACGGAATCGGGCATCGGTCTCGCGCCGCGAGCCGACGTTGGCCGTCGCAAGCTCAACGCCCCGCGCTCTGGCCGCCGTCGACGTGCAGGATCTCTCCGGTGACGAACGAGGCGTTCTCGAGGTAGACGATCGCGTCGACAACGTCGTCGACCTCGCCCATCCGGCCGAGCGGGTGCAGTGCGGCGAGGCCCTCGTACGTCGCGGCCGGGTGCATCGGCGTGCGGATGATGCCCAGCGCGACGGTGTTGACCCTGATGCCGCGCCCCGCGTACTCGATCGCCAGTGCCTTGGTGACCGCGTTCAGCCCGCCTTTGGTCAGCGACGCGAGCGCCGACGGCTGCTGCGAGTCGGCGTGGTCGACCAGGCTGGTGGAGAGGTTCACCAGATGGCCCCCGCCATCCCGCGCGAGCATGGCGGCGACTGCGCTGCGGGAGAGCTCGAAGAATCCGCGCAGATTCACCCCGGTCATGGCGTCGTAGTCCTCGTCGGTGTAGTCGGTGAACGGCTTGGCGATAAAGGTTCCGGCGTTGTTGATCAGTGTGTCGATCCGGCCGAACCGCGCCAGGGCCGCGTCGACGACCCGGGCGCCGACGCCCTGCTCGGCCACGTCTCCGCGGACGGCCAGTACCCCGGCGTCGCTGGATTCGCCGATGGTGCGAGAGATCGCGGCGACCCCGTACCCGAGCGCGCGGTACGCGGTGACGAGCGCGGCGCCGATGCCGTGGGAAGCACCGGTGATGACGGCGGCCTTCTGTACGGCCTTCACCGGAGGGAGGCCGACCGCTCGCGGCCGGCCGCGAGGAGTCCCGCTCCCACGATGCCGCCGGCGGCGCTGATGAGGCCGAGCGTAAGGGCAGCGCCCGTTCTGGCGAGGGACGACATCACAGCAGCTCTCCTTCGCAGCACGGGCGAGATGTCTGCCAGCCTCCCCGGGCTGCGCCGAACGCGCGCTCGTGGAGGAGCAGTTGGGCGGATTGCTACGCCCATTCAGGTGCCGTCGGTGGATTTACGGTTCAGAAGAGGCCGGCGTGTCACTTGGAGTGATTTCGCTCGGGTGCGCGGAAATGGTCGACGTCCACGACGGCCTGCGCGAAGGCTTTGGGGGCTTCCTGGGGCACGTTGTGGCCGATGCCCTGCAGAGTGCGGTGCGCGTATCGGCCGGTGAACTTGTCGCGATAGGAGGAGCCGCCGCCCGCAGGTGTGAAGGGATCTGCCGCGCCGTCAAGGGTGAGGGTGGGCACGGTGATGACAGGGCTTTGGGCCAGGCGCCTTTCGAGGCCGTCGTACCGTGGGTCGCCCTGGGCCAGGCTCAGCCGCCAGCGATAATTGTGGATCACGATGCTGACGTAATCGGGATTGCTGAATGCTGCCGCGGTGCGATCGAATGTGGCAGCATCAAAATTCCAGGTCGGGGAGTTGAACTTCCAGATCAACTTCGCCAGATCATGCCGGTTCTGCTCCAGGCCGAGCCGGCCTCTTTCCGTGGCGAAGTAGAACTGATACCACCACGCCCATTCGGCCTTCGGCGGCAACGGCTTCTTATTGGCTTCACGGTTCGTGATCAGATAGCCGGTCACGGAGACCAGGCCCTTGACCCGCTCCGGCCAGAGTGCCGCGATGATGTCCGCCGTCCGTGATCCCCAGTCGTACCCGGCGAGGATCGCCTTGTCGATCCGCAATGCGTCCATCAAAGCGATGATGTCGAGAGCGAATACCGACTGCTGTGCGTTGCGGAACGTCTTGCTCGAAAGAAAACGCGTCGTGCCATGGCCACGCAGATACGGGACGATGACGCGGTAGCCCTTCGCCGCCAGCAAAGGCGCGACAGCGGCATAGCTGTGAATGTCGTAGGGCCAGCCGTGCAGCAGAATGACCGCGGGGCCATGGGCCGGGCCTGCCTCAGCGTATCCAACATTCAGGACGCCGGCCCTGACCTGCTTCAATGGGCCGAAAGGCGATTCCTTCCCCGGCTCTTCCCTCCCCTGGGCGATCGTCGGCGGACCCTGATCGTTGTCATTGGGCACGGCCTTCGAGCATGCCCAGGAAAGGCCGGCAGCTGAAGCCACGGCCGCTCCCGTACCGAGGACCTTTCCGAAGGTTCGCCTGCTGATCATCCGAAATCTTCCCGTGAAGCCGCGGCCACCAGGCACCCGGGTTCGTCATGGGTGAATACACGAAATCCCCTACCCGGTCCGGCACCCCTCACCTCGCCGATCACGCGAATGCCAGGCCATCGGGTCGACGTGGCTGGTCGGCCTGGGTTCGGCAGGGCCTGGAGCCGGTCCATGGCGTTGGTGAGCACGCTGGTCCAGGGCCATCGGGTGGGGAAGCGGAGCCAGTGGCGGCGGCCGGTGTGTACGAGCGGTGCGGCGGCGGAGAACAGCCGGAACCGGAGCCATTCGGGGTCCCACTTGGCGGTCGCCGTGGCTCACATCGGCCGGCACCTAACGGCGCGCCACCGCTTCGCGAGAAGCTTGTCCGTTCCAGCGGACGCCAAAAAGCAAAGGCAAGGAGATTTCTCTCCCTGCCACTACCAAGCTATAGCGCACTGGGGGGCTTGCGGCAAGGCCCGGGTCGGGGCGCAGAATCGTCGGCCGAGGCCACAACCTGCGGAAATGGGGGCAGTACGTGCGTGTGTTGTTGTCGACGTATGGGGGACGCGGTGACGTCGAATCAGGGGTGGGACCGGCAGTGCGGTGGCGCGCGCTCGGGGCGGAGGTGCGGGTGGGCGCGCCGCCCGGCTGGGCGGTGTGGCCGGCCGGCTCGTCAGAGGGAAGGCAGCCAGAGATGAGGACGTGCCTGGCAAGAGGTTCGGCAGGGCTGAAGGCGCCGGTGATTCGATCGGCCACCGCAGCGCAACGGAGCACGGCTGCCTCGGAGGTATCGCAGTGATCGAGCAGTACGTGTTGGGTCTTCAAGAGGTTGACGAGACGCAGGTCGCGGTCGTTGGCGGCAAGGGCGCGCACCTGGGCGGGCTGTCGCGGATCGAAGGCATCCGCGTGCCGGGGGGCTTTTGCGTGACGACGGACGCCTTCCGGCGGATCATGGCGGAAGCGCCGTCGATCGACGAGCGGCTCGATCAGCTGTCGCGCGTGAACCCGGACGACCGGGAGGCGATCCGCACACTCAGCGCGCAGATCCGCCGGACCATCGAAGGGATTGCCCTCCCGGGCGATCTCGCGGCGGCGATCACCCGCGCGCTCGCCCAGCTCGGCGAGCAAGCCGCCTACGCCGTCCGGTCCAGCGCGACGGCAGAGGACCTGCCGACGGCCTCCTTCGCCGGCCAGCAGGACACGTACCTGAACGTCGTGGGATCGACGGCGATCCTCCAGCACGTCAGCCGGTGCTGGGCCTCGCTGTTCACCGAGCGGGCCGTGACCTACCGCCGGCGGAACGGCATCGACCACCGTACGGTCCACATGGCCGTGGTCGTGCAGCAGATGGTCTTCCCGCATGCGGCCGGCATCCTGTTCACGGCCGACCCCGTCACGGGCAACCGGAAGGTCGCCACCGTGGACGCCGGCTTCGGCCTCGGCGAGGCCCTGGTCTCCGGCCTGGCGAACCCGGACGTCTTCAAGGTGCGACACGGCGAAGTCGTCGACAGGGCGATCGCCGCCAAACAGCGTGCCGTTCAGGCCCTGCCGGCCGGCGGTACGCAGGAAGTGGCGATCGCCTCGCAGGAGCAGGAGCAGCCGGCGCTGACGGATGCGCAGGTCGTGCGGCTCGTGCAGCTCGGGCGGCGGATCGAAGCGCACTTCGGCCGCCCGCAGGACATCGAATGGTGCCTGGCCGACGACGGCTTCCAGATCGTTCAGAGCCGGCCGATCACGACGCTGTTCCCCATCCCGGAGACCGGCGACCAGGAGAATCACCTCTACGTCTCCGTCGGCCACCAGCAGATGATGACCGACCCCATGAAGCCCCTCGGGCTCTCCGTCTGGCAGCTGACGGCCATGGTGCCGATGCACACGGCCGGCGGGAGGCTGTTCGTCGACGTCACCCGGCGCCTGTCCTCGCCCGCGAGCCGCGCCGGCCTCCTGGACCTCGTGGGGAGAGGCGATCCGCTGGTCAGGGACGCCCTGGAGACCGTCCTCGACCGTGACGATTTCATCCCGTCGCTCCCGGACACGGGTCCCGGCGGGCCGCCGGCCGGCGGTGCGTCCGCCCCGACCGAGACCGATCCGGCCATCGTCACCGAGCTGATCGAGCGCAGCCGGGTGTCCATCGCCGCCCTGGAACGCGACATCCGGACGAAGACCGGACCGGCCCTGTTCGACTTCCTGCTGGCGGCCTTCGAAGAGCACAAGACAGTCCTCAGTGATCCGCTGAACCTTCAGGCGATCATGGCGGGGATGGAGGCCACATGGTGGCTCAACGACAAGCTGCAGGAGTGGCTGGGCGAGAAGAACGCGGCTGACACGCTCACGCTGTCCGCCCCCGACAACGTCACGTCGGAGATGGGACTGGCGCTGCTCGACGTCGCGGACGTGATCCGCCCGCAGTCGGAGGTGGTGGCGTTCCTGCAGGGCGTCGAGGGCGTCGAATACGTCGAATACACGGCCTTCCTGGACGAGTTGGCGAAGCGCGCGGGCGGGAGCGAAGCGCGCGACGCCATCGAGGCCTACCTCGACCGGTACGGCATGCGCTGCGTCGGCGAGATCGACATCACGAGGCCGCGTTGGCGCGAGCGCCCCACCACGCTGGTGCCCGTGATCCTCGACAACGTCAGGAACTTCGAACCGGGCGCCGCCGAGCGGCGCTTCGAGCAGGGGCGGCAGAAGGCGCAGAAGAAGGAACAGGACGTGCTGTCACGCTTGCGGGCCCTGCCGGACGGCGACCGGAAAGCCGACCAGGCCAAGCGGATGATCGACCAGGTCAGAACCTTCATCGGGTACCGGGAGTACCCGAAGTACGGCATCGTCAGCCGCTACTTGGTCTACAAGCAGGCCCTGCTGAAGGAGGCCGAGCGCCTCGTGCAGGCAGGCGTGCTTCCTGAAAAGGAGGACATCTTCTTCCTCACGTTCCAGGAACTCCACGACGTCGTGCGCTCGAACCAGGTGGATGACCGGCTCATCCAGCAGCGCAAGGACGCGTTCCGGTCGTACCACGCGCTCACCCCGCCCCGAGTGCTCACATCGGATGGTGAGGCCGTCACCGGGACTTACCGGCGCGACGACGTGCCGGCCGGCGCCCTGACCGGCCTACCGGTTTCCGCCGGGACCATCGAAGGAAGGGCCCGCGTCATCCTTGACATGGCGGAGGCCGATCTCGAAGCGGGCGACATCCTGGTCACGACCTTCACGGACCCCAGCTGGTCGCCGCTGTTCGTCGGAATCGCGGGCCTGGTGACGGAGGTGGGCGGCCTGATGACCCATGGCGCAGTGATCGCCCGGGAGTACGGCCTGCCGGCCGTCGTGGGCGTGGAGCAGGCCACCCGGCTGATCCGGGACGGGCAGCGGATCCGCGTGCACGGAACCGACGGGTACGTAGAGATCCTGCTCTGACCGACCACACCGAGAAGCCCCATCCGTAGCTTCCGACTGAACAACGCCAAGCAGTTGATGACCACCCCACGACCGCCGCCCGCAACCCGGACACGCGGACACGACCCGTTTCTGTTCTTCACCTGGGAAGTGCCTCTTCCGCTATCACGTACCTATCGTTGCAGCTCAGAGGCACTTTCTACGTTCTCGAACACCTACCGGACAGCACCCCTCGTGACAGCCCGAGGCTAGAAGCACCACTGAACTTGATCGGGCGCTGTCGGAGTCGTTCGCCTGACGACGGTGGGTCCGCCGGAGCCGCCTCGGGCACACACCGGTCGTCAGCGTGCGCGGCCGGAGACCCACCAACATGCCTACAGGCGTTCCGGATGCTGACCGCGATGACCCGCGCCAGTGCAGTTGCAGGCCAGGAGGCTGGGAGCAGATCCGTCGATCACCCGACCTGTGCGGCGATGGTTCGCGCACACACCAGGGACTCGGTGTGCGTGGTGTCCACCTCCAGGTCATAGATCACGCCCTCGTGAACCCGATGTGCCTGCGACGCGGCCATTCCCTGGACCCGATCTCCCCGTGCGACCTCACGGTCGGCGGCTACCGCACTCTCACACCTGACGCCGACCCACAGCACGGCCAACCCGCCAAGAGCCTTCTGCCACCGCTGCTGGGACTCCGCTCCGCCGAGGAAAACCTCATCAATGATGACCCGGGCGCCTGCACGGGCCATCGCCACGACGCCTTCCATCCAGGCTGCCTCCAGCACCCGGAAGTCCGGCCCGACGCTCACCCCGCCGTCCGCGTCGAACTCGATCCCCTGGTCCGACCTCTGCATCTTCGCCGGCATCGCGTCGATGAGCGAATCGACCCCGAACGCCAGCCATGGATCCGGCAGTACGGCCTGTAGGCACCGTACGATCCCGGACTTCCCCGAGCTGGAACCACCGTTGAGAATGATCATCTGAGTCGTCACCGCGCCACAATAGAGCGCCTGCCACACGGCACGAACCGAATTTCGGCTGACACTGCTCTACTGCCACAACCCGGTGCACCTTTCAGGACACGGCAGCAGCACCACGTCCTTCCGGTCCAGGGCTCCGGTGTGGTCCAGGGCGGCCGGCCGGGCACGGTGAGCGGGCACGCCGGCCACGGCCGACCGGACACAGTGCTGCGCGATACCGCCGGTCACGGCAACGTCTCAGCTCAACCATGCCGTCAGGCCCGCCCGTTGATGAACGTCCCGGCCGCCGTCACAGTCCTGGCACGCTCAGCGGCAACGTCCCGGCCCACGCCGTGGCAGGCACCGGGGCCGAACCTGCGTCGATCAGCAGCCGGGCGAGGCGGTGGGCGCACTCCGCCTCGGTCCCCGGCCGGGCCGGCCGGGTGGCCGGATGCGGCGGGGGGCCGGGTAGCCGGTGGCCGGCTCGCTCGCCTTCGGCGACGCGCGCTCGGGGCTCGCATACGGCTACACACGCCGCCGGTTCGCCTTCCCGGGCGGCGCGGCGCCGGAGAACGCCCGTCTGTCGAAGGCGGTCTACGAGGCCGCGACCGCATAACGCGGCAGGAGGAGCAGCACCGTCATCGTCCGCCCAGTAGGCAGGTTGCCGGTTCCACCCGCCTGCTGGGCAGCCGAACCGGGAGCCTGGCCCCAGCCGAGGGGCCTTCTGCCGCAGCACCAGGCTGATCGGGCGTTGAGACGCCCTACGAAGGTTCGGCCCGGCTGGTGCAGGTGAACGGCTTGTCGATCCAGTAGGTGTGGTGCTGCTCGTCGTTGACGACCGGGTACTTGGTGCTCGGATCGCAGAGCTTGTCAATCTGGGCACCGTCCGCGGAACTGATGGTGAACCAGTACTTGTTGGTGTCCGGGCCGACCTTTTGGCACTTGTAGAAGAACCCCTTCATGCCAGGACCGAACACATCACTGCGGTAGTCGGCGGCCAGCTTCTTGTTCAGGTTGATGTTGTCGCAGTCGGCCGTCATGCCCTGGACGTTGATGGTCTCGGCCGCCTCGGTCGTATATCCCTTGGCCGTGTGGATACCCGACGCCGTCCAGGTCCGCGCCGGCAAGCCGATCTGCTCGGCAATCTCGGCAAGCAACGGACTGTCGGGGGCGGCCGGCTCGGTCCGTGTCGTGCTGCTGGCGTCCGCAATGCCTACGACGACGGCGACGCCGATACCCAGAGTCGCCAGCAGAAGGGGTGCGATCCAGATCCCTTTTCGAACCAGGGGCGAGAATGTCACGTCGCGCTCCATTCCAGGCAGGCCCGGCGGGCCGACTTCCGCCCCCGGGGCTGATCGCACCCTAGGTGTCCGGGCGGGTGGCCGAAGGGATCGGCGGCCGGGTCGGGGTTCTTCTGCACCACGGTCGACCCGGACGGGCGAAACATGCACATAGTCAGATTGCGAGTGGCGTTGCCGCAGGCCAGAGAGTCTATGCCGCACGGGACGTCGTCCTGCTGAACCAGCATCGTTGCGGCGTGCGCACAGCGGGTGGTCCCCACGCGCACAGCCGGTGGTCCCCCCGGACGTGGACAAGGTGCGTCATGCCGGGGCACCCAACACACTGGTGAGTAGTGGCGGTGTTCTGCCCCACGACGAGCGCGGTGTGTCGAGGCGGATGCGCCGAGTAGACGGATGCGTCGGTCGTGCGCTGTTCGCTTACGGACGCCTCGCGACCGCCCGACCAGAGTCGCGGCCCGTCGCGAAGGGACGTTGTCGGCCTCCCGCACTCGATCGATCGCTCTTCACCTCTGGGAGGAATCGATGAGCGTTGTTCTCCCCTCGCTCGACGAGCAGAACGCACGCGAACATGCCGTTTACCGCCAAGTCGAGAATCACCTCTTCGAGACCGAGATCAAGCCGCGCGTCAGGCCGGAGATCGTCGAGGAGCATCGGCGCCGCCCGATCGGCAAGCACAGTGACGACCTTGAGCGGGTCCTCACCTATCTGCGCAGGCACCACTTCGAAATGACCGGCAAATACATCCTCGTCTGCACCAAACCGCACGAGGAGTGGCGCATCGCAGTGCTCCGCGACGACCTGCCGCCGCAACTCCTCGACGAGGCGTTCCCTGACCGATACGAGGCGGAGCATGCACTGTTCCTCAAGCGTCTGTGCGACGCCGGGCTGCTCACGGAGTGAGGGATGAGTTGCGATGAAGGTCGTCGGCTATAGCGAGCAACTGAGTATCCGCCCCGGCCAACGGGTGGACTTCCTCGTCAGCTGCGACGCCGAGCGGTACCACGCGGACATCGTCAAGCTGATCCACGGGGACACCCATCCCGACGGTCCGGGTTTCAAGATCGAGCCCGTGCACACCGAGGTCGACACCGACTTCCCCGGCCGGGTCCAACGCGTCCATGCCGGCTCGCACATACTCGTGGACCATCACCCGACGCTTCAGACGGACACGCCCTTCACGCTGCAGGTGTTCCTCGCCCCCACCACCCCGCACAAGGGGGTCCAAGGTCTGGTCACCAAGTGGCACGAAGGCAGGCAGTCCGGTTACGGCCTGTTCATCGGCGACGACGGCTGTCTGCAGCTCTGGCTCGGCGACGGCTCCGGCGAAGTACAGAAGGTCACCTCCGGCAAGCCGCTGCTCGCGGGCACCTGGTACCTGGCGTCCGGATCGGTGAACACCGACGGCGAGATCCAGCTCCGCCAGGAGCCGTTCGTGACCCCGGCCAACGGGCGGTTCACCATCGCGTCCTCGCTGGAGTCGACCACCGCGGTGGTCACCGGGCGGGCTCAGGTCACGCCGGCCTCGGACAACGACGTTCCGTTGGTGATGGCCGGATACGTGGAGGCGCTGACCGACGAACTCATCGGCGTCGTGGTCGCAGGCCACTACAACGGCAAACTGGACCGTCCGCGCATGCACCGCGAAGCCCTCTCCCCGCAACAGATCGTCTCGCAGGTCGACGCGCCCCGCGGAGCGGCACTGGCGGCGGCGTGGAACTTCCAGGAGGAGATCACCGACTCCGGTATCCGGGGCACCCGCACCATCACCGACGTCTCCCCGAACCGACTGCACGGCCGCACGGTCAACGTGCCCACCAGAGCGGTCACCGGCTACAACTGGCAGGCGCGTGAGCAGAACTTCATCCACGCGCCGGAGCAGTACGGCGCCATCCACTTCCACGACGACGATCTCGACGACGCGAGGTGGCGCGTCAGCTTCACACTGACCGTCCCGGAAGACCTCCCGTCCGGCCTGTACGCGGCTCGGTTGCGCGCCGACGGCGACACCGACCACGTACCGTTCTATGTGCGTCCCCGCGAAGGCCAGGAGAAGAAGATCTGCTTTCTGGCGCCGACGGCGAGCTATATGGCCTACGCCAACGACCACGTCGCCCTCTCGACCCCGCTCGCCCAGATGCTCATCGCACGAGCGCCCGTCCTTCAACAGCAGAACATCGTGCTCAGTGAGCGCCGCGAGTTCGGACGCTCGACGTATGACGCCCACAGCGACGGCTCCGGGGTGGCCTACTCGACCCGTCTGCGCCCTGTCCTCAACATGCGCCCGGGGTACCGGCATTGGCTCTCCCCGTCGCTGTGGCAGTTCAACGCGGACCTGCACCTCATCGACTGGCTGATCGAGAAGGGGTACGACTTCGATGTCATGACCGATGAGGACCTGCACCACGAAGGTGTGAGCGCGCTCAAGCCCTACCGTGTGGTCCTCACCGGGTCCCATCCCGAGTACTACTCGGAGCAGATGCTCGACGCCCTGAACGGCTACCTCGACACCGGTGGCCGCATGATGTATCTCGGCGCCAACGGGTTCTACTGGGTCACCAACTACGACCCTGAGAACAAGAACATCATTGAGGTCCGCAAGGGACACGGCTCGAACGCGTGGCGCTGCAAACCCGGTGAGTTCCACCTCTCGTTCACCGGGGAGTACGGCACCTTGTGGCGGCATCGAGGACGAGCCCCGCAGCGCCTCGTCGGTGTCGGATTCGTGGCACAAGGCTTCGACGTCTCGTCCTACTACCGGCAGACCCCGGACAGCCTCAACGGTGCCTCCTGGATGTTCGAGGGTATCGAGGAGAACGGGAAACTCGGCGACTTCGGGCTCGTCGGCGACGGCGCTTCAGGCCTGGAACTCGACATCTACAGCGCCGAACTCGGCACGCCCCCCGAGACGGTGATCGCGGCCGCTTCGCAGGACCACACCGACATCTATCTCGAAGTACTGGAGGAGCTGTACTTCAACGCCCCGGGCACGGGCGGAACCGAAGACCCGCGCGTACGTGCCGACATGGTCTACTTCCCCACCCCCAACGGCGGCGGCGTATGGTCGGCCGGCTCGATCGCCTACTGCGGTGCGCTGTCGCACCACCACTACGACAACAATGTGTCGCAACTGGTGGGGAACGTCCTGAACCGCTTCCTGTCCGACGAACCCGCACCACTCGGAGCCGGCTCGGAGAAGCAGTCGACACAAGCCACCCGGACTTCCTGACGCCTCGGCAAACCGAGGCGGCACGCTCACCGGTGGGAGGTCGGGACAACCGTGTCGGGGCCGGCTTGGATCACGGGGGCTCGGCCTCCCCGCCACCATCACCGTGCTTGCCCCTCGTGGAGGTGCGCCAGGGCAAGCACGTGTGAACCAGGACCAGGGTGTGACGCTATTCGGGCCGGATGGGGGCCAGTTGACGGCTGGGACACGTAGGGTCGTCGGTGACCAGGTTGTTTCACTGCTTGGAGGAAATGGAATGAAAAAGGTCCCATTCGGCGCCCTGACCATGGCGCTCGCGGGGCTCGCGACGGCGCTTGGGTTCCTCGCGATCCAGTTGCGCACACAAGGCTACGAGCCGTACGTCAGGGACGTGACCTTTACGGCCACCATGATGTACTTCACCGCGATCATGACTGTGGTGACGTGGTTCCGTGCTCGCGGGACACACTCAAGCTGAGTTCTTCGGGCACGGTGACGGGCGCCAGGGCTGAGGTCCTGGCGCCCATCACCGTTCGGGGACACGGCCGTTCGGGGGTCGTGGTCAGGAAGCAAGTGCCTGGCATCAGCCGGCGCTGTGGTTTGCCGCTGCCGTTGGTCCCGGCGACTACAGGCCGATGCCCTGGGTGGTCAGCGGCCCGTACTCGTCGACCAGCTCGCGCCACATCAGGTAGTCCCCGTCTCTCTCCTCGTGGCAGGCGGGGTTGAAGCTGAGCATGTACCAGGTTCCGGCGCTGGTGCGCGTCCACACCTCTCCCTCACCGTCGACCACCTCCGCCGGCGCCGGAACGGGCTCGATGTGGTCCGTCGGAGCCCAGGTGGTCCGGCCGGGGTACTGCCTGCGGCGGGCCTCGGTCGCGGCGAGCTGCGCGGCGAGGCCGTGGTCCTTCTCCGGCCCGGCCGTGACCTCCGGCCGGCCAAATGCCTCGGTGACGGTGGGCAGCTCGGCATGCGGCTGCATGCCCTTCTCCGTCATCTCGTGATCACCTCAGCGGTCACCGGAGCCTCCGCTCCACCGTGCACAAGAGGTTCTCCGCCGAGCGCAAGAGGTTCTCCGCGGCGCGCAGCGCCTCCTTGCCGAGTGCCAGGACATGGCCCTCCTCCCGGTCGACGTCACCGCTGCGCGTCATAGCGGTGACGGGCGGTCTCGATCTCCTTGAGGTATCGACGGGTCCAGGCGCACATGCCGTTGACCGTGTCGCGCAGCGCCAGCCCCGCTTCGGTGAGGCGGTAGTCGACGCGAGGCGGCACGGTGGGATACACCGTCCGGTCCACCACACCGTCACGTTCGAGCCCACGCAGGGTCTGGGTGAGCATTTTGTGACTGATGCCGTCCACCGCGGTCCGCAACTCGGTGAAACGCAGTGTCCGGTCTTCCAGGACATTGATGATCAGAAGCGCCCACTTGTTGGCCACCCCGGCGAAGATCTCGCGGGCCAGGGAATCGGCGCGCGTCACATCGGCGTCCTCGGACATGCGGCTCATCTGCTCGGTCACCATGAGGTTCCCCTCTCACCGGAAAGTGCGTTCTTCCACGTCAGAGCTTACTCACCTACGGTTCCTGAGTAACTGAAAGTGACCGGGTTCGCAGCCACGGACGTTGCGGAGCGCACTGCAAGAGATGGGTCAGGCAATGATTTTTGACCACCGTGGAGAACCCGTCCGCACGGGCCGCGTCGCCGTCAACGGGACGAGACTGCATTACCGAACGGCCGGATACGGTCCGGCGGTGGTGTTGCTGCACGGTGTGCCCAAGACCGGCTATCACTGGCGGCACCTCGTCCCGAGGCTCACGGCACAGCACACGGTCGTCGTGCCGGACCTTCGTGGACTCGGCGATTCCGCCCATCCCGCAGGAGGGTTCGACTCCGCGACGATGAGCGACGACATCGCTGCGCTGATGGCCCACCTCGGGTACGAGTCCTACAGCGTGATGGGTGAGGACTGGGGAGCGGCGGTCGGTTATCAGCTCGCCGCCCGACACCGTGATCACGTCGACGCATTGGTGTTCGCCGAGGCGTTGTTGCCCGGGTTCGGCTTCGAGGAGCACAGTTTCCTCACCCGCGAGAATGTCTCGGGTGGAATGTTCCTGTGGCATCTGGGTTTCTATTTCCAGCCGGACGTACCCGAGATGCTGATCGCCGGGCATGAACGCGAGTTGATCACCTTCATGCTGAAGGACGAGCGCAACTACCCCGACACCGCCACGGCCGACGCCGTCGACGAATACGTGCGTTGCTACTCCCTGCCCGGCGGCATCCGCGCGATGCTGTCGATCTACCGCGCGATGCTCGACGACGCCGAACAGAATCGGCAAGCCGCGCAGACCATGTTGGACATCCCGGTACTGGCGCTCGGCGGCGCGGCATTCATCGGCGACCGCAATGAGACCCAGATGCGACTCCTCGCTCATGACGTCACCGGTCACGTCTTCCATGCCGGACACGACCTCGCCGAGGAGGTACCGGACGAGGTGGCCGATGTGGTGCTGCCGTTCCTGGCCGACCTGATTCAGGTGTAGTTGCCGTGCCTCCTCCAAGCTCGTCACATCTCCAAAGTCCTGGACGAGTACCAGCCCTATCTGCGGCTTCCCCAGTGGCTCGAAGCCATCCGCCTGTCGTTGACGGACAGTGGCGGCTTCGCAGTTGTTGAGTCAGAGCCACGACTCGCGAAGAGAGCCACTGTTGCCCGGTCCTGGAACGGGCCGGGCAAGCCTGGTTGAGCCGACCGACCCGGCGACCCGAGGCCGGAACAGTCAGGAGCCGAGAAGCGCGTGGGCGATGGCTGTCTGCTCGGGCTGGAGGGTGACCGCGCCGTCCTCGATGTCCCAGAGGCAGTTCTGCAGGACGCGGCCGAGTGTCCATCCGGCGGCCCGCTCGCGGTCCAGACAGACGACTTCTGTCATGAGGTGGAAGCGATGGCGTACGGCCCGGGACACGTCCGCGGTGCCGATCACGTCGTCCCACCGGTTTCGCAATGCAGGCAGCAGTTCGAAGCCGGGGTCGCCGGCCAGGGGTTTGGGGTCGATGGCGAGCCAGGGTGCCCGTCCCGAGACCTGCGCGGACGGAAGAGGGGCGAGAACGTTGTCGTAGTGCAGATCCCAGTGCAGAAGCCGGGCACCGGGCTCGTCCAGTAGTTCCCGCACCGCGGCCGCGCACGTAGCCAGCAGTCGGCGCTCGGAGGAGTCCGCCAGAGAGCGGCAGTACGTGGGAACCCGGTCGAGCATGGCCTGGGCGATATCGGCCAATAGCCGCAGGCCGGCGGGGGCCGGAACGGCGACCAGGTGCGCCAGCAGCCCGGAAAGGTGCTCGAGAGCCGCCGTGCCGTCGGGCACCGTCGCAAGGGTCCGGGTCGCATCGAGACGTTCCAGAAGCATGGCCCCGGAGTCCGGGGCGCAGTTCAGTAGTTCGACCGCGTGGCGGGTGCCCCAGACGCGCAGGGCGAGCGGCTCGCCGTGCGTTTCCTCATCGACGGGCTGGAGCTTGAGTACCGCGGGCGAGCCGTCCGCCTGGAGAACCGGCAGTACGAGTGCGACGGCTCCGTGCGCGGGCGGGCCATCCAGTCGCAGACTCCAGCGGGCCAAGAACTCCTCGGCCAGAGTCGGCAGGGCAGCGGTCCATACTCGCCAGGCATCGCCGTTCTGGGAGGCGGTCAGGGCCGCCGGCACTTGGACCTGGGACTGCGGTCGGCTGAAGTCCACGACGCTCCCGAATTGCAATGGTGTGGGGATGCCGGCGTGCCTGACCGTCCTCGTCATCAAGACCCTCGGGCCGCCGTCGTGCGAGCGTACGGCGTCCTCCGCACCGCCCGCTCTGCACTTCACAAGGTCGCGGGCCTCACCCTGCCCCGAGTGGGCCGTCTGCTCCACCAGGCGCCTCTGCGCCACCGTGCGTGGGTGACGCCTCTCGACGGCAATCATTGGGCGCCGCTGTGTCGTGAGCCGGAGTGGTCCCGTCAACTTTGGGGAGGCGGGCCTTGGGCAACTGTCCGGAACCCGCCGCTTCGTGAGGTCCGGCGAGAAGATCGCCTGCTTCGGTGCGCCGGTAGACCACGCGACGGCCGACTCGTGTCCCACTGATCAGGTCCGCGTCGCGTAGTACGGCCAGGTGGCCGCCGATGGTGCCGAGCGACTGATGGAGTTGTGCGGCGAGTTCGCTGCTGGTTGCGGGGTGTTGGAGTTCGAGGAGGATGGCCGCGCGGCCGGTGCCGATCAGCCGCGCCAGGGCGTGAACCGGCCTGCCGGGCAAGGGCGTTGCGGCAGATCCGCGGGCCGGGTAGACCTGTGCGTACCGGCCTTCCGGCGTCGCGCACAGCCAGGTACCGCTCGACACGCTCACGGGGACGAACAACATTCCTTCGTCGCCGATGATGCGGTCCGGACCGGGCCGGCCGCTGAAGCGGATCGCGTCGGCGCCGACCCAGGCACTTCGGCGGCTCATGCGCTCCAGGGCACGGGGCCAGCCGTGGGCGGCCAGCAATCCCGCCCGGTAGGTGACATCGCGTTCGAGCAGTGCCCGGCGACGTGTCCAGTCCGGGGAGACATGGGATTTCCACACGGCATGGAGCAGGTCTGCTGTCCTGGCTGCCCACCCTCGCCCGGACAGCCAGCTCAGGTCGTGACGCTTCCAGCTGTGCGCTACTGATTTCTCCAGCCCCGCGCGGATGTCCGCGTCGGGTACCCGGGCGACGTCCTTGAGCTCGCTGGTGAGAGTGGTGCGCATACCGCCCGACGGGGGATCGCTACGAACTCGGGCAGCCACTTGGTCGAGCCGAACAAGTTGACCATGCCTTTGGCGAAGGGGTCCGCATCGAGGGTGGCCATGAACGCGTCCCGGTGGCGGGTGTGCCAGGTGGCCAGCCACGGGTCGGAGCACGGCTTGCCCAACACGATCATCGTGCCCAGTGTCTCGGCCAGTGGAGACAGCGCGAACCGGGACCGCGACAGGGCCGTCGTGCTCAAGCGCAACATCGTCATCTTTCGCCTCCTGCCGAAACGATAGTGTCCGCCTCGACGCGCCAGGAGAGTCTTGCCGGTGCACTCCTCTCTCCTGAAACAGGCAGACTTCCGCTGGTTCTTCACCGGGCAACTGGTGTCCCTGCTCGGCAGCTCCATGGCACCGGTCGCGTTGGCCTTCGCTGTCCTGGATGCCTCGGGCAATTCGGGCGATCTCGGCATCGTTCTCGCTTCCCGCATGGCGCCCCTGCTGGTCTTTCTTCTGGTGGGCGGAGCCGCTTCCGACCGGTTCCCGCGCCGGACGGTCCTGACGGCCGCCAATCTGGGCTGTGCCCTCGCCCAGGGCGGCACCTCTGGGCTCCTGCTGACCGGCCACTACTCGCTGCCCCTCGTGGCCGCGCTGGAAGCCCTGGGCGGCGTCCTCGCCGCGTTCACCACACCGGCATTGCGCGGTGTCGTGCCCCAGCTCGTCGACAGGACGCAGCTCCGGCAGGCGAACGCGCTACTGGGGTCGGTACGCAATGCCACGAAGGTTCTCGGGCCGAGCCTGTCGGGCCTCCTCGTCGTGGCTGCCGGCAGCGGCCCGGCCCTCGCCTTCGATGCGTTGACCTACCTTCTGGCGGCGGGATGCCTCACTCGGCTGGCCGTCACCGCCACGGCAGCCAGACCCCGGCCCACTGCCCTGCTGACCGGCATCCGCGAGGGCTGGACCGAGTTCCGCCGTATCCCCTGGGTCTGGAGGGGCGCCGTGTCCTTCTGCGTGATCAACCTGGTGCAGACCGGCACTTGGCAGATCCTGGGGCCCGCGCTCACCCGGCAGAGCAGCGGCGAGGCGACCTGGGGACTGGTGCTCAGCGCCCGCGCCATCGGCCTGCTGGTGATGAGTGTGCTGATGTACCGGCTGACGGTGACGCACCTGCTCCGTCTGGGGCAGCTGGCGAGCACGCTCGGCGCCCTGCCCCTGCTCGTGCTGGGCGCGCACCTCAACGCCCCCTGGCTGATCGCCGGAGCCTTCCTTGCCGGGCTGGGCTCCTCCCTCACCGGCATCGGCTGGGACACCTCACTGCAGGAGCACGTTCCCACGCACGTGCTGTCACGCGTCTCGTCCTGCAACGATCTGCTGTCCTACCTGACGATCCCGGTCGGCCAGCTCTGCGTCAGTCCCCTTACCCAGACGTTCGGCGGCTTCCGGGTGACCACCACCGCCGGAATCATCTACGCCGTCGCGGCCGTCCTGCCCCTGGCATCCACCGCCGTCCGTCGCCTCCCGCACACCCAGGCCGAAGCGCCTGACGTGACGGTTTCCGGCAAGACTCCCGAAGCAGCCGGGGGATGACGGACCGGTCCTACGGGCTGTCTTCCAAGGGCCGGCGGCCCCAGGCCGAGATCATCGGTGAGGTGGCCAGATCGAGGCGCCCTGCCGCGATGTTGGCGAGGTGCTGCTCGATCTCCTCGTCCGTGGCGAGACCCGCGGCGGTGAGCTTGCCGCGCACCTGGTGGACTGTGGCCGCTTCGAGGGCGTCGCACGCGGGCGAGGCGATCGGGAAGTAGGCGTCGGCCTCGACATCGACGAGGCCGACCTCGCGCAGCAGCCGCGGCAGCTTGCGTCCGTAAGCGAGGTCGGCACCGCGCTGCTGCAACAGTTGACGGAAACCGGTGCGCAGCCGGTTGGCCAGCTCCTGCTCGGGGCCGTACTCGTCGGGGCAGATCAGCGGCTGCAGCGCGGGATCGGCGTCCTCGATCAGCAGCCAACCGCCGGGGCGCAGAGCCTGGACCATGGTGCGCAGCGCGGCATCGCGGTCGGCGACGTGGACGAGGACGAGGCGGGCGTGGATCAAGTCGAAGGGGCCGGCCGGGGGTTCGTCGACGGCGACGTCGTGGCGGAGCACTTCGACTCCCGCGGCGGCGGCCGTCTCGGCCCAGGACACGTCGATGTCGGTGGCGAGCACACGCCCGCGAGACCCGGTACGCGCGGCGAGCCACGCGGAGACGGTCGGTCCCCCGGCCCCGACCTCCCAGCACCGCCATCCCTCGTCGATCCCGACCGTCTCGAAGTGCCGAAACGTCGAGGCGTCGAAGAGGGCAGCCAGCGCATCGAAGCGTGTACCCGCCTCGACCTGCCGGTTGTCCAGAAGGTACCCCTCATCCTGACCCATGCGGCGATCATGCCATGGCGGCAGGGCAGCGGTCGTCCGCCCCGGCTGCCGCTCGGAACTCGGTTGCGGAGCCGCGCCGTAGTCGGTTTGCGGTCCGGCCGGTCCGTTCCGGAATGGTGTGGGGGGGGCGATGTTCCGGTGCCGCCGCAGCCAGGCGCGGAGGGCCTTGGAACGGTAGCCCTTGCCACCCCGGACGTGGTCAAGCAGCAACCGAGGCCGTTCCAGGCCGAGTTGGGGACTCGTAGCGCTCCCATCACGGCGGTGAACAGCGCCGAGCCTGACGGCTAACCGCTGCCCGCGCTCGTCCAGCGCCATGAGTGTCATCGAGGGTGGATTCGCCATCTTTCGCAGCATGCGGAGGGCAGGGCGATGCGGCGGCGGGATCGTATCCGATAGTTCTCGAGCGCTACCCGCTTTTGAGCATCATCGCTGAATCGATTCGTTTGCCTCATGCAAAGATTAGCGTGATTCATGCCCCAGCAGTCCGCTGCGCCACAGCGCTCGCAGGCGACTTGTCGCGCACTCCAGGAGGCATGATGAAGTCTCACGCTCGGAATCCCAGGCAGTCATCCAGCCGTGGTCGGGTGCTCACCATAACGGTCGCTCTCGTGGCCGTTATCGCCACCGTATCCGTGTGGCTCGCCCAGCGAAACAGCTCCGCCAACGAGTCGGTGTCCGCCGAGCTCCCGGCAGCAGGAACCGGCTCAGCAGCCCGTCAGGCGGGTAACACAGGTGCCGTCACCGCGCTGGACAAGACCTTCCTCACCAAGGTCCGGCAGGCCGGGCTGTGGGAGATGCCGGCCGGCCGACTCGCCCAGACACACGCATCGAGCGAAGCCATCAAACGCGCCGGCATGCATCTGCTCGATGGCCACAGCAAGCTCGACGAGCTGGCCCGGGAGGACTCCGAGGCGCTGAACGTGCCCATCCCCGACCAGGCCACCGCCGAACAACAGGGCTGGGTGGACCAGCTGAAGAACGCCCGTGGCCGGGCGTTCGACCAGCTCTTCGTGGACCTGCTGCGCGCTTCCCACGGCAAGATCTTCATCACCATCGGCGAGGTCCGCGCCACAACCAAGAACTCACTGATCCGGCGACTGGCCACACAAACCAACAACACCGTCCAGGACCACATGGACGTACTGGAGGACACCGGACTCGTCACAGACGCCACCCTCGACGACGTCGCCTCCACCATCCCCAAATGAACAAGTGCCGTGCCACGAGGGTTGCATCTACCCATGGCGCAGTGGCACCTCGTGGAGCAGTCAGGCAGGGCCGACAGCACCTCACATTCGCGTACTCCAGCGGGAGCTGGGAGCCGAAGTGTCCTTCCGCGTACGCGCCGGCCCGTGCAGTCTCTCATCCCAGGCCCGCGCGCGCGGCCGCGACGGGCGATCAGAGCCTGCCGCGGGTCCGGGTCATGAGCCGCCGGCACCACGCTGCGCCGAGACGTCGGCCCACCCCAGGGGATGCAGCTCCGCGTCATCCGCGGGCGGCTCGCCACCTGCCTCATTGAGAGCGGTCAACGCCTTGATGAGAGCGGTCCGTTGACGTGGGGCGAGCCGCTCGACGATCGCACTGATCTCGGCACGGCGTCGGCCGGTGACGTCCTCCACGGTGCGACGCCCCTCGTCCGTGAGCCGAAGTAGGGTATCGCGGCGGTTGTCGGGGTTGGTCTGCCGGTCTGCCAGGCCCGCCGTGATGAGCCGGTCCACCATGCGCATTGCGGTCGAAGGCGCGACCCGGAGCAGTTCGGCGAGGGCGACCAACTTGGTAGCACCGCGCGTGGAGAGAACCATCAGCATCCGGAACTGCGGCAGCGTCACCCGCTCCTCTACCTCTGCAAGCGAACGCGCCGACACCGCAACCAACAACCTCGACGCCGTGAGCACCGCACGGGTCACCGCGTCCACATCATCCACGTCCCTCGCAGGGACTTCGCGCTCGGCCACGGCGCCGCCATCATGGCCCGCTACGCTCCCCGGCACCCACGGCTCGCCCGCCGCCTGTGCGCCTTCATGGGTTTCGACGTGGACGGCAGCGAAGCCGCTTTCCGCGCCGCCGGGCAGGCCATCCCGTTCGTACGTCTGGAGGCAACTCCCGGTCAGCGCCTCGTGTGATCCTTCGACATCATTGTTCACAGACGCGGGAACTACGGGGGCACTCCGCATCGGCCAACTCACGACATTAGCGGTTACGGAGAATCAAGGCCGTGGCTGTGGGGTGAGGCGAGGTCACCGCACGCGTCCATCGAGAGTGAGAACGCTTGGCCCTTCCGACTTTTCATGATCACCCGCCGGATGAAGGTTGCGGAGTGCCCTGCTCCCCGGTTCAGGGGGTGGGCGGGTCGGCTCTCCGCTTCAGAGCGGGGGCGGGTCGGTCCAGCCCAGCGGATACGGTTCGTGCACGGCGGGCGGAGCGCCCGGCTCACCCGCGGCCTCGGTGAATGCGGTGAGCGCCTCGACCAGCGCGCTCCCCTGCGCAGGATCCATCCGCGAAACGATCGCCGAGATCTCTTTCCGGCGCCGGGCCATCACCTCTTCGACGATGCGCCGACCGTCCTTGGTGAGTCGGATCATGGTCTCGCGGCGGTTTTCGGGGTTGGCGCGCCGATCCGCCAAGTCCGCGGCGGCCAGCCGGTCGATCATGCGCATCGCAGTGGACGGGTTGACGCCCAGCAGCTCGGCAACCGTGGAGAGATTGACGGAGCCGTGCACGGACAGCACGACCAGCAGTCGGAACTGAGGCAGAGTCACCTTGTCCTCGGCCGCGGCCAGCGAGCGAGCGGAGACGCCGACGAGCACCCGCGAGGCGGTCAGCACGGCCCGGGTCACCGCATCGACATCGCCACTGTTCCGTGACCCTTGCGCGCGCTCGATCATGCTCTTTTGTACCTCGGTCAGGCGCGAACCGGACAACGTTTGCGTCATGCAAAGTGGGCAAGGAGAGGAAATTTTGAGAACTGATGCGCGCTCCTCTGCCGCGTACTGGCGCCCGGCCGACGGACATCGGCCGCCCGGCTGACGGATCGGCCGCGGCCTCGACATACACAGGTCGAGACGAGTGGCCACGGAGCATGGTGGAGGGCAGCCCGGACCGACCCGGCGGCCCTGGTCCGACTTTTTCGTAAGTGCTGTGCCCTGGGAGCATGGTGCGATGGAACATATGCGGCAGACGGTCAGCTCTGGGTCACCACTTGAACCACACATTGGCTTCTCGCGGGCAGTCCGCAAAGGGGCGCACGTTGCGGTTGCCGGCACTGCTCCCATCGGGGACGACGGAACGACCGTGGGGCAAGGCGACGTCTATGCCCAGACCATCAGGTGTCTGGATATTGCGGAGGGCGCGCTGACTGCAGCGGGGGCATCACTGGAAGACGTCGTGCGGACCCGCGTCATGCTCACTGACGTGACTCGATGGCGGGAAGCCGCACAAGCCCACGGAGAGCGGTTCGCGACGGTCCGCCCAGCATGCACCTTTGTTGAGGTCTCGCGTTTCATCGATCCGGACTGGCTCGTCGAGGTAGAGCTCGACGCCATCCTCGACCAGGAGCCGTCCGGTCGATCATGTGACTGCGCCGGGTGCGGATCGTCGGTCTAGGCATGGGGCGGGATCAGCGTGGTGCCTTGTCGAACGCTGAGTGGGGAACGGTCCTCCGTCAAACGTTCTTGAAGCGCATGCGTCCTCCACCCACTACGGTCTCCGGGTGACCGAACTTCAGACCTTGCGTGCCACCCGTGAGTCCTACGACGCCATCGCACCCACCTACGCGCAGCTGTTCCACGACTCCCTGCGCGACCGCCCCCTGGAGCGCGCCCTCCTCGGCGCCTTCGCGGAGCTGGTGCGGGCGAACGATGAAGGCCAGGTCGCAGACCTCGGCTGTGGGCCGGGGTACATCACAGCTCACTTGCACGGGTTGGGCCTCAATGCCTTCGGTGTCGACGCCTCCCCCGTGATGGTCGAGCTCGCTCGCGAGGCGAACCCCGGCCTTCGCTTCGAGGTCGGCTCGATGGCCGCGCTGGACATCGAGGACGGCGCACTGGGCGGGGTGCTCTCGCGGTGGTCCGTCATCCATACCCCGCCGCAGGACGTGCCCGCCGTCTTGGCCGAGATCGCCCGGATCCTGGCTCCCGGCGGGCACCTGTTGATCGACTTCCCCGCCACCGACGGCCCCCACCACGAGACTCAGGCCTACGACCATGCGGTGGTAACGGCCTACCGCTGGTCCCCCGACCGCCTCGCCGCGCTCCTGCGCGACCACGGATTGGCTGAGGCAGCCCGCACGGTGATCGAGCCGAAGCCCACCGACCAGCGGCAGTTCCAAGAGGTCCAACTCCTCGCCTGCAAGGCGTAGACCTCGATCACGTGACGGCATCGGCTCGGATCGTTGGGCTGGGGGATCGGGCGGGATCGGCTGGGCGAGGAGGAACAGCCTCGCGAGTCACATGATCGCCCGGACAGCTGCTATTGCTGCATCAGACAACGTTCGCCCTGTTGACTACCTCGCATAGTGGTCCGTCGCCGGCAAGCTTGTTCCGCCAGACGAGGTGGCGGCGGATCATGCTGCCCTGTCGCCCCTTGTGGCCGGCTTGGTCGTTGCCGTCGAGTGCGAAGGACGCAGAGCGGTGAGCTGGGCCTCGATGCGGTTCAGCCAGGAACTGTTGGCCGGCGTATAGGCGAACTCGACGTTGTTCGCCGCGGCCCAGTCGCCGACTCGGGTGGCTTCCTGGCGGTTGGGGGCGGGAAGAAGCTGTCGAGCACGATCGCGATGCGGGCCTTCGGTGGGGCGAGGCTGCGCAAGTAGCCGCGGATATCAGGGAGTTCGTGCGGTTCCTCGTCGTGGGCTTGTGGAAGTCGTCCTCCCGCGGCCCCGACTACGTCCGGTCCGCGCTGGTGAGCGTCACCTCGGCGATCCTCGCGACGAGCCTGCCCTGCCCGGACAGCGGAAGCACCTGGGCTCGCCGCCAGGGCACCACCGTTCCGCTGCCCCGGGGGACGATTCGCACAAGGCGCCGCCCCCTCGTCGTCATCGATCTGGCGGCGCATGCTCGTTCTGCCACCCAGACGGCCTGGCGACACAACGGTGCCCGAACTGCCCCTCGCCGCAGACGGGTTCACCGTAGGCATCAGGAAGACTGCGGTCGTCGCTGTAGTCCCTCAAGGAGCAGTTCGACCAAGCGGCGGGGGTCGTAGCGAGGGTCGCTGTCACGTCCGATGCAGAGGTTGCCGATGCCGCGCATCAGTTCGTAGGCGTGTGTACCGGGCCTGATTTCGCCAGCGTTGACCGCGGCGTCGAGCAACTGCGCGCAGACGGGCACCAAGCGGTCGAGGAAGTAGGTGTGCAGCGCGTCGAAGCCGCTGGTGTCCGACTGCAGCGCGTTGGCGAGTCCATGCTTCGTGACCAGGAAATCAACGAAGAGGTCGACCCACTGACGGAGTGCTGCGAGCGGAGAGTCGGCACTACCCAGCAGGCTCGGGCCGGCCTCGGCGCATGCCTCGACCTGGTGGCGGTAGACGGCGACGACGAGATCCGCCCGAGTCGGGAAGTGGCGGTAGATCGTCCCCATCCCGACGCCCGCTCTGGCCGCGATCTCACGGATGGGCGCATCGATACCGGAGGTGACGAACACCGCAGCGGCGGCGGCAAGCAGCGTCTGCTGGTTGCGCTGCGCGTCGGCCCGCTTGCTTCGGGCCGGCACCTCCCCGGAGGGGCTTGTAGCGGGCACCACGCTCTCCTTTCGACGGCCGTTGACAAAGCGGAACACTGCTCCGTATGTTAAACGGAACAACGCTCCGGTTCAGCTTAGCTGAAGCCGGACGCTCCTGACCGCCTCACCCGCTGCCGACCGAATGGGACCGGTAGCAGAGGCCATTGAAGGGAAATACGCGTCATGAGTGCATCGACTGATCCAGCCGGCAGCTTCAGCTCGCCCACTCCAGTCCTCTCGGTCAGTCCGGTGGTGCTGTTAGTTCCTGGCCGAGCCGTGGACCTGGAGGTGCGGGTCTCCGCGCCCGTGACCGGGAGCGATCTGCCGGTCATCCTCCTCTCGCACGGTCAGGGCTACTCGAACCACCTCTCCTCGTTGAACGGCTATGCACCCCTCGCCAACTTCTGGGCGGCGCACGGCTTCGTCGTGATCCAGCCCACCCATCTGAGCTCCAGGACGCTGAGCCTGGATCCCGATACCCCCGGGGCGCCTCTGTACTGGCGATCACGGGCCGAGGACATGAAGTGCATCCTCGACCAGCTCGATGTGATCGAGGCCGCCGTCCCGCAGCTCCTCGGGCGCCTGGACCGAAGCAAGGTCGCCGTAGCCGGGCACTCGATGGGCGGGCACACCGCGAGTCTGCTGCTGGGCGCCCGGCTCACCGATCCGCACGACGGAACGGAAGTGAACCTGGCCGAGCCCCGAATCAAGGCGGGTGTACTGCTAGCCGCGCCCGGCAGAGGCGGCGATGCCCTCAGCGAGTCCGCAGCCGAGAATTTCGCTTTCCTCTTGACCACGGACTTCGCCGAGATGACGACACCCGCGCTCGTGGTCGCCGGTGACAAGGATGTCTCTGCCCACCTGACGGTTCGGGGCCCGGACTGGCACACCGATCCGTACCTCCTCTCGCCGGGCCCCAAGTCCCTGCTCACGCTGTTTGACGCGGAGCACGGGCTCGGCGGGGTCTCTGGGTACGACGTCGCCGAGACCACGGACGAGAACCCCGAGCGAGTGTCTGCGATCCAGCGGCTCACCTGGGCCTACCTCCGTACAGAGCTCTATCCCGGGGATTCCGCTTGGCAGGCGACGTGTGACGCGCTGACGGCCGGCCCCAACCCGCTCGCACGAGTCGAATCCAAATAGGCCGAAGAGGCACCGTCTCTGCAGTGGACCAACAGCACGAGACGGCTGCTCTCGACGATGAGAGAGTCGCCACGCCGGGAGCATCTTGCGACTGATGCTCCCGGCTTCGTTCCGTAACTCGCGGACATTCAGGGTGCGTTCACCCGGAACACCGATGGCCGGGAGCGCCCACCCACCTATGGGCGACGTCCGAGAAGCTTCCAAAGTGAGTGTCTTGGTTCGGTGGAAGCGAACCAAGGGGCTCTCATGACGAGAAGGCGGGCGGCATGGCCATCACCATGGTAAATCCCAGCGGATTGCCGGAGATCGATGCCTACCGGCAGGTGTCGATCGCGACTGGGTCGAAGCTGGTCTTCATCGCCAGCCAGGTCGCCTGGGATGCCGATGGGGTCACGGTCGGCGAAGGTGACCTCGCCGCTCAGGTCGAGCAGTGCTACCTGAACATCGGCACCGCCCTGGCCGAGGTGGGTGGTTCCTTCGACGACGTGGCCAAGTTAACCGTCTACGTCGTCGACTGGACTCCCGACAAGATGCCCCTGTTCCTGGAGGGGGTCGCTCGGGCGGCCATGAAGCTGGGGGGCACCCCGGTACCGCCGGGCACGCTGCTGGGCGTTGCAGCACTGGACGTACCTGCCCATCTGGTTGAGGTCGAAGCGACCGCGATCATCGACTGAGCAGCTGTTCTTCGCCCTGCGATTGTTCTTGACCTGCGACCTCCGACCTCGGGCCTCGGGCCTCGGGCCTCGGGCCTCGAACGGTGTCTGGAGCCGGTCGCTCACCTGGGCAATCGCCGGACGCTGAGGCGGCTTTCGTCATGGTCATGTGCTCCGGCAAGGTGGGCCGCTCACCTGTGTTGGGTCCCGAGCCGCGCCGATCCCTTGTCGTTCAGCAGCCGGGCCGCCTCGATGTGGTGCAGGTGGATCAAGATGTCGTAGCTGCGGCCGAGCGCGACGTCGTGCGGGCCGTCCGGGTACTCGGTGCCGATGCTGCGTGTCGGCCGGGCCGCGGCCAGCCACGCGCGGGCCGGGGAGCCGACCGTACGCAGGTCCACCGCGTAGTCCCGGTACCGCACCCGGTCCAAGGTCCGCTCATTGCTGCCGCGGCCCGCCGGGCCGAGCGTCCGCCGACGGATGGCGCCGTCGGGGCCAGTGGCGTTGAACGAGCCCTGGTCGAAGCTCAGGCCCACGCTCACATAGGCCGGCCCGAGGCTCTCCCGTAGGAACGCGCCCTGCATCCGGGGGTAGTGGGCGGGGTCTTGTGTCTGATAGGCGACGTGGGCGTCATGTGCCGACAGCAGCACCTTGGTGCCCGTGCGCTGCTGCCACCGGACCACGTTGGCCGCCATTGCCCTGTCGCGGTAGCGCATGCCCGCAGCGAGCTGAGCAGGATCGTCGAAGTCGAAGGCGTACTGCCGGGCGGTCTGGTCGATGGCCGTCGCGTTCTGCACGGCCCGCTCGAACGCCGCCCGGTCCGCGCCCGGCGACTGCCGCGTCAGCAACCGAAGCGCTCGGCCGGTCCGGTCCGCCATCTCCTTGCGCTCGGCGTACGGCATGTCCAGATAGTGATCCATGTACTTCCCCGTCGCCACGGTGGGGCGCAGCCCTCGGTAGAGCCCGTCGAAGCGGGCGTTCAGCCCCGGGTGGGTGCGAGCCACATAGTCGGTGACCGCGTCGTACACCTCGGGTCCGGTCCAGCCGATGTCGTCGCCCATGAAGCGGACCGGGTCGTGCGGATGTCGGACGTTGTATGCGCGCATCCACTCGATGAGCCGCAGATAGTCGGTGTTGTTCCACCACAGGTAGTCGCGCTGGAACTCGTCGCTCATGATGCGGCGGGGGTCGCCCTTGCCGTGCAACACATAGTCGTCGAGGCGTAGTCCGGTGCTCCAGCTGGCCTCCAGCGCGAAGGTGCGGAAGCCCTTCTCCGCCACGAGGTGGCGGAAGATACGGCGTTTCAGGGCGAAGAAGTCGTGCGAGCTGTGGGTGGCCTCGCCGATGCCGACGGCCCGGGCATCGCCGATCATGCGGTCGAGAGGACGCAGATCGCTGGTGTCGCCCTGCGGTTCGACCGTCCGTAAGGGATGGGCGCCCCGCTCGAGAGCCTCGACGGCCAGGGCGGTGGAAGTGTCCGAGGCGGCGGGCCCTGGGACGGCGGCCGCGTTCGGCGGCGCGCCTGCCGTCGCCGTGCCGAGGAGCAGAGCCAGGACGAGAGCAGTGGGGTACTGGTTCATGGCACCAGGCTTTCGCTCCGCGCGGGCCGGGAACATCCGGCAGGCTTCCGTCGCGGGCTAGGGAAAACCGTGGGGCGGGCACGGGGGATTTCCCCATGGAGCCCAGTCAGTCACCACCGCGAAGGCGATCCCCAGTAGCGAAGTGCCGCCGCTTCCGTAGGACGGCTCCGCGCGTCTGCGGGGTCGGCCATTCGGTGGGGGAAAAAGGGGCGGTGGCCCGCAGGGAAAGCTGCGGGCCACCGCCTGAGTCTCTGATGGCAGGGCCACCTCTGTCCGGGGGACTGTGTGGCGTCGTCACCGGTGAAGCGCCTCGTTGGCCTTCGACGCGGCCTGGCGCAGATCGCTGGTCGCTCGCTCGGCGCGGCCTTCGGCGGTCATCCGCTCGTTGCCCACGGCACGGCCCAGGGTTTCCTTGGCGGCACCCTTGGCCTGCTTGGTCTTGGCCGTCATCTTGTCGGTGGCGGTCATGGTCGCACTCCTTCTTGCGTTGGTGTGTTTCCCTGACGCAAGATCGCCTGCCCTTGCCGAAACGGCCCAAACACCCGCACTACGGAGTCGGTTATCTGCGCCAGGGCAGTTCTTCGAGCGCGGTGACGTCGCCGGCCGCGAGAAAGCCGAACAGCCGCAAGGCCTCCTCGCGCCCGCTCACACGCATCTCGCCGGGGACCACCGAGTCGTCCTCAGTGTTCTCCCAGACCACCAAGCCATCGGCGAATACGCTGAGGCACCACCCGCTCTCATGGGACAACGACACGTCGGGATGCTCGTCATCGGCCTCTGCGAGACCCTCCAGGACTTGCGCCATCGTCGCCGTATCGGGTTCGTCGACCGTCCCGCCCATGACGTCGCGCATGAAGTAACTCATACGGCCAATTACCTCATGCGCTGATGGTCCATGGGACGGTCCCTCGGCAGTTCCCGAGGGGCTTCGTGGCTGGGGCGCGCCCGAAGCATTCCGACCCATGTGGGCGGGTGGTGATCCCTCGGATACGGCCACGTGACAGCCGCTCGGCTGGCAAGATGCCATCCATGCCGAACGTTTCATCGATTACATACGTAGGTGTCGGAGCGGTCCTTCAGGAGATCGGCATGGTGCCGCCCGAGAAGGTGCGGAGCGTCCTTGAGGAATGTGCCAACTATGCGCACGACGTACTGAACTCCTACGAGGTCGCCCGCGCCCTCGAAGAGTTCGGCGTGGCGGTCTCGGTTCACGCCGACGACATCGACTTCCTGGAGCAGGACTACGCAAGCCTCCTTGACCACGCGGCCACGCTCACCGACGGCGCGGTCACCCTCACCAACGTCAGGCTGCGCGAGGGCGAAGAAATAGGCGGATCTCGCGACGACATCCTGGAGTTCGAACGAAACGGCCGGCTCGTCTCCATCTCGGCCGAACACTTCGGGGATGGCTATGACTACTTCGACCAAGGGGCAGCCTGCGAAGCCATCGCCGCACTCTCCCCCGACAACGACCCACGCGAATTCCGCGACGTCGACTTCGAACGCAAGACGAACCACGGCTACGACAGCATCATGGTCCTCGCCACGCCCGAGCAGGCGAAGGCACTGACAGAGCGCCTTGGCCTGACAATCCGGTAGGGCGTGTCCGGTGGCCCACCATGGCCCCACCGGACAATGCCTTTATCCACGGGGACCGCCCCGCATTCCGCCCCTGCCCCGATCCGGGCGTCACTGACCCTGGACGCTGAGCGGGCGTCCGTCGGCTCGTCCCGCGGGGGCGTCCATGAGGTTGGCGCGAGCCCGCCACCACGGCAGAAGCTGAACGACACCGAACGACACCTCCAGGGCGAAGAAAAGCCACAGCAGCCGCGTGGCACCTTGGGCCAGTGCGTACGCCTGCCACATGGCGAACAGCGTGCGCCCGACACCGTCGAAGAGTCCGTGTACCGGCAGCGGCTTGACGATCCGTAGGAGTGCCCAGACCAGCACAACCGAACCCATCAGATTCGCGTACAAGGTCTGTATCGGGTCGAGGGGAGGAAAGCCACCCAGCCCGAGCGTGCCACCCAGTGACGACAGCGCGCCGTGCACCAGCGCATAGGTCCATGGCGTCGCAAATCCAGCGGTGACGACGAGGTCGTACCAGGCACCGGCGCGTATGACGCGAAGATAGGCGGGGCGGGAAGGGGCGATAAGACGGATCACGACGAGGCTCCTGCGGGTCTCTTGGCAGCGACGCCTCACGGTAAACAGTGGAGTACGCTCCAAGGTCAAGTCCACGGTCCGGCGGAGGGTCATGCGTATCGGCGAGCTGGCCGCGCAAGCGGCGATGTCCAGGGACACCATTCGCTTCTACGAGAAGATCGGCCTCGTCACAGGTCGACGGCTGACCAATGGTTATCGAGATTTCCCGCCGGAGACGGTGACCTGGCTGCATTACGTCCGCACCGCGCAAACACTCGGCTTCTCACTGGCCGAGATCGCACGGCACGGCGAGGAACTACGCGACGCCCCGGACTCCGCTGAGGCGTTGTCCGCGCTGTTCGAGGACAAAATCCGGGTCATTGACGCGCGTATGGCCGAGCTTGCCGACCTGCGGGCCGACCTCGACGCGCGCGTCGGCACCGGATGCCCGCTGCGGGCGGCCGGCCAGGCCGGCTGAAGTGGCCCGGCTCGTAGGCATCATGAGGGTCGTGGACGAGACGGAACCCCAGGACAACGACCACTGACCAAAGAGACAGAACCGGTGTATTGCCCCGGAGCGTGGTTGACGGCGCGCTCGGTTTGGTCAATGGCGAAGGCCTCAGTGGGGGTTTGTACGCTTCGCCGCACGAGGCATCGAGGGTCCACCATCATGCCCGGGTGACCCTCTCATGACATAAGTCATCGTCAGAAGGTGACTCACGGCCCTGCATGGTCGGCTGCCGATCCTCGTAGACTCCATATCATGGTGAAATCACTCAAAGCCGGACGAGATGACTCCTGGGAAGGCGTCGTCATCGATAAGTCCCGAGGCATGCTCGACGGCTCGAACATGTACCACTTCGTCGAAGTTCGCCTTGCCGACGGCGAATCCGTGAAGGTCCGGATCGGCCGCCAGCTCTGGAAGTCGATCACGGTCGGCGACCGGATCGTCAAGCAGCCGGGCGCCGACCCCGCCAAGGGGTAGCCCTCCGATCGAGCCGGCCACCGCCTGCGGCGCAGCCGCAACGGCGGCCGGCCGACCGGCTTCGACCTAGAGCGGGAGGAGCTTGGCGCGCTAGCCTGCCGATCATGGCGGACTGGAAGATTCGGCCGGCTCTGGTGGCGGACATCGAGGCCGTGGCCGAGTTGCGGGCCGTGGTGCTGCGGGCGGATCTGGAGCGGCTCGGGCGGTACGAGGAGCAGCGGGTGCGCCAGCGGCTGCGGGACGGGTTCGCGCCGGCGCACACCTGGGTGATCGAGGTGGGCGGTGCGTTCGCCGGCTGCGTGTCGCTGCGGCCGGCCGAGGACGCCCACTGGCTGGAGCACTTTTACCTGGCCCCGCACCTGCAGGGCAGCGGCATCGGTGCGGCCGTGCTGCGCGGGCTGCTGGAGCAGTGCGACCGCGAGGGCACCCTGCTCCGGCTGAACGTGCTGCAGGGCAGTCCGGCCAGGCGGCTGTATGAGCGGCACGGATTCACACTCGAGACCGAGGATCCGGTGGACGTGTTCATGGTGCGTGAGCCGGCGTCTGTGTGAGGCGGTGCGGAAACTCATCTCACGGCCTTCCGTACTGCCTTAGACACTCCTTGGGCTCAGCCCGACCACGGGTAGTACTGCCCTGCGGCCGGATCCTCGTCCCGGAGAGTCGGAGGGTCCCGTACCTGGAGCGTACGACTCCCGGATCCGTGAAGATCCACGTGGCGTCCGGCGGGAGCACCGGCCTGCCGGCCCGGCCACGCTCCGGCGGTCCTCCGAAGGGTCCTGCTGCCGCGGCGGGCCGCTCTGGCCCGCAACTTGCCCGTACCCGTTCCTGCTTTTCGGGGGGTCTCTGTCTTTGGGTATCCGGGGCCTCTGTCTTTGGGTAGAGGCGGGTCGCCCTCAAGAAGCAGGGGAACGCCGTAGGTGTCCCCTGATAATCGTCGTTATGTCATCCAGCGCCCCGCCTGTGACCGAGAATCGCGCTACCCGAAGCCCGTTTGCGGGGCCTGGGGAGCGGGGGCGGCAGCTGTGGCGAGCGGCGGGCGAGGCGGTTCTGGCCGGGGCGCTGGTGCTGCTCATCTACCTGGGTGAGTTGGAGATCGACGCCAGGCTGGTGAACGGGGCGGCGGCTCTGGGAGCCATCGGTATCGCGCTGGTGCTGGTGCGGCGCCGGTTTCCGGTGGCCAGTGTGGTCGGGCTGGCCGCGCTGATGGGGGTGGTGCCCTCCGTGGCGCTGCTGACCGCGGTGGCCGCCTACACCGCGACCCGGCGGATGAGGACGCCACGGCGGCGCGTCGGGGTGCTGCTCGGGGCGGCCGCCTCGGCGATGCTGACCTGCGCGGCGTTCGCTCCCGCTCTGGAGGTGGGCAGCAGTCTGTTCGGCCTTGCGCTGGGTGCGGTGCTCGCCGTTACCACGATCGTGGTTCCTGGGTTGGTCGGCACCGCCGCGGGGCAGCAAGGCCGGCTGCTACGGGCGTTGCGGGAGCGCGCTGTCGCCGCCGAGGAGGTGCGGCGGCTGGCGGACAGCGAGTCTCGTATGCGTGAGCGGTCGCGTATCGCTGCGGAGATGCACGATCTGGTCGGGCACCGGCTGAGCCTGGTCTCTCTGCACGCGGGCGGGCTGGAGATGGCGCTGCGGAAGGAGGCACCCGAACTGCGGGACGAGGCCGCCGTGGTGCGCCGTGCCACCCGTGATGCGATGCAGGAACTGCGGGAGGCGCTGGGGGTCCTCGGGCCGTTGGGGCAGGACACCGGCACCGCCGCGCTGACCGACGCCACGGGCACCCGAGCGGACGTCGAGGCGCTGGTCGAGGAGTCGCGCGCCGGCGGCATTCCCGTCGAACTGCTCTGGGAGGGGCCGGATCTCGACGCTCGGCCGTCCCGGGTGCGGCGGGCGGTGCACCGAGTGGTGCGCGAGTCGCTCACCAACGTGCACCGGTACGCGGCCGGAGCACATGTGACCGTCACCGTCCGCCACACCGTCGAGCGGGTGGAGGTGCGGGTGTGCAACGGCGTTCCGCCCATCCGGTCCGCTGTCGTGACCGGGCTGGGCTCCGGGCGCGGGCTGACCGGGCTGCGGGAGCGGGTGGCACTGCTCGGTGGCGGCCTGGAGGCCGGGCGGACGCCCGGTGGCGGCTTCGCCGTTGCGGCCGAGATCCCCACCGCCCCCGGGTCCGGCGCAGAGACGGTGGACGCGGCGCCGGACGACAGTGGATCGGTCGCCCTCGACGAGCCCGGCAGTTGGCTCTCCGTCCTCCAGCGGCGCGTTGCCGGCGCCGTCACCGGGCTGCTCGGCCTGGTGGGGGTGAGCGCGATGATGCTGTTCGGCGTCTTGCTGGTGGACCATTCACGATATGACCTCGCGTACCGGAGCCCGGAACAGCCCCGGGTGGGGATGACGAGGGAGCAGGTGATGCGGGCCGTGGCACCGGACGACGACGCGTCCCGCGCGGCAGCCGCCGGGCACGAACCACCGCGGCCGGGTTCCGCCACGGACTGCCTGTATCCGTACGCCGGCGGGAAGCCCGAGGGCGGGCGGCTGGAGATCGTCCGCTACTGCTTCCGCTCCGACACGTTGATCGCGATCGACCGTTTTACCGTTCCGATGGTGACCGAACCGCACGGTGGGAGCAGGACGCATGACTGACCAAACCAACTCCGCGGGCTCCAGGGCGAGTTCCGCGATCCGGGTGCTGCTCGCCGACGACGAGGAGATGGTCCGGCACGGCGTCCGGCTGATCCTCCGGCACGCCGACGGCATCGAGGTGGTGGGCGAGGCGGCCAACGGCGTCGAGGCCGTCCGGCTCGGCGCCGAGCACCGGCCCGATGTGGTGCTCCTCGACGTCCGCATGCCCGTGGTCGACGGGCTCGCGGCCGTCGAATCGCTGGTCGCCCTCCAGCCCGCTCCGCAGGTGGTCATGCTCACCACTTTCGGCGACGAGGAGAACGTCATCCGGGCCCTGCGGGCGGGTGCCACCGGCTTCCTGCTCAAGGACGACGGGCCGCAGGAGCTGATCAGCGCGGTACGGGCCGCGGCCGCGGGGGACGCGGTGCTCTCGCCCGGCGTCACCGGGACCGTCGTCCGTCGGATGCTGAGCTGCGGTGGGGCCGGTGCCGGTGCCACCTCAGCCGACCGGAGGGTGGCGGGGCTGACGGGCCGGGAGCGGGAGGTGCTGGTCATGCTGGGTGAGGGGCTCTCGAACCTGGAGATCGGCAGTCGGCTCCACATCGGTGTGGGGACGGTCAAGACCCACGTCGGCTCGATCCTGGGGAAGACAGGGTGCGGCAGCCGGGTGCACGCGGCGCTGCTGGCGCACCAGGCCGGGCTCATGGGCTGAGCCCCGGGCCGGGGCCGTCCGGCTCTCTCTTCGGACAGAGGGGCCGTGGTCCGTGAGGGCGACGTGGCGGTGGCGGTTCTGCCCTTGGGCAGGTGGCGCATCCCCGACCTGAGTGCGACGGATTCGGGGGTGCGTCGCGGACACGATGGTCGGGAGTTTCGGACCCCTTCCAGGAGTACCCATGTCGCAGCCCGCAACCCTGACCACCGGCCTCCGGGCCCCTTCCGGAATCGCCGCCCGCGCGACGGAGCTGACCAAGGTCTACGGCGAGGGCGATACCCGCGTCGTCGCCCTCGACTCGGTCTCCGTGGAGTTCGGGCGCGGCCGGTTCACCGCGATCATGGGGCCGTCCGGCTCCGGTAAGTCGACGCTGATGCACTGCATGGCGGGGCTCGACACCCTCTCCGCGGGCTCGTCCTGCATCGCTGACACCGAACTCTCCCGCCTGGGCGACCGGCAGCTCACCAGGCTCCGCAGGGAGAAGATCGGCTTCGTCTTCCAGAGCTTCAACCTGCTGCCCACGCTGAACGCCGTCGAGAACATCACGCTCCCCATGGATATCGCCGGCCGCAGGCCCGACCAGGAGTGGCTGGAGCTGGTCGTGGGGACCCTCGGCCTCTCCGGGCGGCTGCGGCACCGCCCCTCGCAGCTCTCCGGCGGCCAGCAGCAACGCGTCGCCGTGGCACGTGCGCTGGCCGGGCGACCGGAGATCATCTTCGCGGACGAGCCGACCGGCAACCTCGACTCCCGTTCCGGCGCGGAGGTCCTGGGCTTTCTGCGGGATTCCGTACGCGAGCTGGGACAGACGGTCGTGATGGTCACCCACGACCCGGTGGCCGCCTCCTACGCGGACCGGGTGGTCTTCCTCGCCGACGGGCGGCTCACCGACGATCTGCCCGCCCCCACCCCCGAGGCCGTGCTCGACCGTGTGCGGCTCTTCGACACCAGGGGACGGACGAGCTGACGCGCCCGGGGCCGCCTCCAGCGCCCCGTATCCCGCATCCGCACACCGCCCCCTCGTACCTCCAGGACTGACTTCGACCATGCTGCGTACCGCTCTGCGCAACGTCCTTGCGCACAAAGCCCGCTTGATCATGACCGCTCTCGCGGTCCTGCTCGGTGTCGCCTTCGTCTCCGGCACCCTCGTCTTCGGCGACACCGTCGCCCGCTCCTTCCGCGACGCCTCCGCCGAAAGCCTCAAGGGAGTGGCCGTCTCCGTACGGGCGTCGGGGGCCGGCACCGTCGCCGAGGCGGGAGGCGGCTCGGGAGCCGCTGCCACCGATACGCCAGGCAGCGCGGACGGCAAACGGACCACCGCCCTCGACACCGCGCTGGCCCGGAAGATCGGCCGGTTGCCCGACGTCGCCTCGGTACGCCCCGCCGTCAACGGCGAGAGCACCCTGGCCGGCAAGGGCGGCCGCCCGGTCAACGCGGACAACACCTGGCAGAACCTCGCCGCCAACTACCTGCCGGACAGGGACGGCAAGGACCGCCACTTCCCGCTCAAGGAAGGCCGCGGCCCGGCTGCCGAGGGCGAGCTGGCGGTGGACGCCAAGACCGCCGAGAAGGCCGGCTACCGGATCGGGGACACGGTCCGCTTCGCCACCGACGGGCCCGCCCTGACCAAGAAGCTGGTCGGCATCGTCTCCACCGACGATCCGCGGATCACCGCCGGCGGCACCCTCACGCTCTTCGACACCCCGACCGCACAGAAGCTGTTCCTCCACCCCGGCCAGTTCGACGAAATCGCCGTCGCGGCCAAAGACGGTACCGACGAGCGCGCGCTGACCGAACGGGTGCGGGCACTGCTCCCGGAGAAGGGCGCCCAGGCCACCAGCGGCGCCGACCTGGCCGTCGAGCAGTCCGCCCAGATCACCAAGAACACCCAGTCCCTCACCAAGACACTGCTGGTCTTCGCCGGAATCGCCCTGTTCGTCGGCGCGTTCATCATCGCCAACACCTTCACCATGCTCATCGCCCAGCGCAGCCGCGACATCGCACTGATGCGGGCCGTGGGCGCCTCGCGCCGCCAGGTCGTCCGCTCCATCCTCATCGAGGCCGCCCTCGTCGGCCTCATTGCCTCCGCCGCCGGATTCGCGCTCGGCCTCGGCATCGCCACTGCCATGCGCCCGCTGCTCAACACGACTGGTGCCGGACTGCCCGACGGACCGCTGGTCATCACTCCCGCGTCCCCGCTGTCCGCGCTCGCGGTCGGCGTCGTCGTCACCGTCCTGGCCGCCTGGCTGCCGTCCCGCAAGGCCGCGAAGATCGCCCCCGTGGCGGCGCTGAGCAGCGTCGACCAGGCGCCGCCCGCCCGCGCCCTGAGGGGCCGCAATGTGCTCGGCACCCTGCTCACCGGGGCCGGGGTACTGGTGATGCTGTATGTCTCCACGCTCACGACGAGCAAGGAGTCGAACCTGATGATCGCGATGCTCGGCTCCCTACTGACCCTCGGCGGCGTGATCGTGCTGGCCCCGCTGCTCTCCCGGCCGCTGATCACCCTGGCCGGTAAGGTCACCGCCCGCCTCTTCGGCATCAGCGGCAAGCTCGCCCACGAGAACGCGCTGCGCAACCCGCGCCGCACCGCCGCCACGGCATCCGCCCTGATGATCGGGCTCGCCCTGATCACCGGTCTGACCGTCGGCGCGCACTCCGCCCAGCACGCCATGGCCAAGGAGGCCACCCAGGGCCTGACCGCCGACTACAAGGTCACCAACAGCACCTCACGCGGACTCGCCCCGGACGCGGCCGCGAAGGCCGCCCGGGTGCTCGGAGTCGCCGCTGCCACCCCCGTCACCTCGGCGGAGCTCGACACCCAGGGCCAATACGCCGTCATCACCGGCACGGACCCGGAGGCATTCGGCAAGACCGCGCAGCTCGACGTCCAGTCCGGTTCGCTGCACGACATCGGCCGCGGAAAGATCGCGGTCTCCGACGAGTTCGCCCGGAAGGCCGGCCTCGAAGTCGGCGACACCATCGACGCAGCGATGGGCACCGGCGTGGACACCGGCGTGGCTCGGAAGAGGAAGCTGGCGGTCGTCGCCGTCTACGCCAAGATCCGCGCCGCCGACGACGCGCTGGGCACCCTGACCGACGTGCTCCCCTACTCCGGCTCCAAGGAGCTCGAAAACGTGCTGGTCAAGGCCGAGCCCGGCAGGGCCGCCGGCCTTGAGCGGAAGATCCGCGCCGCGCTCGGCGACAGCCCGCTGCTGAGGGTCCGAAGCCAGGAGCAGCTCATCAAGGAGAACAACGGGTCCATCACCACGGTCCTCAACATGATGTACGGGCTGCTCGGCATGGCCGTCATCATCGCGGTGCTGGGCGTCGTCAACACCTTGGCCATGTCGGTCTTCGAGCGCACCCGGGAGATCGGGATGCTGCGGGCCGTCGGCCTCCACCGCTCCGGGGTCAAGCGGATGGTCCGGCTGGAGTCGGTGGTGATCTCGCTGTTCGGTGCGGTGCTTGGGATCGGCACAGGCATCTTCCTGGCCTGGGCCGGAGGCAGCCTGACCACGTCCTCGATGCAGGAGTACGAACTGGTCCTGCCCTGGGGGAGGCTGGGGATCTTCCTGGCTCTGGCGCCGACGATCGGGGTGCTGGCCGCGATCTGGCCGGCTCGCCGGGCGGCCCGCCTGAACATGCTGCGCGCGATTCAGCCGAGCTGAGCCAAGGGGCGGGGCCTTCGGTCCGCGCAGGGGTGAGGGACCCGAGCCGACGATCTCAGGTCCCTCATTCGCGCTCCGGCAGGGAGACGGTCATGCACGCGATACCGGCTCAACGACCTTACGGGCAAAGGAGTTACGCGAGCACGGTGTGCCGCCGCATGACTGCTGTCAGCCGGCGGTCGGCGTCAGAGGAGGCGGCCGGCCGCGTCGGCGAGGGCGATCGTCGCTCTGGTCCGCTTACCGACGGGCTCCCGCCGGACCTCGAAGCCCTCGCAGACGGCCACGATGATCTCCAGCCCGTGCTGGCCGACCCTGCCCGGGTCGGCCGACCGGGCCACCGGCAGCACCGGCTCGCTGTCCCAGACGGTCACCTCGATGAAGTCCCCGTTGAGCTGCAGGTCCAGGAGACACGGGCCAGGGGCGTACTTGCAGGTGTTCGTCACCAGCTCGCTCACCACCAGCTGGACCGTGTCCATGGCCCGACCGGAGACCGGAAGACCGTGCAGGGCCTGCAGCCGGGCCAGGAAATCACGGGCAAAGGCGCGAGCGTCCCCGATGCTTCCTGCGGAGCCGTCATAGGCGGTACATGCCGAAATTGGATCGTTGACCAGCGACTGCTGATCCTCGCCCCCCACTGTTTGATCCATACGACCCGCCTTGTTGCACCTGTGATGTCTGTGCTCCGCCTACCCCCCGAATCACGACGTACGCACTCGCCGGCAGGGAAGCCTGAGGCCGGACAGGACACGAACGGGCCAGGCGTCCTGTCCGGCCCGGGACTGCGTGCTCCCGGGCCCAACCTCGCCGCACGCCGGCCGAGTGACGAGCTGCGGCCTCCGCATCCCACGCCCTACGACGGGTCGTAGACATAAGGCAGGGCGTTGCTGTTCCCGGCCGGGGTGTGCACCATGACATTCACCGTGCCGGGCGCTCCGCCCGGGGAGGTCGCGACGACCTGGGTGTCGGAGATCGCCGAGAACGAGGCGGGGACACCGCCGAAGGACACCGCGTCGGTGTAGGTCAGGTTGCTGCCGCCCAGCACGATCGCGTCGCCCCCGACATCAGCGCCATCGGAGGGGTTGAGGCTGGTCAGGACAGGCGCCCCGAGATATGTGTAGTAGGGATTCCCGGTGGCTGCCGTGCTGGTTCCGCCCGGTGTGGTGACGGTGACGACGACCGTGCCGGACCCGGCCGGTGCGGTCACGGTCAGTTGGTTGTCGGAGACCACATTGATGGCGGTGGCCGGATTCCCCCCGAAGTTCACGGCGTTGGTGAGCGTCAGACTGGTGCCGAAGACGGTGACGGTGTTGCCTCCGGTGTCCGGGCCGAGGTGCGGGGACAGATCGCTGAGGGTGGGCGCGGCGAGATAGAAGTACGGCAGCGGGTTACTGGTGCCGCCGGCCGTGGTGACCGTGACGTTGACCGAGGACGGCGGGCCGGCGGGCGCGATGACGGTGATCTGGCCGGCGGTGTTGGTGAGGATGGTTGCCGAGTTGCTCCCGAATTTCACCGAGGTCGCACCGGAGAGGTTGGTGCCGTTGACCGTGACCACATTGCCGCCCGCCGTAGGACCCGACGTCGGACTGAGGCTGCTGATGACCGGGACGGGAACGGCGACGTAGGTGTACGTGAGGGCGTTGCTGGTGCCGCCCGCCGTAGTGACCGTGACATTGACCGTGCCAGTGCCTGCCGGGGCGCTGACGGTGATCTGGGTAGCGGTATTGGTGAGGATGGTCGCGGGGCCGACACCGAAGAGCACCGAAGTCGCACCGGCCAGGTTGGTGCCGTTGATGGTGACCACATTGCCGCCCGCCGTAGGCCCCGACGTCGGACTGAGGCTGCTGATAGCCGGAACGGGAACAACGGCATAGGCGTAGGCAAGAGCATTGCTCACGCCACCCGCCGTAGTGACCGTGACATTGACCGTACCCACACCCGCGGGCGCAATGACCGTGAGCTGAGTAGCCGTATTGGTCAGAATGACCCCCGAATTACTCCCGAACTTCACCAAGGTCGCACCGGACAGATTGGTGCCGTTGATGATGACCACATTGCCGCCCGAGGTGGGGCCCGACGTCGGGCTGAGTGTGGTGAGTACGGGGGCCGGGGCGTAGGTGAAGAACACGTTCTGGGTGCTGGTCCCCGTCGGTGCCGTGACCGTGACCTGGACCGTGCCCGTCCCTGCGGGCGTCTTGGCCGTGATCTGCGTATCGCTCACGATGAGAAAATTGGTGCCGTTGGGGCCGAACCTGACCATGGTGGCGCCGGTGAAGCCGGAGCCGGTGATGATGACGTTGGTACCCCCCGCTGGAGCACCTTGGGTGGGGCTGACACTGGTCACTACGGGGGCCATGATCCTCTTCTCCTTCTCGTACCGCCTGGGCAGTCGCGCCCCGGCCGGCGGTTGTCGGCCAGGGCGCGGGGCGTCGCCGCCCGCCCGCGCCACGCGCTGCGGACGGGCGGCGACTCGGGGGTGGTCGTACCGTTGGCCCCCGGTCGTCCCAAGGATCAGGTGACGGTGAAGGCCTGGGCGTTGGAGTTGCCGCCGCAGGTGTGGACCGTGATGGTCCCGGCGCCGGTGGCGAGTCCGCCGGGCACGGTGGCGACGAGCTGGGTGTCGCTCACGGGGGTGAAGACCGCGGTGGCGGTGGCGGCGGCGCTGTCGGTGAAGGTGACGGTGTCGACGCCGACGAACCCGGTTCCGTTGACGGTGATCTGGTCCCCCGCCGTACCCGAGGTCGGAAGCACCGAGGTGACGGCCGGCGCGAGGTAGTAGTCGATCAGGGTGGCGCCCGCGGCGCTGGTCCCGCCGGCGGTGGTGATGTTCACCGACTGGGTCGACACCGTACCGACCTGACCCGGGTTGGTCGGCGCGGTGAAGGTGACCTGGCTCGATTGGGTGGGGGTGACCGCCACGTTGCCGACGGAACCCACTCCGACCTGCGTTCCGGAGAGGAAGTTGGTGCCGAACAGCGTCACCGCGCCACCGGTGGCGGCCGATACACAGGTGACGCTCAGCCCTGTGGTGGTCGGCGAGGCGATGACGAAGAACGGCAGCGCGTTGCTGGTGGCGCCGGCGCTGCTGGTGACGCTGACGGAGACCTGGCCGGAGCACGGCGCCGTGCTGGGCACCACGAAGGTGACCAGGGTGGCGGTGACGCTTGTCGGGGTGACCGCCGCCGAACCGAAGTTCACCCTCGTCGTGGTGCCCAGAGCGCTTCCATTGATTTGGACGGTGTCGCCTGGCTTGCCCTGATTGGTGGTGGTTGTTGTGTCCACCAATGACGTGATGGTTGCCATGATCTTTCTCCTTCGAACGTGCCGCTCTGCCGGGGTGCGCAGGAGCAGGCGGTGAGCTGACGCGGCCCGCAACCGCATGGGATGTCCCCGTGGGGCGGGAAGGGGATGGTGGAGACCGTTGCCTCAGGGCGCCTGGGCGGGCCGTCCTATGTGAAGCGACGCGGCGCCACATCACGGACGCCGTCAATCTCGCTTGCATTGATTAAAGCCAAGGGGTGAAGGAGGCGATAGGTGGAATTGGCGCATCGAGGGGTCTATATGTAAATCGGTTAAGAGCTCGCCATTCGACTCCGTCCGCCGTTGCGCGCCCCGGCGGATGCGGTTCGATCCAGCGCCAACGAGCCTGAAAAAACGGGCAGATGACTTCAGTCGTCCACCGGCCGGCGGTATCCGCGCTCGTCAGAAGGCGTCTCTGATTCCGGTCCGTCGCACGTTTCCCGGCGGGGGTGGGGGGCGAAGTTCGGCGCCGGTCGCGACGGCCAAGTGCTGGTTGTGCGCCGCGCGCTGAGGCATGAGAAAGAGCGCCGGCCGACGGCCCGGCAATTCACGGCGTCTGCGCGCACGAGGACGCCGCGAGCGGCCTTGGGCGGCGATTCCGGGTGAGGCGGCGGGTCATGAGGCGATCGCGGCTCAGGTGTTGAGCATTTCGCGCACCGCCCGGCGTCATGATGGTCCTCGTCTCGCACGGGAGTCGACTCGCACGGGAGTCGAGGTGACTGCCACGCAGGTCAGGGCAAAGGCCCGAGCGAGCGGATCCGCGTCTTGGTCCGCTTCCAGAATTTGGTCGAACGCGCCGGCCGGATGCGCGATGCCGAGCCGAGCCGAGCCGGCTATGGCGGCGCTGACGCAACGGCGGTGAGAGTCGCGTACCGGAAGAAGGGCCCGAAGGACACCGTCGGTTGCTGTATCCGACGACCGGCGGCCGGACCCGGCGGGGCCCGGCGGCGGGGCCCGGCGGTCAGATGTAGGCGAAAGCCCCGGGCGCGGTGGCGGTGCCGCCTGTCGTCGTCACCATGACATTCGCCGGACCCGGGGCGCCCGCGGGAGGAGTGACGGCGGCGATCCGGGTGTTGGAGATGATCCCGAAGGCGGCCGCGACCCCGCCGATCGTCACCGACTGGGTGAACGCGAGCTCGGCGCCCTCGATCAGAACGGGACTGCCGCCCGCTGTCGAGCCGGTGGAGGGGGTCACCGAGGTGATGTGGGGCGGCCCCACGTAGGTGTAGGTGGCCCGCCCATACGAGTTGCTCCGCGTGAGCAGGGTAATCGGCACGGGGCCAGCCGTCTGCGCGGGCGGCACCGCCACGATGACCTGGTCGTCCAGGACGGACGACGGGGTGACGGCCACGTCGCCGAAGTGCACCGAGATGGTGGTGATCAGGCCCCGGCCGGTCACGGTCAGCGTGCCGCCCCCGCCCAGCGGGCCCGACTTCGGGCTGATCAGGGTCAGCATCGAGTCCGGGAGGTAGTAGAACCGGCCGACGGTCCGGGTGGTTTGCTGCCCGAGGGTGACGCCGACCTTGACATCGCTGACGAGGAGCGGCGAAACGGCCCGGATCTCACGGTCGTTGACGATCGTGAACGAGGCGGCCGGATAGCATCCGAAGCGGACGGCGGTGGTGTTGCTCAGGCCCTCCCCGATGATGGTCACCGGCGTTCCGCCCGACATGGGCCCCACGTTGGGGTACCCACCTTCCGGCGCGCGCAGCACACTTACCGTCTCATTGCCGTTGTTGACCACGTAGACCTCGAGGTCGTCCGGCGCGATCACCAGCCAGGACGGCGCGTGGAAGCCCGGCACCGTATCGATGATCGTGTTGCTGACGAGGTCGATGACGGCGACGCTGTCATTTCCGTCGCAGGTGACGTACGCCAGCAGCCCGTCGTGGCTGACCGCCACGCCGAAGGGGATGGGCAGCCCGGTGAAGGTGGACACCACGGAATGCGTGACCGTGTCGATGACGCCCAGCCGGTTGCCGCCGTACTCCGACACATAAGCACGCTGTCCGTCGGAAGAAACCGCCACTCCCCGGGGGAAGAGGAACCCGGTGATGGTCTCGATGACGGTGTCGGTGGCGGTGTCGATGACCTCGACCGCGTTCGCGCCTTCTTCGGTGACGTAGACCTGCGCCCCGTCGGGAGTGACCGCCACACCGCGTGGCCCGCTGCGCACCGGTACCGAGGCGATGAGGGTGTCGGTGGCCGTGCTGATCACATCCACCCGGTTCCCGCCCAGGCTGGCCACGTAGAGCCGCGAGCCGTCGGGTGTCACCGTGAGGCCGAGGGGCTTGTCCAGCCCCGGGATGGTGGCGGTGACGGTGTTGGTGACGGTGTCGATGACCGCCACACTGTCGGTCCCGAAGCAGGCCGCGTAGGCGCGCAGCCCGTCCGGGGTGACCTCGATCTCCCACGGTCCGCTGGTCACACCGATCGTGGTGACGACGTTCCGGGTGGAGGTGTCGATGACACTGATGCTGCTGGCCCCGAAGTTGGTCACATAGACGTGCCGGCCGTCCGGGGTGATCGCCGCCCAGATGGGGGCGTGCCCCACCGGGATCTCGTTCACCACCCGCGGCTCATCGGTGTCCACGACGTCCACCCGACCCGGGATGTCGCCAGTTTGGACGGGTGACGGAAGTGCCCCCGCTGAAGCGCCTTGGGTGGGGCCGACGCTGGTCCCTGCCGGAGCCATGATGCTCTCCTTCTCCTGCCGTTGTTCGACCGCGCCCCACTGGTCCTCCTGCCGTTGAATCGACCGCGCCCCGCTGACGGGTCGTCGGTCAGGGCGCGGACGGGCCGCCGTTCGCTCCGCGGTGGGGGCGCGGGGGCGGGCGGCCCTGGTTCTCGTGGCGTCGGTGCCTGGGTATGCCGTCTTCAGCAGGCAGGGGAAACGGGAGGCAGGGCACCGCAATTGCTCGGGGTGTTGCCGACCACCAGACTGCCGATCAAGGCCACCCCACCGGCGTTGGTGAAGATGCCGCCGCCGTTGACGCCGGCGGTATTTGCGGTGACGCTGCTGCCGGTGAGCGTCAGTGCACCATCGGTGTAGATACCGCCGCCGTATGACGCCTTGCTGTCGCGGACGGTGCTGCCGGTGAGGGCCACCACGCCGCCGAGGTTGGCGATACCGCCTCCCACGCCGAGACCGGCGTCACCACCGCTGACAGTCACTGCGATCACGGACAACTGACCGGTGGCACCCGGGACTTGTGACGGACCGTCGACCTCGAAGATCCGGAAAGCCGGTGCCCCCGGCGCCCGGGTGATCTGCGTGCCAAGGCCACGCATGGAGATCGTGGTGGTGATGTTCGGCAACCCCGCCGGTTGCCCGGCTCCACCCGAACTGTGGGCGCTGGTGAGGGTGTACGTACACAGGGGAGCGAGAATCAAGTCGCCGCCCCCGGCGGCGTTGGCCGTGTTGACCGCATCGACCAACGCCGATTCACCGCACGACACCACAATCGGCGACGCTGCGCGGGCGTCGGAAGCAGAGACCAATGCCAGCGGAACGACCCCCGCCGCCACCAGCGTTCGCAGAACATGAAGAGCTCGCAAGACGCCTCCTAGGACGTGGTTGAGCCAGCTCCGCCGGCCAACGCCCCTCAGGGCGCCGGCTGGTGGAACCCTCCGTCAGGCGACGCCATGCCCATGGAAGCCGAGCCAATGCACCTAGCACCTATGAGCCGACCACCGCATCTCCCAACGGAGGGATGGGCGGCCCACCTGGTAAGTACAGCCAGTAACCCACCCGAGTGACCTGCGCACAAGGAATGCTGACGGATATTCACCCGTTCAGCCGGGCGCCCGTCACGGGGTCAGCGGCTCTTCGTCGTGCTCCTCACCCCGTGCGCAATGGCCGGTTGACGAAAAGCGACCGACGGCAGAACCACGCAGGGGCTTCCTCACGACCCCGCCCCTCCTCGATGGCTCCGGCCGTGCACGGTCAGCGGGTCCTGAGCTCGTCGACGTCCAGACCGCGGTCGACGCCGTGGGGCATGACCCTCTGCCCGGGCTCGGGTTCCAGGCGCTTGCCGTCGAGAGTGACCTCGACTTGGTCCGGCTCGAACGACACCATGTCGCCGATCCGGTCCACCTCCCGGTAGGCGTTGCCGTACGACCAGGCGGCACGGCGCGCGTCGCCGATGTCGAAGTAGTCGCACAGACCCTTGTAGGGGCAGAAGGTCTGGCCTTCGACGGGGCGCAGTTGCGTCTCGTCGATGTCGGCGCGCGGGACGTACCAGCGCGGGGCGAATCCCGACTCGAACAGCACGACGGGGTGCTCGGAGCGGGCCACCACGGTGTCGCCCAGGCGGACTTCCAGGGTGCGGGAGGTGTTGCGGATGTCGATGCGGTGGTAGGGGTCCGCGGCGTGTCCCAGGATGCGCTCGTCCTCCTCGTAGAAGGCGTCCATCGCGCGCCACGCGAAGGCGATGCGGCCCTGGAGTCCGGCGGCGTGCTCGGGGAGCGCGGTGAACTCCCAGGCGGCGCGTTCGGTGCTGCGGTCGCCGGCCCGCACCGTGTACCAGGCGGTGTCGCCGAGGTCCTTGTGCCGGGTGACCTTGCCGCTCGCGGCCAGCGCATGTTGCTCGATGTCCTCGCGGGGGAAGTAGGCGACGGGGTAGCGGCCCGGCTCGTGCAGCACGATCACGTCCTCGCTGTCCGCGATCCAGGTGTCGTTGAACTTCACGCGCATGCGTCGGCGCAGCCGCTCAGCGAACAGCAGGCGCTGCGGCAGGGGTTCGGGGGTGAGGAAGTGTCCGATGGCACCTGCGGAAAGGGGCCCTTGCTGCCAGGACAGTCCCATGACGTGTTCCTTCCGGGTGCGGGGTGGGCGGGAGGCTGCACCCCGGGGGTGTGGGGGTGTTGTTGTCGGCTCAGGGCTTGCGGGAGCAGCGGGAGTCCTGTGCCTCGGGGCGGCGGAAGCAGATCCGGACGACCTTGCCGTCGCCGGTGCCGGTCAGCACTCCCCAGTCGTCGGAGAGCTCCGGGACGATGTGCATGCCGCGCCCTGAATCCCCGCTCGCGGAGGGAGGCGGGAGACGGACGTTGGACCGGCACGCGCTGTCGTGGACTTCGAAGTGGAGACAGTAGGTGTGCCGGGGATCCGCCCGATCCGCCGGGGCCCCGACGAGACGGACCACGTAGTTTCGGCCGTCCCGGGTTCCGTGCCGGACGGCATCAGGCCAGGACGCGGCCGAGGAAGTCGCGGATGTGCTCGGTGATGGTGCCGAGGTGGCTCTCCAGGGCGAAGTGCCCGGACTCGAGCAGATGGATCTCGGCAGCCGGCAGGTCCTCGCTGAACGCCTCCGCGCCGGCGGGGCCGAAGATCTCGTCGCCTGCGCCCCAGACCGCCAACAGCGGGACCTGGGAGTCCCGGAAGTACTGGTGGACCTGCGGATAGAGGTCCACGTTGGTCGGGTAGTCGCGGAAGAGCTTGAGCTGGATCTCGTCGTTGCCGGGCCGGTCCAGCAGGGCCTGGTCGTGGACCCAGTTGTCGGGGCTGACAAGGCTGGGATCGGCGACTCCGTTGACGTACTGCCAGCGGGTGATCTCGGCGGTCAGCGCGCCACGCATGGGGGCTTCGGTGTCCGGGCCAGGGGACTGGGCGTAGGCGAACGCGCCGTCCCAGAAGGGCTTGACGAAGCCCTCTTCGTAGGCGTTGCCGTTCTGGGTGATGATCGCCGTGATGCGGTCCGGGGCCTGGAGCGCGAGCCGCCAGCCGATGGGCGCTCCGTAGTCGTGCACATACATCGCGAAGCGGTCGATGCCCAACTGCTGGAGCAGGCCGGAGGTGACCTCGGTGAGGGCATCGAAGGTGTAGGGGAAGTCCTGCAGGGTCGGCATCGCCGACTGGCCGAACCCGATGTGGTCGGGGGCGATCACGTGGTAGCGGTCGGCGAGCACCGGGATCAGGTGGCGGAACATGTGCGAGCTGGTCGGGAAGCCGTGGAGGAGCACGACGGCGGGCGCCTGGGGGTCGCCGGCCTCCCGGTAGAAGACGTCGAGGCCGTTGACGGTGGCGGTGCGGTGGTGGACTTCGGGGATCATGTCTCTAACCCTTCTTTCGAGCGTGAATGGTTATATGGCCAGTCGAGCACACTCAACCTAACCTGTCAAGATAGTTTTAGTAGTTAGCGCGAGGGGATTCGGGGCGGCGTCACCGTGCCGGGCAGCAGGCGGTCGGCCTGCCTCAAGCCTCCGTCCGCGAACGGTCCTGAGCCAGCGCAGCCGCCCGCCCCGAGTCCGATCGGGCGGCCGCCGCCGCAATGGCGGCCGATCGAGAGCAGCAGGACGCGCTGCTGAAGCTCCTCCACTCCACGCCGGTGATCAACGGCGTCATCGAGGACCGGCTGGCGAATCCGGAAGCGGCCGAGTCCTGGCAGCGGACACCTGGCGGCCACGGCAGCGCAGAGCAGCATCGGCGCCTGCTGCAGGCACGCGATGCCCTGCAGGACATGGTGCGCGGCACCCGGCCGGCCGCGTCGTCGGCGCCGCTCTCACGGACGTCACCTCCCGCCCGCACCTCTCCCCTGCGGGCGTGGCCTGGAAGCTTGACGCCCCCACGGAGCGCTCAGTCGGTTCGCAAGCGCTTACCGGCCCCGCAGCCAAGCCGTGCCTTTCGGGTCTTTCGGGTCTTTCGGGTCAGCGGGAGGCCAACGATGGACGGGGGCCGGGGGTCGTCACGTCTTACTGCCTCGGTCATGCCGGTTACTGCCTCGGCCATGCCGGCGCTTCACCTTGGCGATCTCGCCCGCGATGGGAAGCCAGTAGTAGGGGATGAAGGCGGCGATCACGACCAGGCCGAGTACGGGAAGCAGGGCGCCGAGCAGGATTCCGGTGGCGAGCCAGACGAGGGCGAGCCGGAAGCGCCGGCCGATGGCTGTCACGTCGGCCGCATCGATGGTGGTGGTGAGGAGTCGGCGATCGTGACTGGCGTACCACCAGATGACGTTGAACAGCACGGCCACGAGTTCGAACGCGACGCCGTGCAAGACGACGGCGGTGCGCTGCCCGTTCCCGTCGCGGAACGCCTGGGCCAGCACGGAGGCGGCGAACGGCAGGAACGCGATGTCCATCAGCAGCAGTGTGTTGAGGAACAGCACCACGCGGTCGGCGCTGCGGATGTGGTCGAACATGACGTGATGGTTGGCCCACACCTGCCCGATCAGCATGAAGGTGACGCCGTAGGCCAGGTAGGACGGCCAGAGCGTGGCGAGGCCGTGCAGGAGATGGCGGGTGTCGTGCGGCGGGCGGATCTCCAGGACGAGCAGCGTGATGGCGATGGCGAGGACGCCGTCGCTGAACGCGACCACCCGGGCAGGATCGCGTTCCACGCCGAACGGCGTTGACCCTCCCGGTGCATGAACAGGCTCTGTCATCGCCCCAGCCTCAGGCACCGCATGCCGCTACCCGCGCAACCGAGTGGCGTTTCATCCAACGAGGCAGGGAATGCAGAACGTTCAGTCAGCCGCCATCGTGGTGATCACTCCGGTGGGTTCCCGGCCGTCCTGGCCGGTGGCCGTCGGCTGCTGCGGCGCCCCGGTGGTCTTCGTACGGCGCGGCAGTGCGCCTGCGGCCAGCGCGCCGACCGCGGCGAGGGACGCGAGGACCAGCAGCGTGGTGCCCATGGCTGAGGTGAAGGCCTGCCTCGGCGGTCCGGTGTGGTCCGCCGGCGGACGGGTCCGCACCGGCCGCCGCAGACGGCGTAGACAGTGTCTACGCGGTCTGGCGGCGTCCCCGCGCCCGGGTTCGTGGTCGTGTCGGCCGTGACCCGCCCGTCAGAGCTTCTCCACGTCCGCCGGCCGGGCGTCCTTGTGACCGGCCAGGCAGCGGGAGCCGACCGAACCGGGGGTAGTCCCTTCCGGCGCGGCGTGCCGGTTACCTTTGCCACATGACGATGCACAAGCCCGTCCCTGTGAGTGTCGGCGCGATGGTGGAGGACCTCAGGACACTTGTCGAAATCGAGTCTCCCTCGCGCGACCTCGACGCCTTGACGGCATCGGCCAAGACTGTCGCCGCTGTCATCGAGAGCCGTCTTGGCGGGAAGGCCGTCCTCGTGGAAAGCGAGGCCGGGCCGCACGTCCACTGGTCAGCCGGCGGCGATCCCAAGGTGCTGATCCTCGGTCACCACGACACGGTGTTTCCGCTCGGCACTCTTGAACGCCGCCCGTTCATGGTCGAGGACGGGCAGGCTACCGGCCCCGGGGTCTTCGACATGCTTGGCGGTCTGGTACAGGCCGTTCATGGCCTGGCGACGCTCGATGACCGGTCAGGCGTCGAGATCCTGGTGACCGCCGACGAAGAGGTCGGCTCCCGCTCCTCGCGCGCGCTCATCGAAGAGCGCGCCCTTGCTTGCGGCGCTGTCCTTGTGCTGGAGGGCGCCGCTGACGGCGGAGCGCTGAAGACCGGCCGGAAAGGCTGCGGCACATTCCAAGTCTCCATCGCGGGCCGGGCGTCGCATGCGGGCCTTGAGCCCGCAGCCGGGGTCAACGCCCTGATCGAAGCAGCACACCAGGTACTGGAGATCGCAGCGCTCGGTCGACCCGAGATCGGCACGACCGTCACCCCGACCGTCGCGTCCGCCGGAACTCTGGACAACGTCGTTCCCGCAGAGGCGACGGTCATCGTCGACGTCCGGGTCGAGTCGGCCGACGAGAAGGAGCGCATCGAATCCGCCTTCGCCGCGCTGACTCCGCATCTCGATGAGGCGGAGATCGCGGTTCAGGGAGCTGTCGGCCGGCCCCCTATGCCGGAGTCGGCGTCGGCCGAGCTCTTTGTGGTGGCACAGCAGCTGCTTCCTGACCTCGAAGGCAAGGCAGTCGGCGGCGGAAGCGACGGCAACTTCACGGCCGCACTGGGGGTGCCCACACTCGACGGCCTTGGAGCGGTCGGAGGCGGTGCCCACGCCGACCACGAGTACCTGCTGATCGACGCCATGGCCGAGCGGGCGAACCTTGTTGCTGGACTGGTGAACGCGAGGCAACACGCATAGGAGAGTGAGCAGGTGTCGCGCATGCGCGGCCTGCGAGCAATCACGCGAGGTCGCGATTCGCGGGATTCGCGGGATTCGCGGGATTCGCGGGATTCGCGGGATTCGCGGGATTCGCGGGATTCGCGGGATTCGCGGGATTCGCGGGATTCGCGTGGGCCCTGCCCGCCGCGGTGCTCACGCCGCCCTGCGGGTCCCGCGTCAGCCGGGCGGTCCGCCGCAGACGGGACGCTGCCGACCACACGGCGGCCCCGGCACTCCACACGATCAGCAGCCACAGGACGACGATGGCCGGGTTCACCCAGACCGGGACGAGGTCGTACTGGGCGTTGCACTTGTTGTGCATCGGGAACCCCTGCGACGGCTCCCGCCAGTGCTCGCCCCGGTACTGGTGATCAAACGGCGGCCCTGTGCACCGCACGATCACACGCACGATGACGGAGATCGCCCGGCCGGTCGGATACCGCAGCGCGTCCTCGCGCCGAGACCTGCTCAGCCCCGGGCCGGAGGTCCCGGACGCGCACTGACAGCGGCCGTCTGTGACGGAGCGCCCGCGAGCAGGAGCAGCGCATCGACGAGGTCGTCGGTACTGGTGCCGGTGGCTAGGCGGCGCAGCTGCAGGCCGATGATGAGGGCGACGGTGGGACCGGCGAGGCGTTCGGCGTCGGGTGTGCCGATCGCGCCCAGGAGAGAGGCGGCCAAGCGGTCATAGGCCGCGAAGCACTCCTCCGCCGCAGCACGGAGCTGGGGGTCTCGGCCGGCCTGGAGGTACAGCTCGAAGGGTGCGATGTGCTCGCTGTCGAAGGCGGTGTCGGCGGCGACCTGGCCGATCAGGGTGGCGGCCTGCTCCGGGGAGGTCCGGCCCGCGCAATAGCGTGCGGCCAGGTCGGTGAAGCGGCGGGTCTCCTGGTCGACGAAGGAGCGCAAGCTCTCGCGCAGCAGGTCGTGTTGGGTCGCGAAGTGGTAGGTGATCGAGCCGAGAGAGACGCCGGCCTCCTTGGCGATGCGACGGTTGGTGACCGCTGCGATCCCGTCGTCGCCGATGATCCGGAGCGTGGCCGCAATGATGCGTGCGCGGGCCTGGGAGGTGTTCGGCATCTCGTCATCGTCCCATGGCCGGTCCGGGCGTCATCCACCTTGTATCGACGAGGAGCGGAGGCGGGCGCGGGAGGCACCGGCGGGTGGCGGGCGGCCAAGTGGGCCGGGGGCCGCCGGCGTTGTCGCCATGAGCGGCATTGTCGCCATGAGCGGCATTGTCGCCATGAGCGGCATTGTCGGCGGACACATGGGCTCAGGTGCACGCGTCCGGGAGGATCCGTATGAATCGGGGTACGCCGGCCGGCTTGACGGCGTGCCGACGTGTGGACGTGTGGACGCCGTGTCCGCGGCCACGGCTCCCCCGCCGCCGCGAAGGCGTGCAACTCCCCTCGGGGCATCGCGGATCCCGCCATCCTCCGTTACTGTTCGTTCGAACGAACAGTAACGGAGGACGACTTGCCGCACATCAAGGGATCGACCGTTCTGCTAACCGGCGCCAGCGGAGGCATCGGCAACGCGCTGGCCCGGACGCTCGCGGCCAGAGGTGCCCATCTGGTGGTTACCGGTCGACGCGCAGATGCGCTCAAGCAACTCGAAACGTCCTTGGGTGCCCGCGCCCTGGTCGCGGATCTGAGCGACCGTGAGGCGGTCGAGGATCTTGCCGAACGAGCCGGGCCCGTGGACATCTTGGTTGCCAACGCCGCCCTGCCCGCCAGCGGCAACCTGCTCGACTACACACCCGACCAGATCGACCGGTCGCTGGACGTGAACCTGCGTGCCCCGCTCTTGCTGTCCCGGCTCCTGGCCCCGCACATGGTGGCCGCCGGCCGCGGCCACCTGGTCATGATCGGCTCACTCTCGGGCCGGACGTCCTCCCCGGCCACCTCGCTCTACAGCGCCGCGAAGTTCGGCCTGCGCGGCTTCGCCCACGCCTTGCGCCAGGATCTGCACGGCACGGGCGTGGGCGTGTCCATCGTGCAACCGGGCTTCGTCCGTGAAGCGGGGATGTTCGCCGACACCGGCGCCACGCCACCGGCCGGCATACGTACCGTCAGCCCCGAACAGGTCGCGGCCGGCACCCTCAGCGCGATCGAACGCAACCGTGCCGAGGTCAATGTCGCACCACTCGAACTACGCCTGGGCAGCGCCATCGGGGGGCTCTTTCCCACCCTGGCAGCCGCTGCCCAGCGCAGAGGTTCACCGGCCTCCCTCGTACAGCAGATCGCCCAGGCCCAGCGCCACCAACGCTGACCGCCACGACCGGCCGGGGCCGGGCGACGGCCGTCACCTGCACGGTGTGACCGGCGCCCGCCACAGTCCGACGATGGCGTCGATCAAGCCCGTGGCGGCGTCGTGCCAGCTGGAGCGTGGGGTGGAGGTGTTCTCGGCAAGGGCGCGTTCACGCTCGGCGCAGGTGTGCACGATCAGCTGGCGGGCCATCGCACCCCGCTCGATATGGACGTCGGCCGGCAGCTCGGGCAGGCACCGGTTCAGGCCTTCCAGCGTCTGCCGTAGCGCCGGGGAAGTGAGCGACTCCTCGGCCATGATGTCCTGCAGCGCCGGGTCGGTCATCACCTGGGCACAGAACCGGGCGAACCAGGTGGGGCTGCCCACCGATGCCAGATGTTCGGTGGTGGGCCGCACCAGACAGGCCACCCAGTCTCCGATGTCCGCCGAGTCGCGGGTCCCGGCCAGCATCCGCACGCGCGTCTGCTCGATCTGCTCGGTGTGTTTCCGGGTGATCGCACGTACCAAGTCGGCTTTGGTGCCGAAGTGGTAGCCGACCGCGGCGTTGTTGCCCTGCTCCGCCGCTTCGCTGACCTGGCGGTTGGACACCGCGTAGACACCGCGCTCGGCGAACAGCCGCCCGTTGACGGGTCCGGGCACAGGTGACCGGCGGTGCGGTGCCGACGACAGCGTTCACGTAGGGTCGCGGCATGGATGTGACCGGGAAAGTCTGGGGCGCCACCCGCGCGGAGCAGGAAGTGCCCTATCCCTGTGATCCTTTGGTGGAGGCGGCTGCCGAGGGGTGGCTCCGGGCCGTGGACGTGGCGGCGCCGCCCGGTCTCGTCTTCCGCTGGCTACGGCAGTTGACCATCGCGCCGTACAGCTACGACTGGATCGACTTCCGCGGACACAAGAGTCCGCGCATGCTGGTCCAGGGGCTACCCGAACTGGCCCTGGGGCAGCCCTTCCTCGTGTTCGAGATCGCGGACTTCGAGGCGGACACACACATCACCGGTGTGCTCCCGGCCCGGCTCGCCGAGCGGCACGGACGGATGGCGGTGAGCTACGCCCTGAGCCCGCGCGAAGACGGCTGCCGCCTGGTGGTGAAGGTCGTTTCCGAGGTCAAGGGCTCACTCCCCGACAGACTGCGCCGCAGGCTTCTCGCCTGGGGCGACCTCGTCATGATGCGCAAGCAGCTCCTGACCCTCAAGAAGCTGGCCGAGCGGGATGCCGTTGCCCTGCCACAGCCATGGGACTCCTAAGGGCTGTCCCGTACCCGAACTCTGTCGGCCACGCCGGCGGTATTCGCTGAACGCGCCGATCGGAAACGGATCCCGATCGGCGCGTCGCGGACCGCATGCGTAGCTGTCAGCCGAGGTGCCGGGTGAAGAACCGTAGTGTGCTGTCCAGTTCGGATGCCGGGATCTCCTCGTGCTTGCCAGGGTTGGCGTGCAGGGTCTTCTCGGCTGAGGCCAAAGCGTCGAACAGCGCCAAGCCGTGGGTCCGCGGCACCCGCTCATCGTCCCACTGCACCAGGAACTCCACCGGGACCGTGATCCGCGCGGCGGCCTCCGCTGAGGCCAACGCTCCGCCCAACCCCAACACCGCCGCACGGACCCGGGGTTCGTCGGCAACGAACGGAACGCCGAGTCCGCACCCCAACGACACCCCCCAATAGCCCACCGGACCGGCACCGACGTAGTCGAGATCCTGGACCCCGTCCAGAACCGCCTGCCATTCCGGGACGGTCTGGCGCGCCACGAGTGCCTGGAAACCGGCGACCAATGGAGCCAGCTCCTCCCCGGCAGCCACGCGAGCCTGGTTCTCGGTCGCGATCCGGTTGTACTGCTCATCCACCGGTCGGTCGCCATGGCCAGGCACGTCCACCGCCGCCACCGCGAAACCGCACTCGGCCACGAAGCGGCGCGCGCGGGCCACGATGTCGGGAGCCTTCTTGTGCTGGCCGCCGCCGTGTCCCATCAGGATGAGGGGCCGAGTACCGGCGGCACCTGCCGGCGTCCACAGCACGCCGGGAATCTCACCGAGGGTGAAGAGCTGTTCGCAGACGCCGTCGGCCGACGTCTCAGAGCTGAACCGCATAGCGTTTCAAGCCTTTCGGGATGCCTTCTGCGGGCACTCCCTAGGCCATATGAGAGAGGGAGCCCCGACCTGTCACAGCGTTGATCGGTCTCACCTCCTCGGTTCGCAGCAGCGTACGGCGACGCAGAAAGTACCACGGAGGGCTCACCCACGTCTGTGCAAGGTCGTTGACAGGGCGAACGTTGCCTGACGCGGCACGGGAACCGGTCCCGTGGGTCGCATGGGTCGCGTGCGAAGCCACCGGCGGATCGCGGCACGAGGGCTGGGCTGGGCTGAGCTCTGGTGCGTACCGGTTCATGCAGGGTTTCGTGGGATCAGCCCGGAATCACCGGTGTCGGGGCGGGCTGGGGATCTTCCCCTTCGTAGGCCGCCAGCGCGGCTTGGCGGCTCTCCAGTACCTCGCCGAGATCCTCGGGGTCCACTCGGTCCTTCGCCAGCTTCATTCGGGCTCTGGCCTCCACGAACGCCCATGCCTGCCGGGCGCGTTTGTTGCCCAGCCGCCTGCTGTCACTCCGGAGGAAGCCCGCCCCCGCCGCGAACCCCGCGGCGAGCAGAGCCACCAGCGCCGCGGGAACGCGGGCGTCCGCCGACGCCAGCCCCGCGGCTCCGGATATGCCGGCGAGGAGGGCCGCGGGAAAGCCCAGCGCGATATCGACCTTGGCCCAGAATTCGGCCCTGCGGTGAGCGAGGTCCTTCTGTCGCGTCGCTTCGTCACGTAACCGCTCGACCTCGGCGCGCGGCCGGCTCAAGGGCTCGTTCCGGGAAACGGGCTGGGACCCGGGAGAGGTAGTGGCCATGCCTGGATTCCAACACAGGTGAAACGCAAGGGACTTGTACGGGCATGCACAGTCTTACGGGGCGTCCGTGGTGGGCTCCTGACAGATCGACCACGGCAGGCCGGCGCGAAAGCCGACCCCCTCCCGGCCTACGAGCGTCTCGCCGGAGCGTGCGGTGAGGTCGCGCCTTGACGGACGCCTCCCTTCGCGCCGCTGACTACTGTGGGGGAAGCCGTCGGCGTGCTGACCGGCGGACGGGTGGCCCGCCCCACGTGCGCCGCCCCGGAACCCGATGAAAGGTGCGGACATGACGAACGTGCACGGTACCCCCGTGGACATCCCCACCCCGGACGGCATCGCCGACGCCTATCTCGCCCACCCCGACGACGGCGAGCCGCACCCCGGTGTGCTGCTGTACATGGACGCCTTCGGGCTGAGGCCTTCGTTGGAGGAGATGGCCAGGCGCTTGGCCGGGCACGGCTACACGGTGCTGGTGCCCAATGTCCTCTACCGCTCCGGGCGCGCCCCGGTGGTGGAGCTGCCCGACTTCATCGACCCCTCCCAGCGGCCGGAGATCTTCGAGCAGCTCTTCCCGATCATGCGGGCCCTCACCCCCGACCTGGCGATGCGGGACGCCGGCGCCTACCTCGACTGGCTGGCCGCGTCGCCTCTGGTCACTGACGGCCCGGTAGGCACGACCGGCTACTGCATGGGCGGCATCCTCGCGATCCGCACCGCCGCGGCCCATCCCGACCGGATCGGCGCCGCGGCCTCCTTCCACGCCGGCAGCCTGGACAGCCCGCACCTGCTCGCCGACCGCATCACGGCGGAGCTGTACTTCGGCCATGCCGACCAGGATCGTTCGATGTCCGCCGACCAGATCAAGAGCCTTGAGCAGGCCCTGGACACCGCGGGCGTCCGCTACCGCAGCGAGCTGTACGAAGGCGCCCACCACGGCTACACCCAGGCCGACACCGCCGCGTACAACTCCGAGGCGGACGCGCGTCATTGGCGCAACCTGCTGGAGCTCTTCGGGCGCCGCCTCTGACACCACGAGCGGACGGGCAGCCGGGCCTCGTGGCGATCGCCCCGAGGTACTCGTGGAACCTCGCGACCCCGTTCACCGTGTGCAGACCAGCCGCGCGGCAGTGGCCCGCTCAGCGCGCTGCAACGGTGGCGGGGTCGGTGCCCGTCTCCACTGTGTTGCCGGTTGGCATGACCAGCATCTTCGTTACCGTGCCGTCGTCCGCGACGACGTCACGGACATGTGCGAATCCCAGCTTTTTGCCCAGCGCCAGACTGGCGGCATTTTCCGCGCCCACCATTCCGTAGACCTCGTTGAGCTTCAGTGTGTGAGCGGCGTAGTGCAGCAGACCACGTACCAACTCGTTGCCCACGCCCCTCCCCCGGCTGTCCTTGACCAGTGCGGCGACCATCTCGTAGCCGTCGACGTTGCCCGTCTTCTTGATCTCCGCGTGGCCCACGTAGACGCCCTCGGCCCACACCGCCCACACATCGAAGAGGTTTTTGGTGTAGATCTCATTCAGAATCGCTTTGAATACGGCCCGGATCTCTTCTTCGGGTGACCGCTCTTGGCCCATCCAGCGGCAGACCTCTTCGTCACCGAGCAGAGCCACGAAGACATCCTCGTCCTCGGGCCGGTAGGGCGAAAGGATCAGTCTGTCGGTGCGCAGGATCGGGGTCATTCGAGGGTCCCTTCTCATCGTGAACGCCAAGTGATGTCGGTGGGGTGAAAGGCCGCGCCGGTCCGGAGCAGGAGGGCCGGCTTCCGGGTGTGCGCGGTCCCGAGGTGGACCCGCGGACGGCTTCCGGGCAGGCACAGGCGAGCGTGATCTCACATGAACTCGGTGGAACTCCGGCCCATGAGGCCGGACTTACCGGTCAGGCCCTCGAACGCGGCGGCCCGCCGAGGGAACGGAGCGGTGCCAGGCCGTCCGGCCCTGCACAACGGCGCCAGGTCATGGACCGGCCACTGAGAAAATCCCCCGCGATCCGCAGTTCCCTCACCCCGTAAAAGTCCTGAACTCCGCACTCAGGCATCCGGCCTGTGCGGTGCATGTCACTGGTATAGCGTAATAATCGCCTATCGTCACTACCTGGCACCAAAACCGATATGACAGGTAATTACGGCGTACTCCGTCATTTACACCGGTTGCCGTATGCGGGTCGTACGAGGGGAACCGGCCACCGGCCTCCGGGAAGGGAGCGGCGGTCCCGAGACCGGAAGAGGGCACCGGGCAGCGGCGGCGGATCTCCGGCTCTCCAGCGGCATGGCGACCATGGTTCGTCGCTGACGCGAGGGGGGAGGGCGAGGTTCGGCCGGCGAGGTGGCCTGGGGCGTGGCGTGTGGCCTACGCGCGGTCGTGCTGTCGTGCTGTCGGACGCGCGATCGGGGCAAGCGCGCCCTCCGGGTCCGTCTGCCCCTGCGCCCGTGTGCGCTCGCCATGCGCGCGTCGGACCGCTCGTCCGCGGCGCGGCATCCTTCGAGGCGGTGGGGGGAACCGGGTTCGGTGGTAAGGCAGTTGGGCGCCCCGTGCGGGCCGCGCCGGCCGGTGGCCGGTGGTCGCGGCCCGCACGGAGGGTGGTGCGGGAGGGGCAGGCGTGGGCGGTCAGCCGTGGGCCTGCGGGGCGGGTCCGGTCAGGAGCCGGCGCGGTCCATGCGTTCGCGCAGGCTACGGGGCCGCATGTCGGTCCAGACCTCGTCGACGTAGGCGGAGCACTCGTCCTGTGTGCCCTCCTTGCCCACGGCGTGCCATCCGTCGGGGACCTCCAGGTCGGCCAGCCACAGCGAGTACTGGTCCTCGTCGTTGCGCAGCACCTGGTAGCGGGCGTTCTCGTCCATGTCACGCTCTCCCATCATGGGTTGACTTGTTCTTGTTGATCGGCCGGGTGGGTCATCGGGCGGTTCGTCGGGTGGCCGCAGGGGCCGGGCGGTGGGGGTCAGGGTGTGCGGTCGGGGAGGCCGGGCGGGCGGTTGATCCGGGTCGGGCTGGTCTCAACGGCCGTTGTGCGCTGGCCTTTTCGGGAAACCGTCGCGGCCGGGTACTCGGCGGCACCGGCGAACGGGTTCGGATGCAGGACACGGACACGTCGGCCTCCGGGCCGCTCATGCGTCCTCCCGGGCGTGCTGGGCGATCCGGCGGAGGGCCTCGGCGAAGTCCTCGGCCACCGCCCGTACGGTCGTCTCCTCGTGCACGTCGGGGCGGTAGTGCCAGGTGAAGGCGAGCCGGCCGTCCTGCACCGCGCCGACGGCTTCCAGCAGGTGGGAGCCACCGTCGCGGGGGTCGTGGTCCTGGCCGAAGGAACCGTGCTCGGTACGGACGAGTGCACCACCGGCGGGCCCGCCGGGCCGGGCGTCCCACTGGCCCAGGTAGTTGAACACGATCTGCCCACGACCGGTGCGGTCCAGGCGCTCGCGCACCTCGGCGGGGCCGTGGGTGCGCAGGGCACCGAAGCCGAGACCGTTGCCGGGGACGGCCCGCAGCTGGCGCCGCACCGATTTGACCAGGGCACGCCAGTCCCGGGAGGGATCGAGGTCCGTGGGGTCGGACACCTGGAGGCCGACCGGGTAGACGGTGGTGAACCAACCGACCGTGCGGGAGAGGTCCACCCCCTCCAGGACGTCCTCGCGGCCGTGCCCTTCGAGGTCGATGCAGACCCGGTCATGACCGGTCCAGCGCGCCAGGGCCAGGGCCAGGGCGGCCAGCAGGACGTCGTTGATGCGGGTGCGATAGGCGGTGGGGGCCGCACGCAGCAGCGCCGTGGTGTCCGGCTCGTCGAGCATCACGGTCACCGTGCGCGACGCGCCGGAGGGCGCGTCGGCGTCGTGGTCCACGGGAAGCGGTGCGGAGGCCACTGCCTCCTCCCAGTACGGGAGTTCGTGGTCCAGTCCGCCGTCGGTGACATGTGTGGCCAGGTTCCTGGCCCAGTCCCGGAAGGCGGTGGTCCGCTCGTCGAGTGTAATGGCCTGCCCTGCTGCGGCCTGTTGGTAGGCGGTCTCCAGGTCGTCCAGCAGGATGCGCCAGGACACCGCGTCGACGACCAGGTGGTGTGCCACCAGGAGCAGGAAGGCGGGGCGGTCCGGGTCGCCGGTGAACAGCGCCGCCCGGAGCAGCGGGCCTCGGCCGATGTCGAAGCCGGAGTGCAGGTCGTCGGCCGCCTTCTCCATGGTGGTGTCGGCCTCGTCGGGCGGCAGTCCGGTCAGGTCGTGCCGGATGAGGACGCCGTGCGGCTCCGAGGGCGGCGGGTTGTGCTGGTGCCAGCGGCCGCCGTCCTCGGTGAACCGCATACGCAGCGCGTCGTGGTGCTCCAGCAGGGCGGCCAGCGCTTCCTGGAGGGCGGCCAGGTCGGGGGTTGCGTCCAGTTCGAGCAGCGCTGACTGGTTGAAGTGGTGGCGGTTGGCCCGGGGGGTGGCGAAGAACCACTCCTGGATGGGGGTGAGCGGCAGGTCGCCGGTCACCGGCCCGCTGTCGGTCCGGTCCGGTCCGGTGGTGACGACCGTGGCCAGTGCCGCCACCGTCTGATGGGTGAACAGGTCCTTGGTGGCCAGGTGCAGTCCGGCCCGGCGCAGCCGCGACACCACTTGCATGCTCAGGATCGAGTCGCCGCCGAGGTCGAAGAAGTTGTCGTCGGCGCCGACCGTGTCGAGGCCGAGGACGTCGGCCCAGATCTGCGCGATCCGGCGTTCGGTGTCGGTGCGCGGCGCGAGGTGCGGGCCGGTGGCAGCGGATGCCGGGTCGGGATCGGGCAGGGCGAGCCGGTCGGTCTTGCCGTTCGGGGTGAGCGGCAGCCGCGCCAGGGGGACGAACACCGAGGGCACCATGTGCGGCGGCAGGAGGCGGGCCAGGTGGTCGCGCAGTTCCGGGACGGGCAGCGGATCCGGGGTGCCGTCGGCCGGGACGACGTAGGCGACCAACCGGCTGGGGCCGGCCGGGCGTTGTGCGGCCGCGGCGCGTGCGACGACCACCGCGTCACGTACCTGGGGACTGCGCCGCAGCGCGCTCTCGATCTCGCCGGGCTCGATCCGGAATCCGCGCACCTTGACCTGGTCATCGGCGCGTCCGGCGTAGCGCAGATCGCCGTCGGCGCCCCACCGCACCAGGTCGCCGGTGCGGTACATCCGCTCCCCCGGAGCGCCGAACGGGTCGGCGACGAACCGCGCCGCGGTCAGCCCCGGGCGTGCCAGGTAGCCGCGGGCGAGTCCGGCGCCGGCCACGTACAGCTCACCGGTCACACCGACCGGTACGGGTCGCAGGGCGGCGTCCAGGACGTACGCCCTGGTGGTGCCGATGGGGCGGCCGATGGGCGGGGCGCCCGCTCCCGGGGCCAGCGGGCCGGTCCACGTGGACACCACCGTCGCCTCGGTCGGGCCATAGGAATTGATCATGCGGCGGCCGGGGGCCCAGCGCTCCACCAGATCGGCGGGGCACGCCTCGGCGCCGACGATCAGGGTGCGCAGGTGGGGCAGGCCGTCGGCCGTCTCGGGCGGCACGGTGGCCAGTGCGGCGGGCGGGATCAGGGTGTGGGTGATCCGCTGTTCGGTGAGCACCTGGGCGAGCCGTTCGCCGAGCAGCGGTCCCTCCTCGCCCGCCACCAGCGTTGCTCCGGAGAGCAGGGAGATGCACAGCTCCAGGACGGAGGCGTCGAAGCTGGGTGAGGCGAACTGGAGGACCCGGTCGCCCTGGTGTACCTCGTACCGTGCGGCGGCGGCCGAGGCGAAGCCGGCGAGTCCGGTGTGCGTGACCACCACGGCCTTGGGGGTGCCGGTCGATCCGGAGGTGTAGATGACGTAGGCGGGGTGCGCGTCCGTCAGCGGGGTGCGACGGTCCTCGTCGGTGGGCGCGGAGTCGGAGCCGTCCGTACGCCAGATGGCGGCCGGGTCGTCGAGGACCACGGCAGCCCCGGAGTCGCGCACCATGAAGTCCCGCCGCCCGGCCGGATACGCCGGGTCCACGGGCAGGAAGGCGCCGCCGGCCTTGGCGACGGCCAGTTGGGCCACCACCGTCTCCGCCGAGCGGGGCAGCGCCAGCGCCACCACGCGTTCGGGGCCGACACCGCGGCCGATGAGGTGGTGTGCCAGCCGGTTGGCCGCGCTCTCCAGCTCCGCGAAGGTCAGCTCGCGGGCGCCGTCGACGAGCGCCACCGCATCGGGCGTCCGGGCCGCCTGCCGCTGGAACAGCTCGGGCAGGGTGGCCGGGCGCACCGGGCGAGCGGTGCCGCTCCCGTGGGCCAGCAGTCGGCGCAGTGCGTCGTCCGGGGCCAGCGGCAGGGCGCCGAGGGGGCGGTGCGGGTTCTCGGCGATGGCGGTCAGCAGCGTGGTGAGCTGGTCGGCCATCCGCTCGGCGGTGACGGTGCCGAACAGATCGGTGTTGTAGGTGATCAGCCCGTGCAGTGCCCCGGAGTCGGTTTCGGCGAACTCCAGGGTGACGTCGAAGCCGGCGTGGTGCGTGTCCGGCTCGATGTCGCTCACCTGCAGACCGGGCAGGTCCAGCGCCGCTCCGGGCGCGTTCTGGAGCACGACCATGGCCTGGAAGAGCGGGGTGCGGCTGGTGTCCCGGACCGGCTGGACCGCGTCCACCACCTGCTCGAACGGCACGTCCTGGTGCGCGAAGGCGTCCAGTACCGTCTCCCGCACCTGCGCCAGGAACGCGGGGAAGGCCTCGTCCGGATCGACGGTCGAGCGCAGGACCAGCGTGTTGACGAAGAAGCCGATCAGCCGCTGGGTCTCGGCGCGGTCGCGGCCCGAGGTGACGGTTCCGACGGCGACATCCCGCTGTCCGGACAGCCGCGCGAAGAGGGTCTGCGCCGCGGCGATCAGCGTGGTGAACAGGGTGGTCTGCCGGGCCCGGCCGAACTCCGCCAGCCTGCGGGCCGTCTCCGGCGGGAGGACGAGCGGGGCGCTCGCGCCGTTCCTGGTCTGTACGGCCGGGCGCGGCCGGTCGGTGGGCAGGTGCAGGGGCTCGACGCCGACGAGGCGTTCCTGCCAGTACCGCAGCTGCTCCTCGGCGGCCGCCCCGTGCGCGGTGCGCTGCCAGTGCGCGACGTCGGCGTACTGCACGGGCAGCGGCGGCAGTTCGGCCGTGGTGTCGCCGAGCGCCGCCCGGTAGAGGTGAGCCAAGTCACCGGTCAGCACCGCGGTCGACCAGCCGTCGGTGATGATGTGATGGAGCGTCAGTGTCAGGACGTGGTCGTCGTCCGCCAGCCGGACCAGTCCGGCCCGCAGCAAGGGGCCGTGGCGCAGGTCGAAGGGGCGGGTGCGGTCCTCGGTCAGCTGTCGTTCCAGCTGCGCCGTGCGGTCGCCGGCGGGCAGCGCCGAGAGATCGCGCAGCGGCAGCGGCACGTCCTGGGGCGGATGGATGAGCTGCACGCCCTGGCCGTCCACGGTGTCGAAGGTGGTGCGCAGCGACTCGTGCCGGGCGGCCAGCGCCGTCAGGGCGGCGCCGAGCGCGGCGGTGTCGAGCCGGCCGTGCAGCCGCAGCGCCAGCGGGGTGAGGTATTCGGTGCTGCCGGGCGCGAAGGCGTCGAGGAACCAGAGGCGTTGCTGTGCGAAGGACAGTGGCAGCGCGGTGTCCCGGGAGACCGGGATGATGGCGCCGCGGCCCGCGGGGGCGGTCTCCCCCTGCGCGAGCAGCGCGGCGAGCGCGGCCGGGGTGGGGTGGGTGAACACGGCCCTCGGGGTCAGTTCGGTCCCGAACGCCTCCGCCAGCCGGGAGGTCAGCCGGATGCTGAGGATCGAGTCGCCGCCGAGCGCGAAGAAGTCGTCCTCCACACCGACCCGTTCCACGCCGAGCACCTCGGCCCAGACCTGTGTCGTACGGCGTTCGGCCTCGGTGCGCGGGGCGACCGGCTCCGGCCGGTCCGGGCCGCTGCCGGGTGCGGGCAGGGCCGCTCGGTCCACCTTGCCGTTGGCGCTGAGCGGCAGCGCCGCCAGCGGCACGAACGCGGTGGGAATCAGGTAGTCGGGCAGCGTCTGCCGGGCGTATGCGCGCATCGCCTCGGTGTCGAGGCCGTCGTGCCCCACCACGTAGGCGACCAGTCGCTTCGTCCCGGGCCGTTCCTCGCGGGCCAGCACCGCTACATCCGCGACGCCGGGGTGGGCGGCCAGGACTCCCTCCACCTCGCCGGGTTCGACGCGGAAGCCCCGGATCTTGACCTGGTCGTCGGCGCGGCCGAGGAATTCCACCGTGCCGTCGAGCCGTCGGCGGGCCAGGTCCCCGGTGCGGTACATCCGGGCGCCGGGCGGCCCGGACGGGTCCGCGACGAACCGGTCCGCGGTCGCGCCGGGGCGGCCGAGGTAGCCGCGGGCCACGCCCTCGCCCGCCAGGAAGAGTTCACCCGCGGTGCCCGGCGGCACGGGCCGCATCCGTGCGTCGAGGACATGTACGCGCATGTCGTCCAGCGGCCGGCCGATGGGCACGGTGTCGGGGACCGCCGCGGCGTCGGTCATGGCGAAGGACGTCGCGAAGGTCGTGGCCTCGGTCGGTCCGTAGCCGTCCACGACGGTGAGGCCGGGGCAGGCGGCCAGCACCCGGCGCACGGCGGCGGCCGGGACGACATCGCCGCCGGTCCATACCTGGCGCAGCCCCGCGAAGCAGTCCGGGGCGTCCTGGGACAGCAGCCGGAAGAGTCCGGCCGTCAGCCACAGTGCCGTGACCTCTCCCCCGGTGGCCAGCCGCCGCAGCAGGGCCGCGTCCACCGCCCCCGGCGGGGCCACCACGACGCGTCCGCCGTTGAGCAGCGGCGCCCAGACCTCGAAGGTGGCGGCGTCGAAGGCCACCGGCGAGTGCAGCAGCACCCGTTCGCAGACGGGGCCGGTGAAGCGGCTGTCGGTGGCGAGTGCCGCCACGTCGCGGTGGCGCACCCCCACCGCCTTCGGGGTGCCGGTCGACCCGGAGGTGAACATCACGTACGCCAGCCGGTCCGGGTCGGTGGGCGGCAGCGCCGGGGCCCCGGCCGGTTCGGCCGGTTCGGCGGTCCGTGCGGCAGCCACCTCCTCGGCGGTCAGCTGTGCCGTTACTCCCGCGCCGTCGAGCAGCATCCGGCGGCGCTCCTCGGGCGCGCGGCCGTCCACGGGCACATAGGTGCCACCCGCCTTGAGCACCGCCAGCTGGGCCACTACGAGTGCGGCCGAGCGGTCCATGAGCAGCGCCACCCGGCCCTCGGCGGCCAGGCCGTCCGCGGCCAGCCGGCGGGCCACCCGGTCCGACCAGTCGGCCAGTTGACGGTAGGTCACCTCGCGGCCGACCTCGTCGGCGAGCGCGATGGCGTCCGGGGTGCGGTGCGCCTGCTCGGCGAACAGGTCCACCGGCGAGCCGCCCGGAGCGGGGCGTGCGGTGGTGTTCCACCGGTGCAGCACCGCGCGGTCGGCGGCGGTGAGCAGGCCCAGATCGTCCAGGGACCGGGCGGCGCCGTCGGCGACCGCGGTCAGCAGGGTCTCCAGGTGGGCCGCGGCCCGCTCCACCGTCGTACGGTCGAACAACGCCCCGTCATAGGCGAGGTCGAAGCCGAGGCGGTCGGCGAGGTAGGCGCGCAGGCACAGCGGGAAGTTGGTGGCGTCCTCGGCGCGTACGTCCTGGATGCGGATGCCCGCCCCGGTGGCGGCCGCCTCGTCGAAGGGATAGTTCTCGAATACCACCATGCTGTCGAACAGCGCCTCTCCCGGGGGGAGTTCGCTGAGGGCCTGGATGCGGGCGAGCGAGACGAAGTCGAAGCGCCGGGAGTCGCTCTGCTGTGCCTGGAGGTCGCGCAGCCAGGGCAGTACGGCCCGGTCGCCGTCGGTCCGGGCGCGGGTCGGAACGGTGTTGATGAACATGCCGACCATGGACTCCACGCCCGGCAGTTCGGCTGGGCGGCCCGAGACCGTGGTGCCGAACACCACGTCCTGGCGGCCGCTGTAGCGCGCCAGCAGCAGTGCCCAGGCGCCCTGCACCACCGTGTTGACGGTCAGTCCGCTCTGTCCGGCCGTCGCGCGCAGCCGGTCGGAGACCTCGGGGGTGAGCTCCATGTGAACCAGCGCGTTCGACCGTGCGCGGTGCGCCTCGACGGGCGGCCGGTCGTAGGGCAGCGGGGTGCGGGCGGTGAACCCGGTGAGGGTGCCGGTCCAGTGCCGCTCGGCCTCCTCCTCGTCCTGCTCCGCCAGCCACTGCAGGAAATCGCGGAACGGGCGGCGGGCCGGCGGGCGGACGGTGCCTCCCCCGATCGTTGCCGCGTATGCCGCACACACATCGGCGAAGAGCTGTCCGGTGCTCCAGCCGTCGAGCATCAGGTGGTGCGAGGACCACACCAGCACGATCTCGTCGCCGGGCAGCGCGGCCACCGCGAGCCGGCTCAGCGGTGCGGTGGTCACGTCCATACCGGCCGCGCGGTCCTCGGCGAGCAGCCGGTCCAGGGCGCCGTCGCGCTCGGCGGGTGTCAGGGTCCGCCAGTCGTGGTGGCCGACGGGCAGGACGGCGCGGCGGTGCACGACCTGCACGGGGTGGGGCAGGCCCTGCCAGCGGACGCTGCTGCGCAGCGCCGGGGTGTGGTCGGCGACCGTCTGCCAGGCCGCGGCGAAGGCGCGCGGGTCGGCGACCCCGGCGATCCGGACCGCCATCTGGTCGAAGTAGGCGCCCGCCGAGTCGACCAGCCCGTGGAAGAGCATGCCGGCCTGCAGCGGGGTGAGCGGATGGATGTCCGCCACCTCCCGTCCGTCACCCGCGACCAGGTCCACCTGGCGCTGGTCGAGGCGGGCGAGCGGGAAGTCGGACGGGGTGCGGCCGCCGGTGTCCGGGCGGGCGCAGTGCGCGACGATTTCGGTCAGCGCGGCAAGGGTGTCCTCGGCGAGGCGGCGGACGGTGGACTCGTCGTACACCGCGGGCGGGTAGGTCCAGCCGAGTTCGAGCCGGCCGTCCTGGACCACGCCCGTCACATCGAGCAGGTAGGTGCGGGCCTCGTCCGGGTCGGTGTCCTGCCCGGCCGGCGGAAGGGCGGCCCGGTAGAGCCCCTCGCCGTCCGGGTGGTCGCCGGACGCGATGTCCCACTGGCCGTGGTAGTTGAAGCCGACGCGCGGCTGCGGCGCGTCGGGCAGCGGGCTCTGCGGCACGAGGTGGCGCAGCGCGCCGTAGCTCAGGCCCCGCAGCGGCACGGCGCGCAGCTGCTCCTTGACGGACCGGACGGTGTCGCGCCAGTCCGTGTCCGGGGCGACGGACAGGGCGAGCGGGAACTCGGCGGTGAACCAGCCGACGGTGCGTGACAGATCGAGTTCGTCGAAGAGGTCCTCGCGGCCGTGGCCCTCCACGCCGATGAGTACGGTGTCCCGGCCGCTAAAGCGGGTCAGGGTGCGGCCGAGGGCGCTGAGCAGGACGTCGTTGACCTGGGTGCGGTAGACGTCCGGGACCTGGCGCAGCAGGGCGTCGGTCTCGGCCCGGCCCAGGCTGACGGTGACGGTGGCGGCGGTGCCGTGGGAGTTGGCACCCGCGCGGTCGACGGGGAGCTCGGCCGGGGCCTGGCAGGCCCGGGTCCAGTACGCCAGGTCGCCGTCGAGGGCGCCGGAGCGGGTGTGCCGCTCCAGACGGGCCGCCCAGTGTCCGTAGCCGCTGCTCGCCGGGGCCAGGGCGGGCGGCCGCCCGGCGGCGGCGTTGCGGTAGGCGGCCTCCAGGTCGCCCAGCAGGATGCGCCAGGACACCCCGTCGACGGCCAAGTGGTGGACGGTGAGCACGAGTTGAGCGGGGAGAGCGGGTCCGCAGTCGAAGAACAGGGCCCGCACGACCCGGCCCTCGGTGACGTCGAGGGAGGTCTGTGCGGCGGCGGTCGCGCGCTGGACGGACTCCTCCCGCCCGGGGGCATCGAGACCGGTCAGGTCGTGGCGCGAGAAGACGTCCCCGGGAGCGGTCGGCAGCACCTCCTGGTGCCAGGTGCCGTCGGTGCGGCAAAACCGGGTGCGCAGCGCCTCGTGGTGGGCCACCAGCGCGTCGACCGCGTGCCGCAGCGCCGGCTCGTCGCTCTGTGGAGCCAGCTCCAGCCGGTTGGTCATCGTGAAGCGCAGCGCGTCGGAGGGCCGTCGGCCGTCGAGGTACCAGTGCTGGATGGGGGTGAGCGGCGCCGGTCCGTCGGGAGCCCCGGCGCCGTCGGCGGGCGGCGGGTTCACGGAGGCCGTGCGCAGCGCGAGTTCGGCGATCGTCTGGTGGCGGAAGACGTCCTTGGAGGTGAGTCCGAGTCCGGCCCGGCGGGCCCGGGAGACGATCTGGATGCTGAGGATCGAGTCGCCGCCCAGGGCGAAGAAGTTGTCCTCGACGCCGGCCCGGGGGACGCCGAGCACCTCCGCCCAGATGCCGGCGAGGCATGTCTCGGTTTCGGTGCGCGGGGCCACGTACCGGGTCGCGGTGTCGGGCTGGGCGGGGGGCGCGGGCAGGGCGCGCCGGTCGGTCTTGCCGCTGCTGGTCGTCGGTATCCGCTCCAGGGGGACGAACACCGAGGGGACCATGTAGTCCGGCAGGGTCCGGCGCAGCCGGACCCGCAGCTCCTCCGCGGGGGGCGTCTGCGACCCGGCGGGCACCACGTAGGCCACCAGCCGTGGCCGGCCGCCGTGTTCGACGGCCACCACCACGGCGTCACCCACCGCGGGGTCGCCGAGCAGGGCGGCCTCGATCTCGCCGGGCTCGATCCGGAAGCCCCGGACCTTGACCTGTTCGTCGGTGCGCCCCAGGTACTCCAGCAGCCCCTGCCGGTCCCAGCGCGCGCGGTCGCCGGTGCGGTACATGCGGGCGCCGGGCGGGCCGAAGGGGTCGGCGACGAAGCGCGCGGCGGTGAGGCCGGGCCGTCCCAGGTAACCGCGGGCGACCTGGGCGCCGCCGAGGTACAGCTCCCCCGGCACCCCGACCGGTAGCGGCCGCAGGGCGTCGTCGAGCACATAGGCGCGCAGGTTGCGGCCCGGCCGGCCGATCACGGGACGCTCCGCGTGGTCGGCGAAGCGGCCGTACACGGCGTCGACGGTGCATTCGGTGGGGCCGTAGACGTTGTACGCGGTGACGCCCTCGGTCTCCCGCAGCTCCCGCCACAGCGGGGTGCCGACGGCCTCGCCGCCCACCATGACGATCCGGGGACGGTGGTGATCGCCGGTGAACAGACCGGCGGCCATCAGCTCGTGCAGGAACGACGGTGTCACATTGACGCAGTCCAGGCGGCTTCCGGCGATCTGGCCGACGAAGGCGGCCGGGTCCAGGCGTACGTCCTCGTCGACGAGGTGGACCTCCTGGCCCAGCGCCAGCAGCAGCGGGCCTTCCCATGAGGTGTCGAACGAGAAGGCGGCGCTCATGGCGAAGCGCAGCGGCCGTCCGTCGGCGGCGTGCGGGGTGATGAGCCCGGCCAGGTGGTCGTGGCAGAGATTGACCAGCTGGCGGTGTTCGACGGCGACGCCCTTGGGCCGGCCGGTGGAGCCGGAGGTGTAGTTGATGTACGCGGTGTGGGCGGCGTACAGGGCCGAGGTCCGGTCGGCATCGGTGGGGTTGTGGCCGGGCTGCCGGCCCAGGGGGGCGTCGCGCAGCGAGTCGGCCGTCAGGACGGTCTGCGGCGCGGCGTCCGAGAGCAGGAACGCGACGCGTTCGGCGGGCAGTTCCGGGTCGATGGACAGCTGGGTGCCGCCCGCCTTGAGGACGGCGAGGAGCGCCACCAGCATGTCCGAGGTCCTCGGCAGCTGGACGGCGACCACCCGCTCGGGACCGACGCCCAGCGAGATGAGGTGGTGGGCCAGCCGGTTGGCACGGTCGTTCAGGGCGGCGAAGTCGAGCGTGGCGTCCCGTGCCACCAGGGCGGGGGCGTGCGGGGTACGGGCCGCCTGGGCCTCGAACAGGTCCACGAAGGTGCTGTCCGGGACGGGCAGGGTGGCGCCCTGCCATTCCTCCAGTACCCGCCGCCGTTCCGCGTCGGGCAGCAGCGGCAGTTCGCCCACCGCCCGTCCGGGCTCGTCCGCGACGGCCGCCAGCAGCAGGCGCAGCCGTGCGGTCGCCCGCTCGACGGTGTCCGCGTCGAACAGGTCGGTGTTGTACTCGACGAAGCAGGTGAGCCCGCCGTCGCACTCCACGAAGTCGAAGCCGAGGTCGAAGGCGGCGTGCCGGCCCGGCGGCTGAAGGGTTTCGACGTCGAGTCCCGGCAGGTGCGGTGCCTCGCCGCCCAGGTTGTGCAGGGCCACCATGACCTGGAAGAGGGGGGTGCGGCTGGTGTCCCGCTCCGGCTGGAGCACGTCGACGAGCCGTTCGAAGGGCACGTCCTGGTGGGCGAACGCGTCCAGCACGGTCGCGCGCACCTCGGACAGCAGCGCGGTGAACGGCAGGTCGGCCCGCACCCGGCTGCGCAGCACCAGGGTGTTCACGAACATCCCGACCAGGTGCTCCAGTTCGGGGCGCTCCCGTCCGGAGGCCACGGTGCCGACCGCGACGTCCTCCTGGCCGGCCCAGCGGGCGAGCAGCACCTTGCAGGCCGCGAGCAGTGTCATATAGAGGGTGGTGTCGGCGCGGCGGCCGGTCTCCCGCAGCCGTTCGGTCAACGGGGCGGGCAGGGAGAACTCCAGCAGCGCGCCGTTCTTGGTCCGCACGGCGGGCCGCGGGCGGTCGGTCGGCAGCTCCAGCGGTGCCAGGTCGGACAACTTCTGCTGCCAGTAGGCGAGTTGGGCCCCGTCGGTCTCGGCCGCCCGGGTGCGCTGCCAGGCCGCGTAGTCGGCGTATTGCAGCGGGAGTTGGGGCAGGTCCGGGCGGCGGCCGTGCAGGGCCGCCGCGTACAGCTCGCCCAGGTCCCGGCCGAGCACCGCGGTGGACCAGCCGTCGGTGACGATGTGGTGCATGGCCAGGGTCAGGACGTGCTCGTCGGCGGTGAGCCGGACCAGCCGGGTCCGCAGCAGCGGCCCGGTGCCCAGGTCGAAGGGGGTGGCGCCCTCGCGGGCCAGCAGCGCGTCGAGTGCGCCGTCGCGGTCTTCCGGCGGTGTGTCCGACAGATCGTGCAGCGGCAGATCCACCGTTTGGGGGACGTGGACGTGCTGGCGGGCGTGGCCGTCCTGCTCGGCGAAGGTGGTGCGCAGCGGTTCGTGCCGGGCGACCAGGGCGTCCAGGGCGGTGCGCAGCGCCGCTTCGTCGAGGGGGCCGCGCAGACGCAGCACGAAGAAGGTCAGGTACTCGGTGCTGTCCGGCTCGAAGGTGTCCAGGAACCACAGGCGCTGCTGGGCGAACGACAACGGCAGTGCGGCGGCGCGGTCCGCCGCCGGGATCGTGTCGTCCGGTGCCCGGTGGGCCTCGGCCGGGTCCGGCAGGGCGGCGGCCAGGGCGGCGACGGTGGGGTGGGTGAACAGCAGCCGGGGAGAGACCTCGGTGCCGAAGGCGGCGCGGAGCCGGGAGGTGACGCGGATGGCGAGGATCGAGTCGCCGCCCAGGGCGAAGAAGCTGTCCTCCGCGCCCGGTTCTGCGGTGTTCAGCACCTCGGCCCACGCCCGGGCGACGAGGCGCTCCGCCTCGGTGCGCGGCGCGGTGCGGTCGCCGTCGGCGGCGGCGAAGCCGTCCGGGCCGGGGGCGGGCAGGGCCCGGTGGTCGAGCTTGCCGTTGACGGTCAACGGCAGTGCGTCGAGGGCGACATAGGCGGCGGGCACCATGTGTGCGGGCAGGGTGTCCGTCAGGTGGGCGCGCAGCGCGGTGGCGGACGGCGGGGCGCCCTGGCCGGTGCCCACGACATGGGCCACCAGCCGCCGCACCCCGGGGGTGTCCTCGCGCACCCCGACCACGGCCTCGGCGACGTCCGGGTGCGCGGTCAGGGCGGCCTCGATCTCGCCGGGTTCGATCCGGAACCCGCGGATCTTGACCTGCTGGTCGGCCCGGCCGAGGTACTCCAGGGTGCCGTCGGGCCGCCACCGGGCCCGGTCGCCGGTGCGGTACATCCGGGTGCCGGGCGGCCCGAACGGGTCCGCCACGAACCGCGCGGCGGTCAGGCCCGGCCGGTTCAGATAGCCGCGGGCCAGGCCCTCCCCGGCCACGTACAGCTCACCGACGGCGCCGGGCGGCACCGGGGCGAGGCCGGCGTCGAGCACCCGGACGCGCAGGTCGGGAATGCCGCGGCCGATGGCGCTGCCGGTGGCCCCGGTCACGGTGGCGCGGTCGAGGGGCGCGTAGGAGACGTGCACGGTGGTTTCGGTGATCCCGTACATGTTGACCAGGACGGGCGCGGTGTCCGGGTGCCTCTCATACCAGTCGGTGAGCCGTCCCAGGTCCAGCGCCTCCCCGCCGAAGATCACCCGCCGCAGGGCCAGCCGCGCCCCGAGCTCCGGGTGTTCGGCGTCCGCGCGCATCAGGGGGTGGAACGCCGAGGGCGTCTGGTTGAGCACCGTGACCCGCTCGTCCACCAGCAGACGCAGGAACTCCTCGGGGGAACGGGCGACCTCGTGCGGGACGACGACGAGCCGCCCGCCGTGCAGCAGCGCGCCCCAGATCTCCCAGACGGAGAAGTCGAAGGCGTAGGAGTGGAACAGTGTCCACACGTCGTGCTCGTCGAAGGCGAACCAGTCGCGGGTGCGGGAGAACAGCCGCACCACGTTGGCGTGCGGGACGACGACGCCCTTGGGCAGGCCGGTGGAGCCCGAGGTGTAGATGACGTAGGCGGGGTGCTCAGGCAGCGGGCGCCGGGCCGGTACCGGGCCGGTGGCGGGGCGCCGGGCGAGGTCGGCGCGGACCTCGGGATCGTCCAGGAGCAGCCGCGGGCAGGCGGCGTCGCCGAGCCGGCCGGCGACGGCTGCGGTGGTCACCAGCAGGGCCGGCGCGGCGTCGGTGAGCAGGTGGGCGATGCGGCCGCCGGGCAGTTCCGGGTCGACGGGCAGGTAGGCGGCGCCGGTCTTCAGCACCGCCACGAGCGCCACGATCATGTCCGGGGAGCGGGGCAGGGCGAGGGCCACGAAGCGCTCGGGGCCGGCGCCGCTCTCGGCCAGCCGGTGGGCCAGCCGGCCTGCCCGCGCGTCGAGTTCGGCGTAGGACAGCGTGGTGCCCGCGCAGGTCACCGCGGTGGCGTCGGGCGTGCGGGCCGCTTGGGCCTCGAACAGGTCCACCAGGGTCAGCTCGGGCCGCCCCTGCTCCGTGCCGTTCCAGTCCACCAGCATCCGCCGGCGTTCCTCGGCGGTCGTCCACGCCAGTTCGCACAGCGGCCGGTCCGGGCCGGCGGCGATCTCCGCGAGCAGCAGGCACAGCCGGTCGGCGAGCGCGCGGACGGTGCCGGCGTCGAAGAGATCCGGGTCGTGGGCGAGGTCGAAGCCGAGGCGGTCGCTGTGGTGGGCGCGCAGGACCAGCGGGAAGTTGGTCGCGTCCCGCGAGGCGACGTCCAGGATGCGGATCCCGGCACCGGAGGTCCGGGCGTCGTCGAACGGGTAGTTCTCGAAGGCGACCATGCTGTCGAACAGCGCAGTGCCCGCCGGTACCTCGCTGAGCGAGGTCAGCTGCGCCAGCGACACGGCCTCGAAGCGCCGGGATTCGGACTGGGCGTCCTGGAGGTCCCGCAGCCAGTCGGCGGCGGTGCGGTGTCCGTCGACCCGTACCCGGGTGGGCAGGGTGTTGATGAACATCCCCACCATGGACTCGACGCCGTGGAGCTCGTCGGGGCGGCCGGACACGGTGGTGCCGAACACCACATCCGGCTCTCCGCTGTAGCGCGCCAGCAGCAGCGCCCACGCGCCTTGTACGACCGTGTTGAGGGTGAGTCCGCTGCGCCGGGCGGTGTGCAGCAGCTCCCGGGACAGCTCGACGGGCAGGCTCGCCGTCAGTACCGCGGCGGAGCGGGCCCGGTGGGCCTCGCGGGGCGGGCGGTCGCAGGGCAGCGGCGTCGGGGTGGCGAAGCCCGCGAGGACGGTGCGCCAGTGCTCCTCGGCCTCGCGGCCGTCCCGGCCGGACAGCCAGCGCACATAATCGCCGAACGGGCGGCGCACGGGTGGCGTCTGCGCGCGGTCCGCGACGAGCGCGGCGTACTCCTCGCACACCTCGGTCAGGACCTGTGCCAGGCTCCAGCCGTCCAGGATCAGGTGGTGCGAGGTCCACAGCAGGCGCAGCCTGCCACCGGGCAGCCGGATCAGGGTGAGCCGCATCAGCGGTGGGGTGCCGAGGTCCAGTCCCCGCGCGAGGTCCTCCGCCTGGAGCCGGGCGAGTTCGGCCGTACGCCGTTCGTCGTCCAGCTCACGCCAGTCGACGTGGACGGTGGGCACCGTCGCGCGCCGGTGCACGATCTGGAGCGGTACGGGCACCTGCTCCCAAACCACCGAGGTGCGCAGCGCCGGCGTCCGGTCGACGACCCGCTGCCAGGCCCGGGCGAACGCCCGCGGGTCCGCCACGCCGTCCAGCAGCAGGCCGGCTTGGTCGAGGTAGACGTCGTCCGCGCCGCCCACCAGGCGGTGGAAGAGCATGCCTTCCTGGAGCGGGGTCAGCGGGAGGATGTCCTCGACGGCGCGCCCGTCCCCGGCCAGGCGGTCCACCCCGGCCTGGTCCAGCCGGGCGAGAGGGAAGTCGGAGGGCGTGCGGCCGCCCGCGTCCGGCCGCGCGCAGTGGGCGGCGATCGCGGCCAGCGCACGGGCCGTACCGTCCGCCAGCTCCCGTACCGTGCTCTCGTCGTGCACCTGGTCGCTGTAGTGCCAGGTCAGCTCCAGCACACCGTCGGCCACCACGGCCGAGACGTCCAGCAGGTGATCGAGCGCCGCACCGGCGGCCATATCGCGTCCGGGGGCCTCGCCGGCGGGCGCGAAGTCCCGGCCGTGCGCGCTCTCCCACTGCCCGTGGTAGTTGAAGCAGACCTGCGGCAGCGGGAGTTCGCGCAGAGTGCGGGCGGCCGGGTCCGGTGAGCCCAGGCGGGCCAGCGCCTCGTAACCGAGGCCCCGGCGGGGGACGGCCCGCAGCTGTTCCTTCACCGCTTTGAGCGTCGCGCCCCAGTCCGGCTCCCGCGACGGGCCGTCCAGGGTGAGGGTGACGGGGTACTGGGTGGTGAACCAGCCGACGGTCCGGGACAGATCGGCGGCGTCACCGGCGCCGGCCGCCTCGCTGTCGTCGTGGTCGTCGATGTCCTCCCGGCCGTGCCCCTCCAGGGCCACCGTCACGCGGTCCGTGTCCGCCCAGTCGGCGAGCACCCGGCCCAGCGCGCTGAGCAGTACGTCGTTCACCTGGGTCCGGTACACGCCGGGCACCCGGCGCAGCAGGGCCTCGGTGGTGTCGCGGTCGAGTCGTGCGCGTACGGTGCGGACCGAGCCGGCGAGGGCCGTACCCGGGCGGTCCACCGGCAGCGGGGTGCGCGCCGCTTCGCTCTCGGCTCTCCAGTACGCCAGGTCGTCGTCGAGTCCGCCGTCCTGCACATGCCGGGCCAGCTGCGCCGCCCAGGTGGTGAACGGCGTGGTGGCGGGCTCCAGTTGGACCGGCGCGTCCGCGGCGGCCCGGCGGTAGGCGCGCTCCAGGTCGGCGAGCAGGATGCGCCAGGAGACGCTGTCGACGGCCAGGTGGTGGGCCGTCAGGAACAGCCGCGGCCGGCTGCCCGGCTCCGCCAGGAGCAGGGCGGCGCGCAGCAGGGTGCCGGTGGCGGGGTCGAGATCCGCGCGGGCGGCGTCGGCCGCCTCGGTGCGCGCGGCGTCCCGGGCGGCGCCGGTGGCCCCGGACAGGTCGTGCGTGGCCAGGAGGCCGGGCGCCACGGCGGCTCCGGGGAGCTGGCGCCAGGTGTCGCCGCTGCGGACGAAGCGGGTGCGCAGCGCCGGATGATGGGCGGCCACCGCGTGCAGGGCCCGCTCCAGGGCGTCCGGGTCGAGGTCGTGCGGCAGGTCGAGCAGCATCGACATGCTGAAGTGCCGCAGCGGTCCGTGGGTGGCGAAGAACCATTCCTGGATGGGGGTGAGCGGGGCAGGTCCCGCGTCGTCCGGCTGCTGCGCCGCAGGTGCCGGGGCGGTGCGCAGGTCCACGGCGGCGGCCAGCTCGGCGACGGTCTGGTGCAGGAACACGTCGCGGGAGGTCAGGCGCAGTCCGGCGGCGCGGGCCCGGGAGACCGCCTGGATGCTGAGGATCGAGTCGCCGCCCAGCTCGAAGAAGTTGTCGGTGACCCCCACCTGCGCGATGCCGAGCACCGCGGACCAGATCCCGGCCAGGTCCCGCTCGGCCGGGGTGCGCGGCGCCACGAACTCCCGCTCGCGCGGGGCCGCGTCGAGGTCGGGGGCGGGCAGCGCGCGGCGGTCCAGCTTGCCGCTGGTGCTGAGCGGCAGGGCGTCCAGGACGACGAAGGCGGCGGGCACCATATGGCCGGGCAGAGTGCGCTGCAGGGCCGCCCGCAGCTCGGAGGCGGCGGGATGCCCGGTCCCGGCGGCGGGCACGAGGTAGCCGGCGAGCCGGGCGTGGCCGCGCTCGTCGGCGACGGCGAGGACGGCCGCCTCGGCGACGGCAGGCAGGGCCAGCAGTGCCGCCTCGACCTCTCCGGGCTCGATGCGGTGGCCGCGGATCTTGACCTGGTCGTCGGCGCGGCCGAGGTAGTCGAGCCGTCCGTCGGCGGTCCACCGGGCCAGGTCGCCGGTGCGGTACATCCGGCTGCCGGGCGGCCCGAACGGGTCCGCCACGAACCGTGCGGCGGTCAGGCCGGGGCGGTGCAGATAGCCGCGGGCGACCTGGTCGCCCGCCAGGTACAGCTCGCCGCCGACGCCGGGCGGGACCGGCCGGAGGCGGTGGTCGAGGACATGGGCGCGCACATTGGCCAGCGGCCGGCCCACCACCGGCCGCCCGGTGCCGTCGATACGGCAAGCCAGGGCGTCGACCGTGCACTCGGTGGGCCCGTAGAAGTTGTACGCGGCGACGTCGGGCAGCCCGGCGAGCTCCCGCCACAGCGCGGTGCCGACGGCCTCGCCGCCCAGCATCAGCAGCCGCGGGTGGTGGCGCGGGTCGGTGAGCAGCCCGGCGGGCAGGAGCTGGCGCAGATAGGAGGGGGTCAGGTCGAGGAAGTCGACGCGGTGCTCGACGACGTACTCGACCAGGGCGGCCGGATCGAGCCGGGTCGCCTCGTCGACCAGGTGCAGCCGGTGGCCGTCGGCCATCAGCAGCACGCCCTCCAGGGAGGTGTCGAAGGAGAAGGACGCGGTCAGGGCCACCCGCAGGGGACCGCCGCCCGCCGCGGCGACGAAGCCGTGCCGGTGGCCGGCCAGCAGGTTCATCAGCGACCGGTGCTCCACGGACACGCCCTTGGGGCGGCCGGTGGACCCTGAGGTGTAGATGACGTAGGCGGTGTGGCCGGGGTGCAGCGGCGTGCGGCGGTCGGCGTCGGTGGGGTCGCTCGCGCGGGCCGATGCCGGTACCGCGTGCAGGGCCGCCTCGTCGAGCACCAGCATCGGCCGCGCGTCCTCGATCAGGAACCGCAGCCGCTCCTCGGGCAGTTCGGGGTCGAGCGGCAGGTAGGCGGCGCCGGATTTGAGGACGGCCAGGATCGCCACGATCATGTCGGCGGTGCGCGGCAGGTGCAGCGCGACGAGCCGTTCGGGGCCCGCCCCCCGGTCGATGAGGTGGTGGGCGAGCCGGTTGGCGCGGGCGTTGAGCGCGGCGTAGTCCAGTGTGGTGTCCCCGGCCACCAGTGCCGTCGCGTGCGGGGTGCGGGCCGTCTGCGCCTCGAAGGCGGCGGGATAGGTGGTGGGTGCGACGGGCAGTGCGGTGTCGTTCCATTCGGTGGTCAGGCGCCGCCGCTCCCGCTCCGACAGCAGGGACAGTTCACCCAGCGGTCGGTCCGGTTCGGCCGCAACTCCCCCGAGCAGGATGGCCAGTTGCTCGGCCATCCGCACGGCGGTCGAGGCGTCGAAGAGGTCGGTGCGGTACTCCAGCAGGCCCGTCAGCCCGTCCCCGTCGGGGACGAACTCGACGCTCAGATCGAAGGTGGCCGCGCGGCGGGGCACGGTGACGGTCCCGGCCGCCATCCCCCGCAGGCCGGGGGCCGCGGGCGGGGCGGGGTGGAGCAGGACCATGACGTCGAAGAGCGGGTTGCGGCCCGCTTCGCGTACCGCCCCCGCGGCCTCCACGAGCCGCTCGAAGGGGGTGTCGTCGTGGGCGAAGGCATCGAGGACGGCGGTGGCGGAGGCATCGAGCAGCTCGCGGTAGGAGCGTGCGGTGTCGACGGGGGCGCGCAGCACGACCGTGTTGACGAAGAGGCCGACCGCGCGCTCCAGTTCGGTGCGTGCGCGCCCGGGGGTCAGTGACCCGACGGCGATGTCGTCCTGTCCCGACCAGCGGGCGAACAGCGCCTGGCACGCGGCGATCAGCGCCGCGAACAGGGTGGTGTGCTGCTGCGCCGCCACCTCCCGCAGCCGGGCCGCCGTGGCCGCCGGGACACGGAACTCGTGGACCGCGCCGTCCCCCGATTCCTCACCGCTGCGGGGCCGGTCGAGCGGCAGATCCAACGGCACGGTCCCGTCCAGCTGCTTGGTCCAGTAGGAGCGCTGCTCCTCCAGCAGGGCGCCGGACAGCCGCTCGCGCTGCCATACGGCGAAGTCCGGGTACTGCGTCGCCACCGGGGCGAGCGCGGGCGCTTCGCCGTGGGCCAGCGCGTCGTACAGCGTGCACAGTTCGTCCAGCAGCACGCCCATGGACCAGCCGTCGGTGACGATGTGGTGCGCGGTGAGCAGCAGGACGTGCTCGTCCTCGGCCAGGCGTACCAGCAGGGCCCGCAGCAGCGGACCGGTCCGCAGGTCGAACGGGCGGGAGTACTCCGCCAGCAGCAGATCGTCCAGCGCCGAGGGGCCCGGTCCGGTCCCCTCCCCCGCGTCGGGTGCGGGTTCCTCCCTCAGGTCGCGTACCGGCAGCGGCACGGGGGCGGCCGGGTGCACGGTCTGCACGGGCCGGCCGTCGATGTCGTCGAACGTGGTCCGCAGCGACTCGTGGCGCTCCAGTACGGCGTCGAGCGCCCTGGACAGCGCGGCCCCGTCCAGGGCGCCGGTCAGCCGCAGGGCGACTGCGCTGTTGTAGCGGGAGTCGCCGGGCCGGAGCTGGTCCAGGAACCACAGCCGCTGCTGGGCGAAGGCGAGCGGCAGGGGCTGTGACCGGTCCGCGCGCGGGATCTGCTGCCGGGCCTTGGCGGCCGGCGGGGCCTGGCCCGCCAGGCGGCGGCGCAGCGCCTCCTGCAACTCCTGCGGCAGGGCCGCGGCACGGTCCTTCTTCGAATGCGAAGACGTCATGTCGTCGTTCCTCACCGTTCGTTGTGGTCGCTGTTGCCGCGGGCGGCGTCTTCGAGTTCGCGCAGGACGTGCTCCTCCACCAGTTCGGCGAGGGCGGCGACCGTGCGGGCGGTCAGCACGTCGCGGGGGGTGAGGTCCACGCCGAAGGTCTCGTTGACCCGGGAGGCGATGAGCAGGCTGCGCAGCGAATCGCCGCCGAGGGCGAAGAAGTCGTCCTCGGCGCCCACGGCCGTCTCCAGGGCCTGTGCCCAGACGTCCGCGAGGAATTGTTCGGTGGGGGTGCGCGGATCGACGTGTGCGGTGGGCTCGGGCAGGTCCGGCCCGGGTGCGGGCAGGGCCGCGCGGTCGGTCTTGCCGTTCTCGGTGAGCGGGAAGCGCTCCAGCACGACGAAGGCCGAGGGGACCATGTGGGCGGGCAGCGTCCGGGAGGCGAACCCGCGCAGCTCCGCGCCGGCCGGGACGTCGGTGTCGGGTGCGGCGAGCAGATGGGCCACCAGGCGCGGTGCTCCGGGCTCGTCCTCCCGTACGGCCACCACGGCGTCCCGCACGGCCGGGTGGCGCACCAAGGTGGCCTCGACCTCGCCCGCCTCAATCCGGTGGCCGTGCAGCTTCATCTGGTGGTCGGTGCGGCCGAGGTAGTGCAGCTCGCCGCGGGCGTCGCGGCGGACCAGGTCGCCGGTGCGGTACATCCGGTCGCCCGGTGCGCCGTACGGGTCGGCCGTGAACCGCGTGGCGGTCAGCCCCGGGCGGTGGAGGTAGCCGCGGGCCAGGGAGGGTCCGCCGACCCACAGTTCGCCGGGGATGCCGTCGGCGACCGGTCGCAGCCGCCCGTCGAGCACATAGCTGCGGCTGCCCGGCCGCGGGCGTCCGATGGGGGGCGCGGCGCCGTCGGGCAGGAGTGGTCCTGACCAGGTGGCGACCACCGTGGTCTCGGTGGGCCCATAGGAGTTGATCATCCGGTGGTGCGGGGCCCAGCGGCCGACCAGGTCGGCGCCGCAGGCGTCCGCGCCGACGATGAGCGTGCGCAGTTCCGGCAGCGTCCCCGCGGTGGCGGGCGGCACCGTGGCGAGCGCGGCGGGCGGCAGCAGGGTGTGGGTGATGCGCTCCCCACGCAGCACCTCGGCCAGGTGCGTGCCGAGCAGCGGACCTGGCGGCGGCACCACGAGGCAGGCACCGGCCGGCAGGGCCATGCACAGTTCCAGCACCGAGGCGTCGAAACTGGGGGTGGCGAAGGCCAGCACGCGGTCACCCGGCCGCACTTGGTAGTGGTCGGCCTCGGCGGCGGCGAAGTCCGCCAGGCCGCGGTGGGTGACGACCACGCCCTTGGGGGTGCCGGTGGAGCCGGAGGTGTAGATCACATAGGCCGGGTCGTCGAGGTCGAGCGGGCGGACCCGGTCCCGGTCGGTGGGACGGTGTCCGGGTGTGGCGTCGTCCCCGGCCAGGAGGTCGTGGACCTCGGCGGCCTCCAGAGTGACGGCCGGGGCCGCATCGCGCAGCATCAGCGCGATCCGCTCGGCCGGGTACCCGGGATCCACCGGCAGGTAGGCGGCGCCCGCCTTGGCGGTCGCGAGCTGGGCGACGACCATGTCGGCCGACCTCGGCAGGACCAGGGCGACGAGGTCGCCGGGTCCGGTCCCCCGGGTGAGGAGATGGTGCGCGAGGCGGTTGGCCCGCGCCTCCAGCTGTGCGAAGGAGAGCTGCAGGTCCGGTGCGGTCAGCGCGGGGGCGTGCGGCCACCGGTCGACCGCGGCCTCGACGAGCGCGGCCAGGGTGGCCGCCGGCACCGCGTCGCCGGCCGTCGGCGTGGAGCGCCCGGTCAGCCGCTCGCGCTCGTCCGGCGGCAGGATGTAGATCCCGTCCACGGTCGTCGCGCCGCCGGGTGCCGCCAGGGCGCCCAGGGTGTGCATCAGCTGGGCGGCCAGGGACCGGGCGGTGGACTCCTCGAAGTACCGGGGGTCATAGCCGAGTTCGACGCTCAGCCGGGTGTCGGGCGAGACCACCACGGTGAGCGGGTAGTTGGTGGCCTCCAGGGCGTGCAGATCACGGACGCGCACGCCGTGTGCGGTGGCCGCGGTGTCGTTGATCGGGTAGTTCTCGAAGACCACCAGGCTCTCGAACAGCGCTGTCCCCGTGGGCAGTTCGCTCCAGATGCGCAGGTCGGACAGCGGGACGTGCTCAAAACCGCGGGCGTTCGCCTGCACGGACTGCAGACCGCGCAGCCAGTCGGCCGGGGCCGCACCGCCGTCCACGTCGCACCGCACCGGCAGGGTGTTGATGAACAGGCCGGTGATGGAGTCGGCGCCGGGCAGGTCGGCGGGCCGGCCGGAGACCGTCGTGCCGAAGCACACCTCGCGCGCTCCGCTCCAGCGCGACAGCAGCAGGCCCCAGACCCCTTGGACGACGGTGTTGAGGGTGAGGTGGTGGCGCCGGGCGAAGTCCTGGAGCGCGGCGCTCTCCGGTGCGCCGAGCCGCTGCGAGAGCCAGGTGCCGGCGCGGGTGGCGGCACCCGGCGCCGGTCGCCGATCGTAGGGCAGCGGGGTGGGTGCGGACAGGCCGGCCAGCGCCGCGCGCCAGTGCTGCTCGGCCGGGGCCGTGTCATGGGCGGCGAGCCAGGCGGCGTAGTCCGCGAACGGCCTGCGGTCCGGCAGCTGTAGGTCGGTGCCCTGCGCCAGCGCCGCGTGGCAGGAGAAGACGTCCGAAAGAACCTGGAAGACGCTCCACCCGTCGAGCAGCACGTGGTGGAAGGTCCAGACGACCCGTACCTCGGCCGGGGAGAGCCGGATGAGGGTGAGCCGCAGCAGCGGCGCCCGGTCGAGGGCGAGCCCGCGGTCCCGGTCCTCGGCGAGCAGCCGGGCCAGTTCGGCGTCGCGCCGCTCCTGCGTCCAGGCGCTCCAGTCGAGCTCGGTGACGGGGAGGGAGACGGAGCGGCGGACTGTCTGGAGGGGTACCGGCACCTCGTGCAGGACCACCGCGCTGCGCAGCACGGGGGTGCGGTCGACGACCTGCTGCCAGGCGGCGGCCAGCAGCCGGGAGTCGCCTATGCCGTCCAGGACGAAGGTGGCCTGTTCCACGTACAGCCCCTGGCCGGGTTCGTCGAGCCCGTGGAAGACCAGTCCCGTCTGGGTGGGGGTGAGCGGATAGACGTCCGTGACGTCCCGGCCGTCGCCGACGAGCCGGTCGACGGTCTCCTGGTCGAGGCGGACCAGTGGGAAGTCGGAAGGAGTGCGGCCCCCGGCGTCCGGTTCCGCGCAGTGCCGCACGATCTCCTGCAGCTCCGCGGTCATCTCCTCGGCCAGCGCGGCCACGGTGGACCGCAGATGCAGGTTCGTCGAATACGACCAGGTGAACTCCAGCCGTTTGTCCGCCACCAGGCCGACGACATCGATCAGCTGCGGCCGGTCGGCCGCCCGGTCCATATCGCCCTCCAGCGCGCCGTACGGTGCGTGCAGCAGACCGTCGCCCCCGGACGCGCTCCAGTCCTGCTGGCCCAGGTAGTTGAAGGAGATCTGCGGGTCGGCCGGGAGTCCGGTGGGCGCCGGGGTACGCAGATGGCGCAGCGCGCCGTGTCCCAGGCCGTGCCGGGGCAGCGCCCGCAGGCCCTCCTTGGCGGACTTCAGCGCCGTCGCGAGATCCGCGTGCGGCGGCAGATCCAGCGCGACCGGGAACATGGTGGTGAACCAGCCGACGGTGCGGGAGAGGTCGACATCGTCGAAGATCTCCTCGCGGCCGTGGCCCTCCAGCCCGATCCGTACCCGGTCGTGCCCGGTCCAGCGGGCCAGCACCCGGCCCAGAGCACACAACAGGACGTCGTTGACCCGGGTCCGGTAGACGTCCGGCACATCCTGGAGCAGCCGGCGGGTCTCCTCGGCCTCCAGGCGGACGGTCACGGTGTCCTCGGAGTCCGCGGAGTTGCGGCCCGCGTGGTCGGTGGGCAGGTCCGTCAGGCCGTCCGGCCCGTTCCAGTGGGCGAGTTCGTCGTCGAAGCCGCCGGCGGCGGTGTGGTCGTGCAGCCGCTGCGCCCAGGCGCGGAACGAGGTGGTCTTGGGGCCGAGCCCGGCCCGGTCCCCGGCGCGCACCCGGCGGTAGGCGGTGTCGAGGTCCTCCAGGATGATGCGCCAGGACACCGCGTCGACGACCAGGTGGTGGGCCGCCAGCAGCAGGACGGGACGGTCCTGGTCGCCCAGGTGGCACAGCGCGGTCTTCAGCAACGGCCCCTCGGCCAGGTCGAAGCCCGCGCAGAGTTCCCGGGTCAGCGCGCGCAGCTCCGCGGCCCGGTCCTGCGGCGCCCGGCGGGACAGGTCGTGCACCGCCAGGGCGGGTGCCGCACCGGGCGCCGGGCTGTACTGGCGCCGACGGCCGTCGCCGGTGGTCTCGTACACCGTGCGCAGGGCGTCATGATGCTCCAGCACCGCGGCCAGGGCGGCCCGCAACGCGCCCTCGTCGACCTCGGCGGCCAGCTGGAAGGAGAGCGACTGGGTGAAGTGCCCGGGGCTGTCCGGGACACTGTCGAACAGCCAGTGCTGGACGGGTGTGAGCGGCACCTCGCCCACCACCGGGCCCTGTTCGGCGGTGGACACCGTGGCCGGCAGCTCCCCGGCGGCCGCGGCCAGGGCGGCGACGGTCTGGTGGACGAACAGATGGCGCGGGGTCAGCGCGAGGCCGGCGCGGCGGGCCGCGGAGACGATCTGGATGCTGAGGATCGAGTCCCCGCCGAGCGCGAAGTAGTTGTCCTCGGCGCCCACGTGGTCCACGCCCAGCACATCGGCCCAGATCCCGGCGAGCGCCTTCTCGGTGTCCGTGCGCGGCGGGACGTAACCGGCGGCCGGGGCGGCCCAGTCGGGCGCCGGCAGGGCACGCCGGTCGAGTTTTCCGGTCGCTCCCAGCGGCAGCTTCTCCAGGGGGACGACGACCGCGGGGACCAGGTGGTCGGGCAGGCTCCGGGCGAGGAAGGCACGCAGCGCGGCCGGGTCGGCGCCCGCCGCACCCCTGGTGACGGCATAGCCCACCAGCCGCTTGTGGCCGTCGGTCTCGACGACCCGCGCGGCGGCCTCGGCCACCTCGGGGTGCCGGGCCAGCGCGGCCTCGATCTCGCCCAGTTCGATGCGGAAGCCGCGCACCTTGACCTGGTCGTCACTGCGGCCGAGGTACTCCAACTGCCCCTCGGTGTCCCATCGCACGAGGTCGCCGGTGCGGTACATCCGCTCCCCCGCGGGGCCGAACGGATCCGCCAGGAAGCGCCCGGCGGTCAGTCCGGGCCGCGCGAAGTACCCGCGCGCCACGCCGGTACCGGCAAGGTAGAGCTCGCCGGGTACGCCGACGGGGACGGGCCGCAGATACGGATCGAGGACGTAGGCCCGGGCGCCGGCGACGGGGCTGCCGATCGGCGGGGTGCGGTCCGGATCCGCGGGGTCGCAGTACCAGGCGGTGGCGTAGACGGTGGCCTCGGTGGGGCCGTAGATGTTCGCGACCCGGCAGCCGGGGACGGCGGCGCGGACCTCTCGTACGGTACGGGCGGCGAGCCCCTCACCGGCCAGCACCACGGTGTCCGCCGTGACGTGGACGGTGTCCTCGGCGAGGAGCTGGCCGAGGGCGGAGGGGACGGCGCTGAGCAGGCTCGCGGTCCAGGGGGCGGAGCGTTCGGCGAGGGCCAGCAGGTCGCTCACGATCTCGACGCAGCCGCCGGACAGCAGCGGGCAGAAGATCTCGAAGACCGACACATCGAAGTTGAGCGACGTGGACGCCACGACGTGGGACAGGCCCCGGCCGCCGAATTCGCCGGCCGCCCAGTCGGCCAGTGCCACCACCGACCCGTGGGTCGCCACCACGCCCTTGGGCAGTCCCGTCGAGCCCGAGGTGTGGATGACATAGGCGGGGTGGGCGGGCAGCAGCGCACCGGTCCGCTCGCCGTCACCGATGTCGGCGGGTGACTGTCCGGTGATCCGGTCCGCCGTCCCGGGGTCGTCCAGCGCGATCCGGACGGCGGGCCCCTCGGGCAGCCGGCCGGCCGACGCGGCGCTGGTGAGCACGATGTCCGGTCCGATGTCGTCGAACAGGAAGGAGACCCGCTCGGCCGGGTACTTGGGGTCGACCGGCAGATAGCCCGCGCCGCTCTTGAGCACGGCCAGCAGGGCCACGATCAGGTCGGCCGTGCGCGGCAGCGCGAGGGCGACGAACCGCTCCGGGCCCGCGCCCGAGGCGATCAGCAGCCGGGCCAGCCGGTTGGCGCGCTCGTTCAGCTCCCGGTAGGTGAGCCGGTCGGACCCGGCCAGTACGGCGGTGGCGTGCGGGGTGCGGGCCGCCTGCTCCTCGAACACCTCGGGCAGTACGCGCCGCGGCGGCGCGGCGGCCGCTCCGCCGAACTCCCGCAGGATGCGCCCGCGCTCGTCCGCGGTGAGCAGCGGCAGGTCCCCCAGGCGGCGGTCCGGATCGGCCGCCATCTCCGTCAGCAGGACGCGCAGGCACCGGCCCAGCCGCTCGACCGTCGCGGCGTCGAAGGCCGCCGGGTCGTAGTCCAGGGCGACGGTGAGGCGCTCACCGGGGGCGACAATCACGCTGAGCGGGTAGTTGGTCGGCTCCAGGTCGCGTTCCTGCTGGATGCCCAGGCCGTGCCGGGCGAGGGCGTCGCTGTCGAAGGGGTAGTTCTCGAAGACCACGATGCTGTCGAACAGGCTGGTCCCGCCCGGGACTTCGCTCCACGTCCGGAGCTCGGTCAGGGAGACGAAGTCGTAGCGCCGGGATTCCGACTGGGCCGTCTGCAGGTCACGCAGCCAGTCCAGCAGCCTTCGGTCGCCGTCGACACGTACTCGGGTGGGGAGGGTGTTGATGAACAGTCCGACCATGGACTCCACACCGGGCAGCGCGGCCGGCCGGCCGGAGACGGTGGTGCCGAAGACCACGTCGTCGCTGTTGCTGTAGCGGGACAGCAGCAGGCCCCAGGCGCCTTGCAGCACGGTGTTCATGGTGAGGCCGGACCGCTGCGCCGTCTCCCGCAGGCGGGCGGAGTCCTCCTCGTCCAGCGTGACGTGGACCGAGCCCGAGGACGAGGCGCGGTGGGCCTCCAAGGGCTTGCGGTCCCGCGGGAGTTCGGTCGGCGAGGTGAATCCGGCCAGCGCGGTGCGCCAGTGCCGCTCGGCCTGTGTGCTGTCCTGCTCCGCCAGCCAGCGCAGATAGCTGCCGAAGGGCGGGCGGGCGGGGACCTCGGGACGGCGGCCGGCGGTGAGCGCCGCATACCGTTCGCAGATCTCGTCGAAGACCTGGGCCGCGCTCCAGCCGTCGAGCAGGATGTGGTGGAACGTCCAGACGAGGCGGACCCGGTCGTCGGACAGCTTGATCAGGGCCAGCCGCATCAACGGGGCGCCGGCGAGGTCGAGACCGGCCGCCCGGTCCTCGGCGAGCAGGGTGGTCAGTGCGCGCTCGCGGGCGTCGGCGCTCCGCCGGGACCAGTCGTGGTGGGTGACGGGCACGGTGGCCCGGACCTGGACGACCTGCAGCGGCTCGGTGGTCTCTTCCCACACCAGGCGGGTGCGCAGCATCGGGTTGGCGTCGGCCGCCTGCTGCCAGGCCGTGGCGAGGGCGACCGGGTCGGTGACGCCGGAGAGCACCAGCTGGACCTGGTTGAAGTAGGTGTGGGAGTCCGGGTCCATCAGGCTGTGGAACAGCATGCCGGCCTGCATCGGGGTCAGCGGGTAGATGTCCTCCACCGCGCGGCCGTCCGCCGCGACCCGGTCCACGGCCGCCTGGTCGAGGCGGGCGAGCGGGTAGTCGGACGGGGTGCGGCCGCCGGCGTCCGGGCCGGCGCAGTGGGCGACGATGTCCTCCAGGGCCTTGAGCATGCCCGTGGCCAGCGCGGTGACCGTCTCCTCGTGGTGCACCGCGCTGCTGTAGTACCAGGTCAGTTCGAGGCGGCGCTCCTCGACCCGGCCCACGACGTCCAGCAGGTGCGGCCGGACGGACTCGGGTGCGGCGGCGCCGTCCAGTCCGCCGCGAACGGCGCGGATCAGCCGCCCGTCGCCGGTCCAGTCGAACTGCCCCAGGTAGTTGAAGCTGATCCGGGGCTGGGGCGTCCCGGTGAGTTCGGCGGCTCCCGCGAGGTGCCGCAGCGCCCCGTGGCCGAGGCCCCGGCCGGGTACCGCGCGCAGCTGTTCCTTGACGGACTTGAGCGCCGCGGCCCAGTCGCCGGCCGGGAGGTCCAGGGCGACGGGGAACAGGCTGGTGAACCAGCCGACCGTACGGGACAGGTCGACGCCGTCGAAGAAGTGGTCCTCGCGGCCGTGTCCCTCCAGGCCGACGGCGACGGTGCGCTGTCCGGTCCAGTCGGCCAGCACCCGGCCGAGCGCCGTGAGCAGCACGTCGTTGATCTGCGTGCGGTAGACGCCGGGCACCTTCTGCAGCAGGTCGCCGGTCCGCTGCCGGTCCAGACGGACGGTGACCGAGCGCAGGTCGGCGATCGTGTTGGTCCCGTCGGCGTCAACGGGCAGCGGAGCCGTGCAGTGTTCGGCCACCGCGCTCCAGTGCGCGCTCTCGCCGGCGAACCCGCCGGCCTCGGTGTGGGCGTGCAGCCGCCGGGCCCATTCCTGTACGGAGGTGGTCCGGGCGAGCGGGCTCATCCGCTCACCGGCGCGCGCCTGCTGGTAGGCGCTCTCCAGGTCCTCCAGCAGCACCCGCCAGGACACCCCGTCGACCACCAGGTGGTGCACGGTCAGGAACAGCCGCGGCGGTTGGGTCCGCGCGCCGGTGAACAGCTGGGCGGCGAGCAGGGGGCCCTGTTCCAGCCGGAAGCCGGCGTGCGCCTCGGCCATGGCGGCCTCGACCGCGGCGGCGCACTCCTCGTCGTCCCGTCCGGTCAGGTCCTGTACCCGCAGCAGCTGCGGTTCCGTGGCGTCCGGGGCCGGGCAGTGCTGTCTCCAGGTCCCGTCCGCCCGCTGCTCGAAGCGGGCCCGGAGGGCGTCGTGGTGGGTCCACAGGGCGTGCAGGGCCGCGTGCAGCGCCTGCGGGTCGGGCTCCTCGGCCAGTTCGATGACGACGGACTGGTTGAAGTACCCGGGATGCTGCGGCCGGGCGTCGAGGAACCAGTGCTGGATCGGGGTGAGGGCGATGTCCCCGGTCACCGGGCCGGTGCCGCTGACAGGTGCGGCGGCTCCGGTGGCGGCCGCCAGGGCGGCGACGGTCGGGTGACGGAACAGGTCCCGGGGGGTCAGGGTCAGGCCCGCCCGGCGGGCGCGCGAGACGACCTGGATGCTGAGGATCGAATCGCCGCCCAGCATGAAGAAGTTGTCCTCGACGCCCACCCGGTCGACGCCCAGCAGGGCGCACCAGATATCGGCGAGGATCCGCTCAGCCTCGGTGCGCGGCGCGAGGTGCTCGCCGGCGGTGGCGGCCGACCAGTCGGGGGCGGGCAGCCGGCGCCGGTCCACCTTGCCGTTGCCCGTGAGGGGCAGCGCGTCCAGGGTCACGAACGCGGCGGGGACCATGTAGTCGGGCAACTCGCCGGCGAGGAGGGCACGCAGCTCCGCCGCCTGCGACACCGTCGCGTCCGGGGCGGGGACGAGGTAGGCGACCAGGCGCTTGCGGCCGCCGTCGTCGGGGACGGTCACCACCGCTTCGGCGACCGCGGCATGGCGGGTGAGCACGGCCTCGATCTCGGCCGGTTCGACCCGGAAGCCGCGGATCTTGATCTGGTCGTCGGCGCGCCCCACGAAGTGGAGTTCACCGTCGGCGCTCCAGCGCACGATGTCGCCGGTGCGGTACATCCGGGTGCCGGCCGGCCCGAACGGGTCGGCCAGGTAGCGTTCGGCGGTCGCACCGGGGCGGCCGCCGTAGCCGCGGGCGAGCCCGGCACCGGCGAGGTAGAGCTCTCCCGGGATGCCCGGCGGCTGGGGCTGCAGCGCGTCGTCCAGGACGTAGACGCGGGTGTTGTCCAGGGGACGTCCGATGGGCAGAGCGGCGGGCAGCGGGTCGCCGGAGCGGAAGGCCCGCCGGGTCGCGAAGGTGGTCGTCTCGGTGGGGCCGTAGCCGTCGACCACGGTGAGGCCGGGGCAGGCGTCGAGGACGCGGCGTACCGCGGCGCCCGGCACGGCTTCGCCGCCGGTCCACACCTCCCGGGCGCCCTGCAGGCACTCGGGGTCCTCCTGGGCCAGCAGGCGGAACAGCCCGGCGGTCAACCACAGGCAGGTGACGCCCTGTTCGGAGATCGCCCGGCGCACCGTGGCGGCATCCACGTCGGCTGGCGGGGCGAGGACGGCCCGGCCGCCGCGCAGCAGGGGCACCCACAGTTCGTAGGTGGCCGCGTCGAAGGCCTGCGGGGAGTGCACCAGGACCCGGTCGTGTCCGTCGAAGGCGCGGTCGAAGGCGAGCGCCACGACGTCCCGGTGGCGTACCGCGACCCCCTTGGGGCGTCCGGTGGAGCCGGAGGTGAACATCAGGTAGAGCAGGTTGTCGGGGTGGAGGGCCGGCGTGGGTGCACCCTCCGGAGCGGGGGCGTCCGCGGTGCCGGACGGCAGGGGCACGGCGTCGCCCGTCACCAGCAGGGTGTGCCCGCCGGGTGCCACCTCGCGGGCGGTCTCCTCCCAGGCGGCGTCGGTGAGCACGAGGTCCGCCGTGGTCTCCGCCAGCACCTGCCGCAGCCGCTCCCGCGGAGCGCGGCCGTCCAGCGGGACGTACACACCGCCCGCCTTGACGATGGCCAGCTGGGCGATGACCAGTGCGGCCGACCGGTCCATGAGGACCCCGACCGGGGACTCCGGCCGCACTCCGAGCCCGACCAGCCGGCCGGCCAATGCGTCGGTACAGGCGTCGAGTTCACGGTAGGTCAGGCAGCTGTCCCCCGCGTCCAGAGCCGTGGCGTCCGGGGTGCGCCGGGCCTGGGCGGCGAACAGCCCGGCCACCGTGCCCTCGGGCAGCGTGCTGGCGGTGTCGTTCCACTCCTCGACCACCTGGCGGTGGCGTGCCGCGCCGAGCACCGGCAGCCGCGCGGGCGGGCGCCCCGCGTCCGCGGCCATGCCCTCCAGCAGCACGGTGAGGTACTCGCCCATCCGCTCGACGGTGGCCGCGTCGAACAGTTCCGGGTCGTAGCCGAGCCGCAGGGCCAGCTCCGGCCCCGGGTAGGCGACCAGGCTCAGCGGGTAGTTGGTGCTCTCGATGCCGTCGAGGCCGCTCAGCCGCAGTCCGTGCGCGGCGGCGAGGTCGCCGCCGACCGGGTAGTTCTCGAACACCACGATGCTGTCGAACAGTCCGACCCGCTCGGGCAGGTCGCTGAACGCCTTCAGCCGGGCGAGCGGGATGAAGTCGAAGCGCCGGTCATCGGTCTGGATCTGCTGCACCCGGCGCAGCCAGGCCGTCAGGGTGCCGTCGGCGGGGACGGTCAGCCGGGTCGGCACGGTCGCGATGAACAGGCCGTTCATGGCCTCGACGCCGGGCAGTTCCGGCGGCCGTCCGGACACGGTGGTGCCGAAGACGACCTCCGGCCGCCCCGTCTGACGGGCCAGCAGCAGCGCCCAGGCGCCCTGCACCAGGGTGTTCATGGTCAGGCCCGCGCCCTTGGCCAGCTCGTCCAGCCGGCGGGAGGTGCCGGCGGACAGGGTGACGCGCACCGCCTCGGTGGACTCCGCGCGGTGGGTCTCTCTGGGCTCGCGGTCGTAGGGCAGTGCGGTGGGCTCGCTCCACCCGTCGAGCCGGTCCTGCCAGTGCCGCTCGGCCTCCGCCCAGTCGCGGTCGCGCAGCCAGGCCACATAGTCGCGGAACGGACGGCGGCTGGGCAGGCCCGCCTCCTCAGGCGCGGCGCCGTCTCCGGCCACCGGGCCACGCAGCACGGCGTGGCACCGGAAGACGTCGGAGAGCACCTGGAACAGGCTCCAGCCGTCCAGCACCAGGTGGTGGAAGGACCACACCACCTGGACCTCGGCGTCGGACACCCGGGCCAGGACCAGGCGCAGCAGCGGGGCGGCGTCGAGGTCGATCCCGCGCCGCCGGTCGCGGTCGAGCAACTCCCGTAGCCGGGCCCGTCGCTCGCCGTCCGGCAGGGCGCGCCAGTCCAGATGGGTGACCGGCACGGTGGCGCCGCGCTCCACCACCAGCAGCGGCTCGGGCACGTCCTGCCATACGACGCGTCCGCGCAGCACGGGGGTGCGGTCCGTCACCTGTTGCCAGGCCGCGGCCAGGGCCTGCGGGTCGGGTACACCGTCCAGGACGAAGGTGAGCTGCTGGAAGTAGACGCTCTGGTCGTCCTGGGAGAGCCGGTGGAAGAGCATGCCGGCCTGTGTGGGGGTGAGCGGGTGGATGTCCTCGACGGTGCGGCCGTCGCCCACCAGCCGGTCCACGGTGGGCTGGTCGAGCGCGGCCAGCGGGAAGTCGGAGGGGGTGCGTCCGCCGGCCCCGGGCCGGGCGCCGTGCCGGGCGATGTCGCCCAGCGCACGGGAGAACTCCCCGGCCAGCCGGGTCACGGTCTCCTCATGATGGAGGTTCGCCGAGTAGAACCAGGTGAACTCCAGCGCGTCGCCGTCCAGTCGGCCGACGACCTCCAGCGCGTGCGGCCGCGGCGCCGTCGGGTCGGCGTCCAGCGCCAGCTCGCGGTGCGGGCCGCGGTAGAGACCGCCGTCACCGCCCGGCAGGCCGAACTGGCCGAGGTAGTTGAAGCTGATGCCGGCGGTCGGTGTGTCCGGCAGGCCCGCCGGCCGGATCAGATGCCGCTGGATGCCGTACCCGAGGCCGCGGCGGGGCACGGCGCGCAGCTGCTCCTTGACCGACTTCAGCACGGTGCCCCAGTCGGCGTCCGGCGTCACGCTGAGGGCGACCGGGTAGCGGGTGGTGAACCAGCCGACGGTACGGCTCAGGTCCACGTCGGTGAAGAGTTCCTCCCGGCCGTGGCCCTCCAGGTCCACCGGGACCCGGTCGCGTCCGGTCCACTCGTGCAGCACCCTGCCCAGCGCGCTCAGCAGCACATCGTTGACCTGGGTACGGAAGGCCCCGGGCAGGGTGTGCAGCAGGACGGAGGTCTCCCCCGGGGTGAGGCGCACGGTCACCGAACGGGCCGACGCATAGGTGTTGGCGCCGGCGAGGTCGGCCGGCAGCGCCGGGTCACAGGTACGGGCCAGCGCCGTCCAGTAGGCCGTCTCATCCTGGAAGCCGCCGGTCTCGGCGTGCCGGGTCAGCCGCCGCGCCCAGTGGCGCAGCGGGGAGGACTTCGGCGGCAGCGCGGTGTCCGCTCCCCCGCGCCGTGCGCGATAGGCCCGGTCCAGGTCCGCCAGCAGGAGGCGCCAGGAGACACCGTCGACCACCAGGTGGTGGACGGTCAGGTGCAGGACCTGGGGCAGGCCGGTGCCCCGGTCGTGGAGCACGGCACGCAGCAGGGGGCCGCGGCTCAGGTCGAACGGGCCGAGGTGCGGTGTGTCGTCGTCGGGGCCGGTGTGGCGGTGCAGCGCGAATCCGGGCGCATCGCTGTCGATGTGCTGGTGCCACCGGCCGTCGCTGTCCCGCACGAAGCGCGAGCGCAAGGCGTCGTGGTGGGCGACCACCTCGTGCAGCGCGGCTTCCAGCGTCGTGGCGTCCAGGTCGTCGGCCAGCTCGACGGACATCGTCTGGCCGAAGTGGCCGGCCCGCTCGGGGTCGCTCTCGAACAGCCAGTGCTGAATGGGCGTCAGCGGTGCCGGTCCGGTGGCCTCCGCCTCGGGGGCCACTGCGGCGGCCGGCTGCCCGGCGGCGTCCAGGCACTGCGCGAGGGCGGCCACCGTCTGGTGTTGGTAGACGTCGCGCGAGGTGACGGCCAGGCCCGCCTGCCGTGCCTGGGCGACGACCTGGATGCTGAGGATGGAGTCACCACCCAGCGAGAAGAAGTTGTCGTCGACGCCGACGCGCTCGGCCCGCAGAACGTCGGCCCATACGGTGGCGAGCGTCCGTTCGGTGGCGGTGCGCGGCGCCACGTAGTCCGTCGTACCGGCAGCCGTCCAGTCCGGGGCGGGCAGCCGGCCGCGGTCCAGCTTGCCGTTGGGGTTGAGCGGCATCGCGTCCAGGACGACGACCGATGCAGGCACCATGTAGTCGGGCACACTGCGGCCCAGCCGGCGGCGGATCGCGCTCGGGACGAGCTCCGCCCCGGGCGCCGGGACGACATAGCCGATCAGTCTCTTGTGGCCGTCGCTCTCCCGGGTGGCGGCGGCCGCCTGGGCCACCCCCGCACAGCGCAGCAGCGCCTCCTCGACCTCGCCCAGCTCGATGCGGAAGCCCCGCACCTTGACCTGCTGGTCGGCCCGGCCCACGTACTCCAGCTCACCGTCGGTGGTCCACCGCACCAGGTCGCCGGTGCGGTACATCCGGCTGCCGGGGCCGGCGAAGGGGTCGGCGACGAACCGGGCCGCGGTCAGGCCGGGACGCCGGAGGTACCCCCGGGCCAGGCCCCCTCCGCCGAGGTACAACTCGCCCGTCACGCCGGGCGGTTGCGGCCGCAGCATGCTGTCCAGGACGTAGCAGCGGGTCCGCGCGACGGGCCGGCCGATGGGCGGGGCCTGCTCGGGCGTGCCGTCGCCGGCGAACCATGCCGTGGCGTACACCGTGGCCTCGGTCGGGCCGTAGATGTTGGCGACCTGGGAGGACGGCATCGTCTCCCGGATCTCCCGTACGGTCCGGGCGGGCAGGGCCTCGCCCGCCAGCACCACCGTGTCGGCCATGACGGTACGGGCGCCCCGGGTCAGCAGCCGGGAGACCACCGACGGCACGCCGCTGAGGAGACCGGCCTGCCGCGGCGCGGTGCCCGGCCGGTCGGCGAGGGCCGGCAGGTCGGCCACCACTTCGATGCTGCCGCCGGACAGCAGGGGGCAGAGGAGTTCGAAGACGGACACATCGAAGTTGAGCGAGGTCGAGGCCACCACATGCGTCAGCCGCTCCCGGCCGAACTGCGCTCCCGCCCAGGCCGCCAGGTCGGCCACGCTGCGGTGGGTGACCACCACACCCTTGGGACGGCCCGTCGAGCCGGACGTGTAGATGACGTAGGCGGGGTGGCCCGGATCCAGCGGCCGGACCCAGTCGGCGTCGGTGAGGTCGTCCTCCGTCTGCCCGGCCAACTCGGCCGAGGTCTCCGGGTCGTCCAGTACCAGCCGCTCGGCGCCCTCGGGCAGGCAGCCGGCCGTGTCCCGGGTGGTCAGCACGAGGGCCGGATCGGCGTCGGTGAGCATGAACCGGATGCGCTCGGCCGGATAGCCGGGGTCCACCGGCAGATACCCGGCACCCGCCTTGAGCACCGCCCACAGGACGGCGACCAGGTCGGCCGAGCGCGGCAGGGCCAGCGCCACCAGGGTCTCGGGGCCCACTCCACGGCGGGTCAGCAGCCGGGCGAGGCGGTTGGCCCGCCGGTTCACCTCGTCGTAGGTGAGCCGGGTGTCGCCGCAGACGACGGCGTTCCGGTCGGGGGTGCGGGCGGTCTGCGCCTCCAGGAGTGCGGGCAGGGTGGTGTCCGGGCCGTCCTGCTGCGGTGCGTTCCACGCGTCGAGCATGGTGCGCCGCTCGTCGTCCGTCAGCAGCGGCAGTTCGGCCACGGTCCGGTGCGGGCCGTCCGCCATGCCGTCCAGCAGGAGGTGCAGCTGACGGCTCATCCGGGCCACGGTCCGGGCGTCGAACAGGTCGGTGTTGTACTCGACGGTCAGCCCGAAGGACCCGTCGCTGCGCGGCAGGAACTCCAGTACCAGGTCGAACCGTGCGGCCGGGCGCGGCAGCGGATGCTCCTCGATCCGTAAGCCGCCGGCTTCCTGCGGGTGCACCATGGCGGTCTGCTGGACGACCAGCACCTGCACCAGCGGAGTGCGGCTGGGGTCCCGCTGCGGGGCCAGCTCCTCGACGACCCGGTCGAACGGCACGCTGTCGTGGCCGAAGGCGTCCAGGAGCGTCGCCCCCATGGTGTCCAGGAACCGGTCGACGGTGGCGGTGCCGTCGACGTCGGTGCGCAACGCCAGGGTGTTGACGAAGAAGCCGGTCATCTCCTCCAGTTCCCGGTGGGTGCGTCCGTTGGCGACGGTGCCGAACACGATGTCGCGCTGGCCGGTATAGCGGGAGAACAGCACCGAGGCCGCCCCGGCGAACAAGGTGAACACGGTCGTGCCCTTGGACCGGGCGAGCCTGCCGAGGCGTCCGGCCAGATCCGCCGGCAGGTCGTGGCGGTGTGCCGCGCCGGAGGTGGTGCGCACCGGTGGCCGGGGCCGGTCCGTGGGCAGGTCCAGCTGCGGCATCCCGGTGAGGTGCCGCTTCCAGTACGCGAGGTCGTCGGCGTGCCGGTCCGGGGTGGGGTGCGTGCGCTCCCACTCGGCGAAGTCCGGGTATTGAAGGATCGGTTCTGCCAGGCCGTGAGGGCTCCCGTCCGCCTCGGAGGCGTACAGCGCGGCCAGTTCACGGACCAGCACGCCGACCGACCAGCCGTCGGTGACGATGTGGTGCTGGGCCAGGAGCAGCAGATGCTCGTCGGCGGCGAGCCGGATCAGCAGGACCCGGGTGAGGGGACCCTCGCGCAGGTCGTAGGGGCTCCCCAGCTCCTCGACGAGCAGACGCTCGGCCGCCGCGTCGCGACCGCCGGCCGGGACGCCGCTGAGATCGACGGTGCGCAGTGGCAGGGAGACGGTGTCGTCGACCCGTTGCACCCCGCGCCCGTCCACCGTGGTGAAGGTGGTGCGCAGGGAGTCGTGGCGCGCGGCGAGCCGGTCCAGGGCGCGGCGCAGCGCCCCGGCGTCCAGCGGACCGCCCAGTCGCACCCCGACTCCGGTGTTGTACTCGCTGTCGCCGGCCGTCAGGTCGTCGAGGAACCACAGCCGTTGCTGCGCACCGGACAGCGGCAGCGGACGCTCGCGCGGGGCGGGGGTGATCGGAGCCGCCGGCTCCGCGGTGGCCGGGTCGCCGAGGAGCGGCACCAGTCCGGCGATCGTCCGGGCGGTGAACAGGTCACGGACGGACAGCCGGTCGCCGAACTCCTCCCGGATCCGGGACAGCACCCGCACGGCGAGGACGGAGTCGCCGCCGAGCTCGAAGAAGTCGTCCCCGGTGCCGAGGGCGCTCACCGACAGCACGTCCGACCAGATGCCGGCGAGTGTCCGCTCGGCGGGTGTCCGGGGGGCGACATGGCCCGGCTCCGGGGCGCGGGCCGGGTCGGGCGCGGGGAGCGCCCGTCGGTCGATCTTGTGGTGTGCGGTCAGCGGGAAGGCCTCGAGGACGACGACGGCGGAGGGAACCATATGGGCCGGCAGAGTGCGGGAGACCGCGGCGCGCAGCTCTGCGGGCTGCGGGGGCCGCAGCGGGTCGCCCGGTGTCACGTAGGCGACGAGCCGCTGCCGCCCGGGCTCGTCCTCGCGCACCATGACGACGGCTTCACCGACCCGGGAGTGACGGGTCAACGCCGCCTCGATCTCCCCGAGTTCGATGCGGAAGCCGCGTACCTTGACCTGCCGGTCGATCCGTCCCAGGAATTCCAGTTCGCCGTCGGGGTTCCAGCGCGCCAGGTCTCCGGTGCGGTAGAGCCTGGTTCCGGGCGGCCCGTACGGATTGGCCACGAAGCGCGTGGCGGTCAGACCCGGGCGGTCGAGGTAGCCGCGTGCCACCCCGGTGCCGCCCACGTACAGCTCTCCGCCGGTCCCCGCCGGCACCGGTCGCATCGCTGCGTCCAGCACATGGACCTGGGTGTGGGGCAGCGGCCTGCCGATCGACGGTGTGCCGCCGCCCACGGCCAGCGGTCCGGTCCAGGACGCGACCACCGTGGCCTCGGTGGGACCGTAGGAGTTGATCAGCCGGCGCCCCGCGGCCCAGCGGTCGACCAGCTCGGCCGGGCAGGCTTCGGCGCCCACGATCAGGGTCCGCAGGTCGGGCAGGCCGCTGTCGTCCGACGGGGCGGGCACGGTGGCGAGCGCGGCCGGCGGGATGAGCGCATGGGTGATGCGGTGGTCCGCCAGGACGGCCACGAGTTCCTCGCCCAGCCACGGCCCGTCGGGCGGCACGACGAGGGTCGCGCCCGACAGCAGGGAGATGCACAGCTCCAGGACGGAGGCGTCGAAGCTCGGCGACGAGAACTGCAGGACGCGGGCGCCCGGCGTGACGTCGTACTGCGCGGCGGCCGCCGCGGCGAAGTCGCCCAGACCGGTGTGGGGCACCGTCACCCCCTTGGGGGTTCCGGTGGATCCCGAGGTGTAGATGACGTAGGCGGGGTGCTCGGCACGGAGCGGCGCGAGCCGGTCGGAGTCCTGCGGCGCACGGTCCGGCCCCGTTGCGGGCCGGGTCTGCGCGAAGTCGTCGATGACCGCGGCCGGCTTGGCGTCGGACAGCATCAGGGTGCGGCGCTCGGCGGGGTACGCCGGGTCGACCGGCAGGAACGCACCGCCCGCTTTGGCCACGGCGAGTTCCGCGATGACGAGTTCGACCGAGCGGGGCAGCACCACTGCCACCGTCCGCTCCGGCCCCACCCCGCGTCCGATGAGATCGTGCGCGAGGCGATTCGCCCATGTGTCGAGCTCGCGGTAGGACCAGGTCCGCCGGCCGTCCGTCACCGCGGGTGCGTGCGGAGTGCGGGTCACCCATGCGGCGAACAGGTCCCCGAGCAACGGCCGGGGCCCTGGACGGACCGGGCCGGACTCAGGGGCCGGGGGAACGGTCCGGTCCTGCGGCGATGCGGACTCCGGTGCTGAACTCTCGTGCTGGTCCGTCATGGAGGTCGGTCCTTCTCAGCGGGGACGGGGCGGTGCAGCAGGACATCGGGCGGCCCGGAAGAGCGGTCCCGGGCGGTACAAGCCAAAGTGTTCGGGCGAACCGGGTGCGAAAGAGCGGGGAGTCGCACCGGGTTCGACCGCGACGGGCCCGATTCAGGCGGTGACGGTACGGCGAGCCGTGCGACCCGAGATCTGCACGCGGTCGATGGCGCCGCTGTCCGGATCCCGCACGAAGCGTCCGCCGGGAACGCGGCGGCCGGACGCGGGATCCACCAGGTCACAGCTCAGATCCGGGTAACAGACCAGCGGCGCGGGGGTGTCGCCGTTCACGGTCAGCGCCAGGGAGCCGTGCGCGTCCGCGGTGATCTGGTACTCGACGGTTCCGTTGTGATAGGTCCCGGCGCACTGGGGAAGTGCGACGGCGCGGCCCCGCTCCAGCGGGCGCGCGGCGGACGGGACCTGCACTCCGGTGATCTGGCCGATGTCCTCGGCCAGTTCGTGCCACAGGGCGGTGCCGTTGTTGGCATTGCTGGTGAAGGCGACCACCGTGCCGCTGTCCGGTTCGGCCCGCAGATGGCAGGAGGTGCCCTGGGCGTTGCCGTCGTGGCCGCACCACTGCTGGGTGCCCTGCTGGAAGAGCGCGAGGCCCGGACCCCAGGCGTCCGCCAGGACGCCCGGAGCGGCACCGGGTACGGGGCGGCGCATCTCCTCGGCGGCCTCGGGCGTCAGCACCGCGCGCGGCCCGTGTCCGAGCAGGGCCCGGCCCAGTGCGACCAGGTCGAGGGCGCTCGCCAGCAGGGCACCCGCCGGGGCCTCCACCGGCGCCAGGGTCTGCTGCACCGGGAGCACCCGTCCGGAGGCCGCGTTGACAGAGTGGCCGCGGGCCACCGGACGCGTCGGCGTGGCATCGCCGAGGAAGGCGGGAACGGTGCCCAGGGGTTCCAGCAGCAGCGCGCGCACGGCGTCCTGCCAGGACATGCCCGTCACCGCTTCGATCAGCCGGCCGGCGGCGACATATCCGGCGTTGGAGTAGGAGAAGCCGCTGCCGGGCGCGCACACCGTGTCCCGGCCCGAGCAGTGCGCGGACAGATAGCGGGCGGGGGTCAGCAGAGCCGCGTCGTCCGAATCGGGGCCGGTCGGGAGTCCCCCGGTGTGGCTGAGCAGCTGCCGTACGGTCAGGTGCGGTGCCCGCCGCAGCTCCGGCACATGGCTACCGACGAGATCGGTCAGCGCGAGGTCACCGTCGGCGGCCAGGAGCAAGACGATCGCGGCCGTGTAGGGCTTGGTGACGGACCCCAGCGGCACCGCCGTGTCCGCGGTGAACGGTTCGCCCGCGGTGACGTCCGCCTCGCCCGTCTGGACCGTGTACGTGACCGAGTCGACCTGCACGGCGAGTTGGGCTCCCGGCACCTGGTGGGTGCGCGCGAGCGTGTCCAGACGCTCTTGTAAGAGGCGTCGTATGTGGGTCGGCTGCCGGCTCGCGACCGGAGCACTCGAAGCATGCGGCATGAGAAAGAAACTCCCGGAACTCGAAACTCACGGGGGAATGACGCGCCTGCCTACCGTGAAAGCAACCCGCTCACGGCGTGGGCGAACCAGCCCCTGGGCCTGATCGCCGAGGGCACTCGGCAACCGATCTCCTCGCGTGCGCCCGCCCGTTGGAGCCGGGCGCGCTCTCCTCTGCGAACGGCACTATGACCTCCGCACCTCCAACGGCAGACGACGCGCACTGACGATGACGGCCGGGTTCTGGAACTCGACCTCGCGGCGGCTCGGGACGGTGATGCAGGGGAAGCGGTCCAGCAGTTGGCGCAGCGCGATGCGTGCCTCCAGCCGGGCCAGCGGCGCACCGAAGCAGAAGTGGATGCCGTGGCCGAAGGTCAGATGCGGGTTGGGGTTGCGCATCACGTGGAACGTGCCGGGATCGGTGAACCGTGCCGGGTCGCGGTTGGCGGCGGCCAGGTTGGCCATCAGGATGGCGTCGGCGGGAATCGTCCTGCCGCCGAGTTCGACCTCGCGGGTGGTACGGCGACCCAGTTCGGGGAACGGCGGCAGCCAGCGCAGCACTTCCTCGATGGCGTCCGGCAGCCGGCCGGGGTCCGCGCGCACCTGCGCGGCGGCGTCGGGGTACTGATCGAAGCTGAGCACGGCGCTGCCCAGCAGTGCGGTGGTGGTGATGTGCCCGGCGACCAGCAGCAGGGCCACAAAGCCGACGATCTCCTGGTCCGCCATGCGGATGCCGTCCACTTCGGCCTGCAGCAGCCTGCTGGTCAGGCCCTCGCCGGGGTTCTTCCGGTGGTGGCGGATGTGATCGAGGAGGTAGCCGTTCATCTCGCGCACGGTGGGTGCGATGGAGTCCAGCGCGCGCTCGAGATCGCTCATGTCCAGCGAATCGCCGAGCTCGTCCCCGCCGAAGAGCGTGGCCGCCCACTCCTGGAACAGCCCGCGGTCACTGGCCGGCACGCCGAGCAGCTCGGCGATCACGAGAATGGGCAGCGGGTAGGCCAGCGCGTCCACCAGGTCGAACCGGTCACGGTCCTCGACGGCGTCGAGCAGTTCCGCCGTGATGGCGTGGATCCTCGGTTCGAGTCCGGAGACGATGCGCGGGGTGAACGCCTGGCTGACGAGAGTGCGCAGCTTGCGGTGCTCGGGCGGGTCCATGCCGACGAAGTTGCCCTGGCGGAAGGTCTCGAAGTCCGGCTGGGTGGGGGTCAGACCGGAGAAGTCCGAGGAGTAGGTCGCCGGGTCGGCGAGCACGGCGGCCACGCTCCGGTGGTCCAGAACCTGCCAGAGGTTCTGCCCTTCGTCATGACGTATGGGATCCGCCACGCTCAAGGCACTCCACCGGCCGACCAGATCGTCGAAGACGAAAGGTGCCTCTTTCAGTTCGTTGCTGGTCACCGGTACTCCCTGAAGTGCGGGTCCGGGAGGGCTCGTTCCTCCCCGGCAGTTATGCGCTGGACTGATCGGCGGCCATACCCTCGAAAAGACGGATCGCCGTGTGACGCAACAGGCTTACTATCACAGCCCTTTCATGCCCTTGGCTGCCTTCGGATTAAATTTGTACTGCCGGTGCGCAAATTGGCGAAGCCGGGTTCCGACGCACGGCCGTCACAATGTTGTCGCGCTACCCCAAAAAAGGCATTCGGGATCTCCCGACGGCATGAACACGCATGGCGACGCGCGAACATGAACACCGGTTAAAGGCATGCCGATATGGTCGACCATCGGGCTCCGCGACGAATCGCCGGCGCAAGCCCCTGGATCCCGGTTTCTGGTCGGCGCGGGCGCGGCAGCGCCGGCGCTCACTACTCAGTGATCGGCGTCGACAGCGCCTGATTTACCGCTGCGGGTGCGCTCAACGGCGACAGCAGCAAAAGAGCAGCCTTGACGGTCGGCCGGAATGCCGCCGCGGACAGACCGCCGGCAACTCCCGGGCAGAGCCGGACGTGCAATTCCGCATGCCGAGCCCCTTCCCGTTCTTCGACGCGGGCAGCCGAGAACATGTCGTCGGTTCCGCCGCACGGCTCGATGAACCAGGCCGCGAAACCCCTCCCCGGCCCTTCATCGACGCCCGGACATACGGCAGCGAAGCCGCCGTTGACCATGTCGTTACCACACATCCCCCACTGAAAACCCCTCACACATGACACATGTCAGGCATCCCCGCGCACCTCAAGATGGGCGATCCTCACACGAGCCACCGGCGCCCGAAAAGAGGACGAGGGAAACGTAAACACTACCGGCAGGTACATTTTGATGTTGTCAGCGATCCGCGCCCCCGAGCGCTTTCTCGCCAGTCCAGCTTGACCGACAGTCTCACTCCCAGTCATACAATAGCAACCCCCTGCGGTTTGACTGAGGGTGATTTTTATACCCATTTGCCTTGGGCCGCCAGCAGGTCGCGCGCAACCCCTGTTACTCGTGAGGCAAACGACTTCGACTGTCCGTTCGAGCTGAACGCGGGGAAGTGGGTATTGAGCGTTTCTCCCGGAGAGCGGCAGAGCCCTCCAAGGCGGTCCGCTATCCCCGCCGCACGATGATGCCACCCCTCCCCCGCGGCACGTGCCAGACCTTGGCAAACCACCACGGGGAGAACAACCCTCAGATACACATCCGGACCGGGACCACGGCCGCCGCGGCGAGCCGGAAGGCGTTCACCGTCACAGCTGCCGCGTAGCGACCGGGCAGGCCAGGACCGTTGTGACGGTCTCATGGGCCATCTCGGCCTGCATCAACAGTTGTTGGTCAGCCAGGGTGGCCGCTCGCTCCGTGGCCTGCTTTCGACGTCCGGTTAATTGGCCGGATTCCATACCTTGCGGCCGAAGTAGACGCTGCAGTAACTGATCCGCAGTCGCTTTCGCAGAAAGAGAGGGCGAATTTGTTGCCGACAGGCAAGTACTCGGCATGGAACTGCCGAATACGCGCCGGCCGGCAGGGGAACGCCACGCACGGCCCCGTGTCGGTCCGCAGCCCCGTCATGGGTGGCGCCACCCCGCGGCCGGAAACCTCGAAGGACCGGCACGCCGGCCGGACGACCCTCCGGCGGCCCGGCGCGGCGCGGGTCGCGGTGCGCTGTCGCCACGTCGCCGACGCGTGCTCAAGTCGGAGCCGGATCGCCCCGGTTGGGCCGCCACCGCCCGGACGGCGAGACGGTGCCGGCCGGTCAACGGTAGTACTGATGGTTCCGAATCGGTGGCGCGGTGTGGGACAGTGAAGTGACGGAACAGCCTGGTTCGGCTCGTGAGCCTCGCTCGCCCAGTGCTCCGAGAGGCGGGATGTGATCCCCGGCAGCTCCTGCCGTGGCGGCCCGCGAACTCCGGACCACACACGGCGCCTGCCGTGTGCCCGCAGTGCTGCGGCTGCATGGCTGCCACCCCAACTCTTTGAGGGCGTTATTCCTTTCACCATCAGCACCCAGTATCTGGATGACACCGTACTGCTCATGGCCTGCGGAGAGATCGACCGCGCTTGCGAGCCGGCATGCGACCGCGTCCTCGCCTCGCTGCCCGCAGCACTGTCCGATGTGGTCCTGGACATGCAGAACGTGCCGTTCATGGACGTGACGGGCCTGCACTTCCTGTGCGCCCTGCACCGTCACACCGCCCGCCATCACACCCGTCTGCACACCCGCGGCTGGCGGGCGCAACCACGGTACGTCCTGGATTCGGCCCTGCACCTCGACCTGCAGGGCGCTGACTTGAACACCGCGGTGCGCGCGGCACTCGACCTGCTCTAGAACCCTCGCGGTACGCGCCAAGAAGCGGTCTGCCCCGCCCCGGCCCGCTCTCCGCGTACCCCGGTGACCGGTCGTCATGCGCGCCCTTGAACGGCGGCATCACCGTCGCGGCCAGCGTCCGGCAGGCCTCCCTGCGGGCATCGCGGCGGAGCCCTCACCCTCGTCGGCGCAGGGCCGGGCCGTACCGTACGGCAGCGAAAAGCCGGTGCGTCCGGCCGGGTCAACCGGCCGGACGCACCGGCTTGCCGGTCGTCAGGTCAGGGTGCGGTCAGTGACCGCCCTCGTCCACGACCGCGACCTCCTCGATGTTCTGCTCGATCTCCTGGGTCGAGACGGCGGTGGCGCGGGCCCAGTAGTAGATCCCCAGCGAGAACACCGTAATGATCGCCATGTCCCACCACAGCGGGATGTGGCCCTGGCCGCCGAAGCCGCCCTGCCAGGCGATGAGGCCCATGCCGATCAGGTACACCGGAAGCCACTGCGCGGCCTTCCAGTCCAGTTGCGGAGCGTTCGGCAACCGCTTCTTCGTCGCGTACCAGGCGTAGCTGCCGAGCAGCACATACCCGATGATGATCGCCCAGCCGAGCCGCTGCAGGGTGTCCCAGCCGGCCCAGTAGATGATCAGGCTCGCGACGACGAAGGACACCGGCGAGATGACGCCGCCGCCGGGCAGGCGGTAGGGGCGCTCGTGGTGCGGCAGCCGGTGGCGGAAGACCCCGAAGGCCAGCGGCGCGCCCGCGTACATCAGCACGCTCGCCGAGGTGATGAAGGAGACCAGCTCCTGCCAGCTCGGGAAGGGCAGGAAGCAGATCACGCCGGTCACGAACGAGATGATCAGCCCGAACCACGGCACACCGCGCCCGTCGGTCTTCTCGAACAGCCTGGGCGCATAGCCGTTCTTGCTCAGACCGTAGGAGATGCGCGAGGTGGAGGTGGTGTAGATCAGGCCGGTGCCACCGGGGGAGATGATCGCGTCCGCGTACAGGACCCAGCCCAGCCAGCCCAGGCCCACCACGGTGGCCAGACCGGCCCACGGACCGCTGATGCCCGCGTAGTCCAGCTTGGCCCACCCGTGCGCGAAGGAGGCCAGCGGCAGCGCGCCGATGTAGACCACCTGGAGAAGGACGTAGATCACCGCACCGATCACGACCGACCCGATCGTGGCACGCGGCAAGTCGCGCTTGGGGTTGCGGCTCTCCCCGGCGAGCTGGATGGCCTGTTCGAAGCCGAGCAGGGCGAAGATGATGCCGCTGGTGCTGATGGCGCTGAGCACGCCCTTGGCGCCGAACGGGGCGAAGCCGTGCGAGGTGAAGTTGTGCGGCTGGAAGTTGGTCGCCGCGATGATGAAGATCGCCCCGAGGGGTACGGCGATCTTCCACCAGGTCGCCGCGCTGTTCGTGTGCGCCAGCACCTTCACACCGAGGAAGTTCACCGCGACAAAGATCGCCATCAGGACGAGCGCGACGATGAAGCCGCTCGTCGTGAGGGTCCCGTTCGCATGCTGGAACCCCTGGGCCCACGACCAGTGACCGGCGTAACCGATCATGGCCTCGACCTCGATCGGGGCCACCGTCGCCGCCTGGAGCCAGGAGAACCAGCCGAAGGACATACCGGCCAGGCCGCCGAAGGCGTAGTGCGGATACCGCGCCGTGCCACCGGCCACCGGGAACAGGCCACCGAGTTCGGCGTGCACCAGCGCCAGAAGCACCACCGCGACCGCACCGATGATCCAGGAGATCAGCGCGGCCGGCCCCGCCACCACTACGGCCTTCTGGGCACCGTAGAGCCATCCGGATCCGATGATGGAGCCGACCGAGGCCCACATCAGACCGATGAGCCCGACATCCCTCCGGAGGGAGCCGGATGCGCGTGTCCTCTCGGGTGCGATCTCGTCAACGCTTGCCATAGGAGGCCTTTCAAGACAGGGCGGCTGAAAATTTGCCTCAGAGTAGGGAGTATTCGCGGCCCTGCAAAGAGTCATTGGCTGAATAGTTATATTCCTTGAAGGAATGCATACCGAACTCACAGCTCACCACTGTGGACATTCCGCGGGATGTACGAACGGGCGACTCCGCAGGTGGAGGGGGTAGCAGGACGCGACCGGACAATTACTCATCCGGCTCTCGGCGTGCCTCGCAAAATTGAGGAAAAATTGAAGCTATGAGGAAAGAATTTAAGCTTCGCGTCGGGTAATGCCATTCACCAGGGCGAGCCATGCCCTTACTGTCAGTGAATTCCGTCAGCGCGGTCGCTCGCTTCCACAGTCACGCCCCCTCCATGCCCGGTGGCGGCCCAGGAGTCGCCCAGAGGCACGGAGGCCGCCCCTGTCGATCACCACCGGGTCCGTCTCCGGCCAACCGGCGAAGGGCCGGCCGTCGGCGGGGTGAAGGGGTGAGCGAGGTTAAAACTCCGCTTCGGCGCGCCGTTCGGCTTGAAGAGTCAACTTCTCGCTCATGCCACCCATAAAGCGCATTTTTGGGACGCGCTCAAGTGGTGCGCCGTGACAAGACAGCTGACTGTGGGTCATATGTCGCTACTGCGATCAAAGGCCGACACTGTGTCGTCCTCCGCAGTAGGCCGAAAGGAACATGCCCCATGCGCACTGCCCGCACCCTGTTCGCCTCAGCCGTCATCACCGCGGTTTTCGCAGTGACCGCTCCCAGCGCGATGGCCTCGTCCACGGCCGAGGACAGCGCCACGGTCAGCGCCACCTCAGCACACGGCGACGACCACGGCCGCCACGGAAGAGGGAACCGTGACCACGACCACGACTGGTCCGGCCACCGCTGGCATGGACGCCACCACCACAAGTGCAGGCACCACCACCACAGGAACCACCACAGGCCGGTCGGCGGTATGCACACCGGCGGCGGCGCCCGCATGGAACACGGCCGCTAGGAGGGTGGTCCGGCACCGGGGCTGATCCGCTCCGCCTGACGGCAGAACGCCGGCACCGGCGCCATCGGCTCCGACGACTCCCGTGTCGACAGCACCGAGTGGGTGCGGCAACAGCCTTGTTGCCGCACCCACTCAGTCCGTTTCGGGCGCATCTCGCCGGCGGGCTTGTGCCGGGAGTCCCCGCAGCTGATGACTGCCGCTCAGAAAACTTCTCCGTTTCCGCTGGAGTCGCGCGGGCAGCGGAATGATGACGCCGACGAAGGGATCTCATCATGAGCGCCGTGGAGAAGGCGAAGGCCAAGACCGAGCAGACGACCGGGAAGGCGGAGAAGGAAGTCGGCCGCACGGTCGGCAATGAGCGTCTCGAAGCGGACGGCGTGGTGCGAGAGTCCAAGGGAAATCTGCGCGACGCAAAGGAAAAGGGCAAGGACGCTCTCCAGGACTGACGCCCGGGATCTGTCGCGGGTGGGCGGGACCACATACTCGCGCGGTCCCGCCCACCCATGCCGTGCATCGTTACGTCGCGAGCCAGGCCAGATACCAGTCCCGGATGTCGGGGCCGGGCAGGATGCGGCCCCAGGTCATGTCGTCGAACCAGACCTGACCTGCGAATGGCCCGGTGACGACGAGACGGCGCAGGTCACTCGTCACTCTCCGGCCTCTTTCACGTGCGGGCCCCTCCGTCCCGTCATGCCGGTGGGAAACCTACCGACTCCCCGGTGACCGAATGCCGGCTCAGGCGTCGCCCACGGCGATTCGCCGTTGCAGGCCATGCCTGATAGGGAGGTGGCATGAGTGATATACCTCCGGTTCTGACCGTTACCGCCATCAGCACCATCGGGGTCACCGACGTCCACGACGCCAACGCGGACTCCTGGATGGTGATCGAGACCGCCGAGCAGGGACAGCTGCTGCTGAATCTGCCCGGTCCGCTGTACCAGGCCGCGGTCCAGGCAACCAAGCTTCCGGCCGACCAGGCCGGCCCCGGCCGCTTGGCACTCACCGACGACGAGATTGCGGCCTACCGCGCCCACATCGCAGGAATTTCCAGCGCCGACTAGTGGTGGTCGAGTGGCTGGATACCGCCGTCGCGGCGTGCGACGGTGGAGTTGATCATGGACGCCCGCCGGACGCCCCCGGAGGCGCGACGGTGTGGCCCTCCTCCGCGCTCGGCCTGCACAAGGGCGGCAGGCTGTACGTCCCGGCGAGGGTGATCCCGCCTTTTGGCGCCCGCGCAAGCCGACCTGTGCGACACCATCACACCGCCCCGAGGCCAATACGCACTGCCTCTCCTGATCCGTGCCAGCATCGCCTCTCCGACGCAGCGCAGCCGTAGAGCAGCACTGATCGATCGTCATCCGGATCGCTGCGGACCAGCCGGACTCGTCATCGACCGCGCAAGGACACCGCTGGCATGATGAAGATCATCGCGATTGAGGAACACCTCGCCACCAAGGAAGTGCTCGACGCCTGGCGCGCGCTGCCACCGGACCACCAGGACGACAGCCTGGAGATCTTCGACCAACCCCGCATCGAGGAATGCCTGGTGGACCTCGCCGCCGAGCGGATCCGGATCATGGACGATGCCGGCATCGACGTCCAGGTCCTCTCTCTGACGACGCCCGGCCTGTCCAACACCGGTGCCGCCGAGGCCGTCGCCCTCGCCCGCAGCACCAACGATCTGATCGCCGACACGGTGGCCGGCCGGCCCGACCGCTTCGAGGGTTTCGCCACCCTGCCGACGCCGGACCCGGAGCAGTCGGCGACGGAGCTGCACCGGGCCGTGGACACGCTCGGCCTCAAGGGCGCCATGATTTTCGGCCGCACCGGCGAGCACAATATGGACCACCCCGGCTTCCGTCCCCTCTTCGAGGCGGCGGCGGAGCTGCGGGTCCCCCTGTACATCCACCCGCAGCTCCCCCACCGCGCGGTCAGGGACGCCTATTACTCGGGTTTCGGCAAGGAGGTCGATCTCGCCCTCGCCGGTCCCGGCATCGGCTGGCACTACGAGACGGGCATCCAGCTGATGCGCCTCATCCTCGCCGGAACCCTCGACCGGCATCCTGACCTGCAGATCATCCTCGGTCACTGGGGCGAGGTCGTGCTGTTCTTCCTCGAACGGATGGAGTCGCTGGACTCGACGGTCAAGCTCGACCGGCCGTTGCGCGACTACTTCCGGCAGAACGTCTCGTACACGCCGAGCGGCATTCTCAGCCAGACCTACCTTCAGCGCACCATCGAGATCGTCGGCGTGGAACGCGTGATGTTCTCGGCCGACTACCCCTCCCAGGACGTGGGCGAGGGCAGGGCCCGCGATTTCCTGGAATGCGCCGAGCTGACGCCGGCGGACCGGGAGCTCATCGCCCACGGCAACTGGGAGCGCCTGCTCGCACGCTGAGCCCCCGCCGTGGTGCGGAGCGGAACGCGGGTCGACGATCGGCGCCCGGCCTCGCGACCTCACCGCGGTGATCCTCGCCCGGTGGATCCTGTTCGCCCTCCTCGACGCACATCGCACCAACGACCTGGTCAACTTCGTTCAATGCGGCGGCTGGCCGGCTGGCCGGCTGGTCGCACGATCTGTTCACCATGGACACCGTATGGGTGCGGACCGTGCTCAACTACGGGCTGCCCGCCGTGGTCTATCCGTGCGCCGGCCACATGCTGGCCGCCCGGATCCGCCGCGCCTAGGCCGTGTTTTTTCGATCATCGCGGGCCCGTGCTGATCGAAAAAGCGGCCTAGTCGCCCGCTGCGCGGCCGTCGGAGTGCGGACCCTCTGTGCGTGCGGGACCGGCGAGGAGATCCCTGGCCTGCAGGGCGATCCAGAGCTCCGCGAGGTCGCCGGTGGTGGCGAGGGTGCGGCCGGTGAGCTGTTCGACCCGATGCATCCGGTACATCACGGTCTGTTTATGGACGTTCAGGGCGGCGGCCGTACGCTGCCAGGAGCGGCGGCAGTTCAGGAAGGCGTCCAGGGAACCGACCAGATCCGTTCGGTGTGCCGCGTCGTACGCCAGCAGGGGTCCCAGCACCCGGTCGACCACGACGCGGGCCTCGTCGATGCTGCGCAGGACCGTATGGGCGGAGTCGTCGCCGTACCGCGCGATCCGCTCCGCCGACGTCGCGGCGAGTGTCAGCGCCCACATGGCCTCCTTGTGCGCCGTCGGGAGCCGGTCGGGGACGCCGAGCACCTCGCTCGCCCCGAGCAGGACGGCGGGCCCCAGTTTGTTCCGTACGGTCAGGAGCACGTCCGGGTCATCGGGGAGCAAGGCCAGCAGCAGCGGGTCGCGTCTGAGCAGCAGGTGGGGTATGCGGCGTCGGCCCAGGGTCAGATGCAGATCGCGCTGGCCCGACTCGTCGCCGTGCTGCGCGGCCACGAGAGCGCAGACCGACGGATCGAGTCCGGCCGCCTCCAGTTCCTGCCGGGCCGTCGGTGCGTCGGTCCGTGCGTCCAGCAGGTGGGCGAGGAGTTCTCCACGGACCCGGCGCTGGTGTTCCAGCGCCATCGCATGCCGGGCGACCTCCACGGCGGCGACGGTGGCCAGGTGGTGCAGGAGCGAGGTGTCGGACGAGGCGCTGGGGAGACCTTCGGCCACCAGGAGGGCCGGCTCCTCGGCGGGCACTTCCACCGCGAGGGAGGTGCCGTCGGCTGACGGCAGACGGAGGACGCCGGGGATCTTTCCCTCACAGGCTTGGACCGCCGCCAGCACCGCCGCGCGCATTGCGGGTTCGGGTTCCGGTGCCGAGGGATCCACGGGGTGGGCCGAGGCCGTGTCCAACAGCAGCAGGCGGCAGCCCAGTTCGCGGCTCAGCCGGGCCACGGGGGACTCCGTGGGTACGCCGCCCAGAGCGTCGCGGACGGCGGCGTAGACACGCTCGACCTGACCCACCCGGGCGGCATCGTCCCGGGAATTGGCGTCCGCGACCGCCCGGGAGATGGCGGCGAAGCCCACCGAGTACGGGGCCACCAGGATGGGGATGCCGCAGTCCTCGGCCGCGGCGGCCAGCTCCTCGCGCAGGGACGGCGTCTGCGGATCCTCCCCGATGACCAGGCCACTGGCGCCGACGTCCGCCAGGCTGCGCAGCAGTCTTGCCTGGTCCGCGCCCAGTGGTGGCAGTGTGCGGCCGTTCCGGATGAGCAGTTCGCTGCCGGCCAGCCAGTCATGGACGCTGTCGAGGTCGGAGGCGTGCGCCCAGGAGACGGGACGGTCGAGCCCGCCCCCGCCGGCGAACAGAGCCAGCCGCAGGTGCGGGATCCGCACCAGGTCGCCAACGGTCACTCGCATACGTCCTCCTCACAGGCTTGTGGCAATCGCGCAATCCTCTTGTTCGATCGCTCAAGAGGCAACCCCTCATTCTCGTTTTCCGACACGTTGATGACTGCCCCGCTCCCCCGGACACTGCAGGTCATCGGGCCATCAGCAACCCGAGCAAGCCCCTTTCCGCCCGGCAGCCCGCAGGAGTCCGCGTGACCCAGCAAGCCCCGCCCTCCCTCACCGAAGTCGAGCCTTACGGCATCGAGAAGATCCCCGACGCCGACCGCACCGCGACGCCCCTGGACCTGTTCCGGGTCGCCTTCGGTGGCGCCAACACCTTCTCCACCTGCGTTCTCGGCGCCTTCCCGGTCCTCTTCGGTCTCTCCTTCTGGCAGGGGCTCGCCGCCACCCTTCTCGGGCTGGTCGCCGGAGCGCTGATCCTCTGTCCCATGGCCGTCTTCGGCCCGGTCAACGGCACCAACAACGCCGTCGCCTCGTCGGCGCATCTCGGCGTGCACGGCCGCATCGTCGGGTCGTTCCTGTCACTGCTCACCGCTGTCGCCTTCTTCTCCATCTCGGTCTGGAGCTCCGGTGACGCGCTGGTCGGCGGCGCCCACCGACTGCTCGGCCTGCCGCGTTCGGGGATCTCGTACGTGGTGGCCTACGCGCTGTTCGCCGGGCTGGTGATGGTGGTGTGCGTGTACGGGTTCCGGTTCATGCTCTTCATCAACAAGATCGCGGTTACCGCGGCCACGGCGCTCTTCCTCCTCGGCGCGTTCGCCTTCGCCGGCGACTTCGACCCCTCGTACGCCGGGGCCCACGCGGCCGGCGGGCAGTTCCTGTTCTGGCCGTCGTTCATCGGCGCCGCGCTGATCGTGCTCTCCAACCCCGTGTCGTTCGGTGCTTTCCTCGGGGACTGGTCCCGCTACATCCCGGCCGACGCCCCGCGCCGCCGCGTCGTCGGCGCGGCGTTCCTCGCCCAGATCGCGACATTGCTGCCGTTCGTCTTCGGGCTCGCGACCGCGAGCATCATCGCCACCAAGGCACCGCAGTACGTCGATCCCGGCACCCCCGACTACGTCGGCGGACTGCTCGCCATCTCCCCCGGCTGGTACTTCCTGCCCGTGTGCCTGCTGGCCCTGATCGGCGGCATGTCCACCGGAACCACCACGCTCTACGGCACCGGGCTGGACTTCTCCAGCGTCTTCCCCCGGCTCTCCCGCGTGCAGGCGACCGTGCTGGTCGGTGCGGTGTCCACCGCCTTCATCTTCATCGGCCGCTTCTGGCTCGACCTCGTACAGAGCATCTCCACCTTCGCGACGCTGATCATCACCTGCACCACTCCCTGGATGGTCGTGATGATGCTCGGCTTCTACACCCGGCGCGGCTGGTACGACCCCGACGCCCTGCAGGTCTTCAACCGGCGGCAGCGCGGCGGCCGTTACTGGTTCGCCCATGGCTGGAACTGGCGCGGGATGACGGCCTGGTGGGTCTCCGCGGTGGTCGGCGTGGTCTTCACCAACATCCCCGGCCAATTCGTCGGGCCGCTCGGCGGGCTCGCGCACGGCATCGACATCAGCCTGCCGCTGTCCCTGGCCACCGCCGCGCTGCTCTTCCTCTCCCTGCTGGCGCTGTTCCCCGAGCCCCGCGCGGCCTACGGCCCGGAAGGTGCCCGGCTCGTCCGCACCGTCGACGTCCCGGTCCCGCCGATCACCGGTCCGGGCACGGATGCCGCCGCGGTCGGGCTCGCGCCCACCGAAGCCTGACCCGACTCCCCCGGAGCTCTCGCCCACCGAAGCCTGAGCCGACTCACCGGAGCTCTCCCCATGACAACGACCGCCATGCCATCAACCGGCTCGCCGGCCTGGGTCGACCTGTCCGTCCCCCTCGTGACCGGTATGCCCGTCTATCCCGGCGATCCCGAGGTGGAGGTCGACGCCGCACTCCGCGTCACCGACGACGGCGTCAACGTGCAGCGTCTGCACCTCGGTTCGCAGTCCGGCACCCATGTCGACGCGCCCTTCCACGTGGACGACAGCTGGCCCACGCTGGACGAGGTGCCGTTGCACCGCTTCACCGGTCCGGCCGTCGTTGCGGACCTGCGCGGCCTGGCGCCGCGCGCGGCCCTCACGCCCCACCACCTCGCCCCCGCCCTGGAGCGGCTGCGCCCCGGGGCGGTGCTGGTGCTCGCCACCGGCTGGTCCGCGCACTGGGGGACGGACGACTACCTCGCCCATCCCTGGCTCACCCCCGAAGCCGCCCGGGTGATCGTGGACGCGCACGTCCGCACGGTCGCCGTCGACGCCCTGAGCATCGACCCCACTCCCGTCCCCGGCGATCCGCAGGCCGACGGCTCGCTCCCCGCCCATCGCCTTCTGTGCGGAGCCGGCGCCGTCATCGCCGAGAACCTCACCAACCTGGGGCCCGTCCTCGACGCCCAGGCCGCCCAACGCCCCGTCGAGGTCTCGCTCTTCCCGATCCGGCTGGCCGCCGACGGCGCTCCGGTGCGCGCCGTCGCCCGTCTCGGCTGACCGTCCGGGCAGGAAAGGGAGGCGGTCGGGTGCGGCAGGGCGCCTGCCGCACCCACCCGGTATGTCTGTCTGTCTGTCCGTCTCTCCGTCCACCGCGGACGTATCAGCCGAGGAAAAGCGGCAGTTTCGCGGCCGACTCGCCGAGTGCGGCCCTCTCCCCTTCGGTCGGTGCCCGGCGGCCGGTGCCGACCAGAAGTGCGTCCTTGTCGGTGAACGATGCGGGGAACGCGGCGTCGGCGATCTCTTCCAGCATCGCGCGGGACCGGGCCAGGCCCTCCGTGGGCGGCTCCGCCGCGTCGGGGAGGCAGGCGATCAGGTCGAGGTGGTGCAGCGTCCATTCCAGAACGTACGCGGTGAGGTAGTCGCCCACGGTGAGAACCTCGTCGCGGGTGCTCACCCGGGCACCGGGGTCGGCGAGCTCGGCGGCGCGTCCGGCGGCGGAGCCGACGTCGTCGAGGTGGAACTTCAGCAGGCGCGGCTCCTCGTACGCGGCGGCCAGCCGGACGATCAGCGCGTCGAGCGGGTCCTCGCCGGTCGGCGGCTGGTCCTCGACGTTCCAGTAGGTCACCGCGTTGACGGTCGGTTCCGTTCCGGTGGGGGTGGCAAGGGTGATCAGGACGTCCTGCGCGTCGATGACCAGGTGGCACACGAGGTCCCGCACGAGCCAGCCGGTGCAGCCGGACGGCTGCTCGAAGTCCTTGTCCGGGAGTTCGGCGACCGCCGTGCGCAGCGCCGTCCAGGAGCGTGAGAAGAGGTCCACCTCGGCAAGGTAGTGCGGCGCCGGAGCGGCGGACAAGCGTATTCGGACGGCAGGGTCGTGAGCGGCCGTCCCCACGCCGGTGGCCTTCAGGATGTCGGACCGCAGCGGCAGGCCCTCTCGCGTCCGTGCCGTGCGGATGCCCCACCTCCGCCGGGGAGATGGGGCCCGCAGGCATCCGGCTCAGGCGTGGTAGCGGATGTACCCGTTGCCGTCGGAATCGGATCCGCTCTTGGTGTAGGAGTGGACGTCCGAGCGGCTGCCGGAGGGCTTGTACAGGTAGACCGTGTCGCGGTCGTTGTTCCACATGAAGTTGCAGTTGTCGCGGTAGACCACGTTGTACTTGTCGGAATCGGTGCCGTGGCCGCCGCGGAGCTTCACATAGTCACCGGGCTGAAGGTAGTGACTGGCGGTGAAGGTGAAGCGGTTGCCGGTGGCGTCCTTGACCACGTAGCCCTTGAGGTTGATCGTCGCCGAGGACGAGTAGTTCTTGATCGTCAGGTACTCCTCGTCGGTGTTGCCGGAGGAGCAGCTGTTGGAGTCCCGGCCGGGCGCGTCGTACTGGACTCCGCGGACCTTCAGTGCCGAGTGGTACTCGGCGGCCTGAGCCGGGGTGGCGACGAAGCAGGCCAGCGCGCCGGCAATGAGGGCCGTCGCTGTCACGGGGCGCATACGCAAGGGAGATCCCCCTCCATGGTGATGGAAATGTGTGGCATGTGAAGGACTCGCAAAGGCCCGCGATGGTTGCACGGTTAACCAAATCGGCGACGGCCCAGGCCACGGGCCCGCGGCAACCGGTGCGCGGGTCCCCTGCGTCGCTCTAGACATGTCCACCGTGAACACCCTTCTGCGACAGACCCTTCTCTTCGCCTGGCTGGAGACGCGCTGCTGTGCCTTCGCCATCGCCCTGCTGTCGGGCGTGGCCGTGTCCCAGGCGCTGCCGCAGTTGCCCATCGCCAGATATGACCTGCTGGTCGTCTATGGGGTGCTGCTGACCGTGGTGTTCCTGGCCTGCCGCTGGGAGAGCGGGCGGGACCTCGCGGTCATCGCGGTGTGTCATGTGATCGGGCTGGCCTTCGAAGTGGTGAAGGTGGCCCTGGGGTCCTGGAGCTATCCGGAGCCGGCTGTGCTGAAGTTCGCCGGCGTGCCCCTCTACGGCGGCTTCCTCTACGCCGCGGTGGGCAGCTACGTATGCCGCGCCTGGCATGTGATGGATCTGGAGCTGAGCCGCTACCGCGCCGGAGCCACCTCGGTGGTGGCCGTCGCGGTCTACGTGAACTTCTTCAGCCATCACTGGCTTCCGGACCTGCGCTGGCCCCTCGCCCTCGCGCTGATCGCGGCCACGGCCGGGACGCAGGTGAAGTTCACCGTGGGGCACACCCGCCATCGCATGCCTCTGGCGCTCGGCTTCGCCCTGATCGGTTTCTTCCTGTGGCTGGCGGAGAACATCGCCACCTACCTCGGCGCCTGGCGCTACCCCGACCAGCTGCACGGCTGGCAGCCGGTGGCCGTGGAGAAGATCGGTGCCTGGGCACTCCTGATCAGCGTGACCTTCGTGCTGGTCGCCTGGTCCAAGAGCAAGCACGTCCCGGGCAACGGGCCGTCCGACGGCGTACCGGACCCCTGTGGCCGGGCAGTCAGCTGAGGGTCCTCAATTGCGTGGCAGGAGCGACCCCAGCGGACCGAGATCGAGGTTGAGGTCTTCGAGGCGCAGGCCGTGCTGATCGCACAGCTCGGTCATCCGCTCTTCGAGGTGCATGAGCGTCTCCCCGATCTGTTCCACCTGCGCGTCGTTCAGGTCTCCCTGTTCCACCCGGCGGATCGCCTGCCGTTCCATCAACTGCCGCAGGAGTTCCACCACGGTGAGTACCAGCGAGACCAGGTCGCGGCCCATTTGCTCACGGTCGATGTCGAGTCTGCTCTCGCACGGACCGGTTCGTTCCCTCACAGCGGGCCCGAATCCGACCACGGCGCGGGCACCCGTTCGCTGACCGAGGAGAGCAGCGCATGCAGGGAGAGCCGCACCAGCGGCACGTCCGCGATGCCGATGACCAGGTCCCCGCTGATGACGACTCCGGTGGACAGGACGCGGTCCAGAAGGTCGACCAGCGGGACACCGACGGGGCCGGAGAGCGGACCCGGTGTTTCCCACGGGACGGGCTGCCCGACGGACATGGCTCACACCTCCCCGACGAAGGAGTACGGGACCCAGGGACCTGATACCTCGACCTCGGCTCCGGTGCGGTGCCGCAGGCGCTCCACGGAGTCCAGCAGTCTCTTCGCGCGCACGGCCGGCAGCAGATAGGTGGCATTCAGGACCTGCAGGCGGTGCTTCTCCCCCGTCAACTCCGGACCGTGCGGGCGCAGCCGGCGGGTCGCGGTGGCCAGGCGGGTCAGGTCGGCATCGATGTCTTCGGCGGTCTGCAGCGCACGGTCATGGTGATGCTCGCGTGCCTGGCGCAGCCCCCGCTTCCGTTCCAGGTAGGCGCGGCCCGCTCCTCCTGGCGCTCCGTCGCCGCCCGGGAGGGGTGCTGCGGGTGCGGTCGCGGAAGGTGTGGGGGTCGCCGCGGGGAGGTAGACCTTGACCCCCCACTCGGCGTGGTCCGCGATGCGTTCCAACACCGCGGTGAAGCGGTCCGTGTCCGCTCCCAGGGCCTCTCGCGCTCGCTCGTCGCCCCGGTAGAGCGTGGCCAGCGCCAGCGGTGCCGTCGGGCCGCAGGCGGCGGCCGCGGTCACCACTTCGTGGTGGGCCCGTGCGCAGTGTTCCAGCGCTTCACGGTCCGACAGCCGCTGCTGCCAGGCGTCCTCGGTGAACTCGGCGGCGGGGACATGCTGGACGACCGCCGTGAGGGACCCGAAGCACAGACCGCGTACGGGGAAGCCTTCGGCGAGGCCGGCGAGCCCGCTGAGGGCGGCCGGGTCGAGCTGTCGGCACACGGCAAAGACGTAGGTCGAGGTGGCGCTCTCCGGGGTGCCCGGCTGCTCCGTCGTCATGTCCGCGCCCCTGCCGTGTCCTTCGTCCCGGAAGAGGGCGAGCCGCCGTCCTCGGCGGACTCCAGTGCTTCCACGCGCTCGCGCAACCGGTCGTTCTCCTCCCGCAGCTCGTTGCGCGCTGCCTTGGAACTGAGTGCGGGGTCGGTCTCCCACCAGTCGATGCCGGCTTTCCTGGCCGTCTCCACGGACGCGACGAACAGCCGCAGCCTGATGGTGAGGAGCTCGATGTCGAGGAGGTCGATCTTGATGTCGCCGGCGATGACGATCCCCTTGTCGAGGACGCGTTCGAGGATGTCGGCGAGGTTCGAGGTACTCGGGCCGTTGGAGGGAGGAGCGGCCCATCTCTCATCGACGTCGGTCACGTGGTCACTCCTTCCTCTTCGTGCGGGCAGGCCACCGGTGCGTCCGTCGGTCCCGGCGCGACGCCTCTCGCCGGCGGCCCGTCAGCTCTCGTACAGCAGGTCGAGCAGTTGCTCCTCTTCACGTTCGAACGCCTCTTTGCTGAGGTGACCGGATTCGAATTCATGGTTCAGCGCGGCGAGCCGGGCGCGGATCACGGAAGGGTCGTGCAGCTCACGGTCGGCCGCCTGGGCAAGTTGATCGGCGACCCAGACCACACCGCGCACGGGCGCGAGCGGCAGCGTGAGCACACCGCTGATCAGCCCCATGTCATCCTCCGGTCCTGCCCGCGAGCGCGCGCGGTTCGAGGAAGCTGTAGCAGGGCAGCGGGCCCGCCACCCGGAGTGCGACGCGATCGCGGTGGTGCCGGGCGAGCCGCTCCGCCTCCGCGGTGAAGTCGGCGCTGTCGCTCCGGTCCACCAGGAACGACATATTGACCTGGCACCCGGATACCTCCGGCCCGGCGGCGACCGCACGGGCCCGGGGCGTCAGCTCACGCACGATGTCATGGCCCGCTTCAGCGGCCCGGCGCGACAGTGCGGTGGCCACCGCCTCTCCGAGGCGCATGTTCGCCTCGTAGCTCGGGCGTCGGCGCACCGCCTCGCGCAGGCCGCGAATGGTCGCGTCCCCTTGGACGAGCGCGGCGAGCGAGTCGTCGGCCGGCATCGCTTTGACGTTGATCTCGACCCGTCCCGCGAGGTCGTCCAGGGAGGCCAGATGACGCTCCTCGGCGTCCGAAAGCTGTCGGCGGACCACTGTGTGGTCCGATGCGACCATCCCGAACCGCATGGGCAGGACGGGCCCGTCCTCGGCCAGGGCGAGCAGCAGCTCCTGGTGTGCCATGAGGTCGCGGCGACGGGCGCGCAGCTGGGGCGGCGCCTGGCTCACGACCGCGGCAAGCCGCCCCTCGGCGATGTGCTCCACCACCCCTGGGGGCTCCCCCACTCCGCCCAGGTCCGGGGGCAACGGGTGGCCGGCCCGGACGATGCCGTAGACGTAGATGCCGTCCTCCGTCACGGGTTACTCCTCCTCTGAGCGCCGCCGGCGGGAAGCGGCTCCGGACCGGGCGGAACTGCTGCGCCGCCGCCGCGCGGGCTGTGCTTCCTCCTCGGATTCGTCATCCGAGTCGTCGTCCCCGCCCACCACGGAGCGGACACTCTCGCCAATTGATTTGGCTGCTTTTTTGGCTTTGCTCTTTCCGACGCTCTTGGCGGCCTGGCCACCGAAGAGCTCCGGGACGGTCACGCTTCCCGAATCGTGCTCCAGATCCAGTCGATTGCACGCCTCCGCGAAACGCAGGTACGTATCGACGCTGGCCACCACGATGCGGGCATCTATCTTGAGGATCTCGATCCCGACCAGGGACACCCGTATGAACACATCGATGACCATCCCCCGGTCCAGGATGAGTTCCATCACGTCGTACAGGGTTCCTGCCCTCGGCGGGCAGGGGATTACCTCGCCGGACAATCCTGAATAAGTCGCCGTGGTCATCTGGGGTGCCCTTTCAGTGGTCGGCGCGGCGCGTTCACTGGTCGGCCGCACCTCGTCGATAGCGGTGGGTTCGGTAGTACTCGAGCAGCTCGCCGTCGTCGTCGAGCTTCACCTCGTAGGTGGCGAGAAGGCTCGTGGTATCCGGGATCCGCGCCAGCTCCAGCACATCCACCTCGACACACCAGCCGCCGTCCGTCCGCCGTACCGCGGAAACACCTTCGACCCGCTGGCTGATCAGGCCCTGCAGCAATTCGGCGGCCCGGCGGGCCACCGACCCGGGGTCCTTCTCCGGAGTCTTCTTCTGGTGCTTTCGGGCAGCCGTGGACGACCGAACCCGCGTTCGGGATTGTTCTGCCATACACCCAGTCTCATCGCCATCCTGACCTGCGCATCTTCAGCGGGACCAAATGATGCGTCCGGCGGACGACGACGGCGCGATGCGCAGCGAAAATGCCTTCCGGTTCTGCGGGGAGAACCGGAAGGCATTCATGACGCGTGGCGTGGTGGTTCAGCTGATTTGTGGGGGAACGAGCACGCGTTCGCGGGCCAGGGACGTGGCGGTGGTCTCGCCGTACAGGACGAGCTTCCCTCCGGGCCAGCGGGCGATCAGGTCGTCCTGGCGGGTGCCGCCACCGAAGGCACCGACGGTGACGAGGCTGCTGTTACGCCATACGGACTTCGCGGGCCGGAGCCGGCGTTCGGCATCGAGGCCCTTGGCGGCGGGGTGCTCGTAGACGGTGACCTCGCCGTCGGACCACGCAACGAGCAGATCCTGGTCGCCGGCCGTGGCGCTGAAGTCGCCGGTGGCGATGTCGCGGGCGTGCGGCCAGGTCTTGTTGCGTTTGGCGAGCTGCTTCTCCGCGTGCAGGCCCTTGCCGTCGACGTTGGTGTAGAGGGTCACCTCGCCGTCGGACCAGCGCACCACGAGGTCGTCGCGTCGTGTGTTGCCGCCGCCGAAGCGGCCTGCGGTGATGCCGTAGGCGTGCGTCCAGGTGTCATTGGGGCCCTTGAGCTGGACCTCGTTGGTGAGCTTGGTGGTTTCGTTGACGTCCTTGAAGAGGCTCAGCCTGCCGTTGGCCCAGCGGACGAGGAGGTCGTCGGTGTTGTTGCCGGTGAATTCGCCCGCGGTGACCTTCGCCTGCTTCCAGGGCTCGTTCTTCTTGGTGAGCTGGATGTCCCTGCCGAAGCCGTACGTGCGGGTGCCGGGGTAGAGGGAGACCTCCCCGTCGGACCAGCGCACGATCAGGTCACCGGTGTTGTTGCGCACCGAGCCGGTATGGAACCGGCCGGTGGCCAAGGCCGTGGCGTTCTGCCAAGTGGCGGCGCTGCCAAGGGGGTTGACTGTGTCTGGCACCGCGTCGCCGACCGCCTGGTGGTAGAGACGGAAGACGTCGTTGTCGAACTGAGAGGTATAGGAGGTGTCGTCGCGGAGCCCGCCGGTCTTGTAGCCGCCTATGGCACCGACGAGGTTGCCGCGGCTGCCGTCGAAGCCCTCCAGGAACGGACCGCCGCTGACGCCGGAGCGATAGCCGTCACATTTGATCTCCATGAACCGGCCCTGGAAGGCCTTGGTGTCGTTCGTGCACTGCAGCGGCGTCTTCTGGCCACCGGGGTAGCCGATGACCGTGACATCACGGCGGGCCAGCTTGGCGGCGGGGACGGCCGTGAGGGTGTTGCCGCGGCCGACGGCGTCTTCCAGCAACTGGCCCTGGGAGTTGGGCCCCACACGCAGGAAGGCGAAGTCCACATCGTCGCTGGGTGACGAGGACAGGTACCGGCCGTCGATCCAGACCTTGCCCTGCTGCATCGGGAAGATGCCGTACGGGGTCTCCCCGGCCTGCCCGGCCGGCCAAGCCCCTGCGCGGTAGCCGGGCACGAACGCGACATTGCGGTACGGCTTGTCGTTCTTGAGGCAGTGCGCCGCCGTGAGGACCAGGCTCTTGGTCGGCGAGGTCACGGCACTGGCGCTGCAGAACTGGTTGGGGGTCGGCGTTCCGTCGTCATTGCGGAACAGGAACACCCCGACCGTGGCGACCCCGGCGTGCGCCTGATGGGTCGGCTGCGACAGCGAACGGCTGCCCGCCGCAGCGGCGCCGGGCCGCACGCCAGGGAGCTTCTCGCCGTCCCGTACCGCGTCCACGGGGACGGCGGAACGGATGCGCTCGGGTGTCCAGTAGCGCTCCGCCTCCTGAGCCTTGCGTATCTCTTCGGGCGTCACGCCCCGGGAAGGCTTCGCCGAATCGCCCGGCGCGGGAGTCGCCGTGGCGGCGGTGGGATCCGGTGCCGGCCGGTCGCCCGGCAGCGACCGGTAGGAACCGTGGGAGGTGCTCGCGTTGCCCGCCGCTGGTGCCGAGTGGCGAGCGGCGGCGGCCGGGACGGCGAGAACGATCGAGGCGCAGGCGCCGATGGCGGCGGCGTGCCCCCAGGATATTCGTTTCATGAGCCTGTCTATGGGAGACGTGACACCGATGCGGGTGTCAGCTGTGGGTTACGGGACGAAGGTGCTGTGCCGTACGGGAGTTGGCAGGCATCGCGGTTCATGGCGCGTGCGTCTGCGGGCCCCAGGAGCGAGGGCCAATGAGCCGGTGAGGGGGTGGCAGCCCGTCACACGGCGTGCTTAACCGGGCCGTTCGAGGCGTCGTCAGCGCCTTCGCCGGCGCTCCGGTAGCCGTTCCGGGGACGCGGTTGCGGAGAGGTGCGGTATCGGTCGTGCCGTCAGCGGTGGCGAGGCCGGCGCGCGCTGATGGGGCGCTCGCGGTCTCCAGGGCCCGGACGCCGGGGACTTCCCGTGTCACGCAGCCCTTCGTGGCGTCGGCCTGGAAACCGCGGTCCGGTTCCAGTGACACGGGCAAGTAACCGACTGCGGGCGCGGGATGTCACGGGGGTCCTTCCGGGAAGGGCGACGGCGCATCCGCGATCCCCCCATGGATGTAATGACGGCGTAAGAAGCGGGAGGAAGGTATCACGAAACCACAGACAAAAACGGACAGTGGTGGTTTGCGAAGAATCACGGCGAACGCAGCTCCGTCGTCAGCCCGTCGGCGTCCTGTACAAGAGCTCCGCCCGTCCCACCGCCGGGGAACCGCGCGACGGGCCGGGCCCGGCCGGCGCCCGTCGACAATGGCTGATTTCCCGGTGTGGTGCGACCCGCCTGCACAGGTTGGGTGAAGAGGGTCGGGACAGGGCGGATGGAGGGGGACACGGGTGTACGACTACATCATCGTGGGTGCCGGGTCGGCGGGGTGCGTTCTGGCAGCTCGGCTCAGCGAGGACGAGAACACCCGTGTGCTGCTCATCGAGGCCGGGCCGGCGGACGATGCCCAGGAGATCCATGTCCCGGCCGCCTTCAGCAAGTTGTTCCAGACGAAGTACGACTGGAGCTACCTCAGCGCATGTGAACCGGGCCTGGACGGCCGCCGCCGGTTCCTGCCCCGGGGGCGGATGCTCGGTGGTTCGTCGTCGATGAACGCGATGATCTACATTCGCGGCAACCGGCGTGACTACGACGCCTGGGCCGCCGCGGGCGCCGAGCAGTGGGGCTGGGACGACGTCCTCCCCTACTTCCTGCGCGCCGAGGACTTCCAGGGCGAGCGGTCACCGTGGCACGGCACCGGCGGTCCGCTGACCGTCAGCGAGGGCCGCTCCCGGCATCCGCTGATGGCTGCTTATCTGGCGGCCGCCCAGGAAGCCGGGCATCCCTTCACCGCCGACTTCAACGGTCCAGAGCAGGACGGTGTCGGCTACTACCACCTCACTCAGCGCGACGGCATGCGCTGCAGCACGGCTGTGGCGTATCTGCGGCCGGCTCTGGCCCGGCCGAACCTTGAGGTGCTCACCGGCGCCCAGTGCACCCGCATCCTGTTCGAGGGCGATCGCGCGAGCGGCGTCGAGGTGGAGCGGGGCGGCGAACTGCTGCAACGGCGGGCCGAGCGGGAGGTGGTGCTGTCGGCCGGTGCGTACAACTCCCCGCAGCTGCTGATGCTTTCCGGTATCGGCGTGGCCGGGGAACTGGCGTCCCTCGGGATCACGCCCCTGGTGGACCTCCCCGTGGGGGAGAACCTGCAGGACCACCCGCACGTCGGCCTCTCCTATCTGACCGATACCGCAACCCTGTTGACCGCCGAGACGCCGGACAATGTGCGACTGCTGGAGACCGAGGGGCGTGGCCCGCTCACCTCCAACGTCGGTGAGGTCGGCGGCTTCCACCGCACCCACGAGGGGCTGGCCGCCCCGGACATCCAGGTGCACGCCGTCCCGGTGATGTTCCACGAGGAGGGCATCAGCCCCGTCACCGACCACGCCTTCATGTTCGGCGCCGTCCTGCTCGCCCCCACCAGCCGCGGCAAGGTCTCGCTGCGGTCGGCGATCCCCAGCGCCCATCCGCACATCCTGCACAACTATCTGGCCACCGAGGAGGACCGCACCACGGTGGTGCGGGCGCTGAGGATGCTGCTGGACATCGCCGACCGGCCCAGTCTGCGCAAGCACCGCCGCGCCGACTTCCGCGTTCCCCGCTCCACGGACGACGCCGGGCTGCTGGACTTCGCCCGTCGTGAACTGCAGACCCTGTACCACCCGGCGGGTACCTGCTCGATCGGCCCCGTGGTCGACTCCCGGCTCAGGGTGCACGGGGTGAGCGGCCTGCGGGTGGTGGACGCCTCGGTGATGCCCACCGTGGTGCGGGGCAACACCAATGCCCCCACGATCATGATCGCGGAGAAGGCGGCCGACCTGATCCGTGACGTCCCCGCGCCGGCCTGACCGGTCCTGCCCCCGGGGCCGGTCAGACCGGCAGCTGTCCGGTGACCTGTCTTGTCCTGGTGGGTGGAGGAACGGACGGCCTCCCACGAGGCCATCACGAGCGCCGCCGCATGCAGCAGATCTGCGACGCACCGTCACGCCGGTTGCGCGGCCACGCTCTCGTGGGCACCTGCCGGCTGTACGCGTCCCTCGCGGAGCAGATGGACGCTGTCGGTATAGGCGGTGATGAGGTCCAGTTCGTGGCTGACGAGGACCAGGGTCAGCCGGCATTCGGCGCGCAGGCGGGTGAGGAGTTCCATGACCGCGGTGGCCGTCGTCGGGTCGAGCGCCGAGGTGACTTCGTCGCAGAGCAGGAGGTCGGGGTCGGTGGCCAGGGCGCGGGCGATGGAGGCGCGCTGGCGCTGACCGCCGGACAGTTCATGGGGGTAGCGGGCGGCGAAGTCGGCGGGGAGGCCGACGTCGTCGAGGAGTGCGTCGACGCGGGCCGGCATCTCGGATCTGCTGACGGTGCGGTGGAGTTGCAGGGGGCGGGTGAGGGACGCGCCGATGGTGCGCGCGGGGTTGAGGGCGCCCAACGGGTTCTGCGGGATGAGCTGGATGCGCCGCTGCTGGTCGCGGTTGCGCCTGCGGGCTTGCGCGGGCAGCGGCCGTCCGTTCCAGGTGAGGGTGCCGGCGTCGGGTTTCTGGAGGCCGGCCAGGGTCCGCAGCAGTGTGGTTTTGCCGGATCCGGACGGGCCGATGATGCCGGTGGCCGAGCCGGGCGGCGCATGGAAGTCCGCCTCCTTCAGGGCCTGGTGGGTGTGGCCCCGGTGGGTGAAGGCGACCTCCAGCCGGGCGGCGCGCAGGCCGTCGGTGGGGGCGGCCGGAGGTTCGGGGACAGGGCGGCGGTCGGTCTTCCGTAGCGGGTCACCGGTTCCCGAGTGGGGCGTGGCCGGGGCGCGGAGGGTGATGACGGTGTCCGCGCAGGCTTCGACGACGTGCGGATCGTGGCAGGCCAGGAGGACGGCGATGCCGCGGTCGGTGGCGAGCCGGCGCAGCAGGCCGACGATCTCGTCGCGCAGGGCCGTGTCGAGGCCGGCGGTGGGTTCGTCCAGCAGGAGCACATCGGGGTGCCGGGCCAGGGCGCGGGCCAGCGCGAGTCGGCGTTGCTGGCCGCCGGACAGTGCGCCGGGGCGGTGGTGGGCGAGATCCTCGGGCAGCCGGCACTCGGTCATCAGTGCCGCGACGGCCTGGGGCGTGGGGTCGGTGGCGACTTCGGCGATCAGACGTCCGGCGGTCATCCGGGGGTTGAGGGCGGAGCCGGGGTCCTGTCCGACGTAGGCGATGCGGTGGCGGCGCAGGGCGCGCAGCGCGTCGGGCGCCAGCGTGCACACGTCCTTGCCGAGGACTTCGAGGGAGCCGGACGTGACCTGAGCGCCTGGGGGAAGAGCGCCGATGAGGGCGCGGAGCAAGGTCGTCTTGCCGGAACCGGAGGGGCCGGTGAGTGCGGTGATCCCGCCGGTCGGCAGGCTGAGGCTGGTGTGCTGCAGCAGGAGCGGGCCGTCGGGGAACCCTATGGCGAGGTCGGTGACCGTAACGGGCGGCGAGGTGTCGGTCATGGCCAAGGAGGTGTCCTGGTCTGTGGGCGCGGGGCGGCCGTTGGTGGTCATCGCAGGGCGGCCCTCCGTGCGGTGGCGGGGGCCAGCGCGTTGGCGGCGAGGTTGACGCTGATGGCGAGCAGGCCGATGGCGAGGCCGGGGGCGACGACGGCCCAGGGGTTGAGGAGGATGCCGGGCCCGTTCTCGCGGATCATCAATGCCCAGTCGGCTTCGGGTGGTTGGGGGCCGAGCTGGAGGAAACCGGCCATGGAGATGACGTAGACGGCGTCGACGAAACGCAGGCCGAACAGGGCCAGGACGGTGGCGCGGAGATTGGGCAGGATCTCCCGCAGGGCCAGATGCCCGAGGCGTTCGCCGCTCGCGGTGGCCGCTTCGATGAATCCGCTGGTGGCCAGGGGCGCTGCGGCGCTGGCGACGATCCGCACGGCATACGGGACGCCCAGGGCGATGGCGGCCAGGGTGATCGCGAGCCGCCCGCCGCCGGGCCAGGCCAGTGCGAGGAGCATGATGCCCAGCACCGGCGGCAGCAGGATGGCGGTGTCCGCGGTGCGTTCGACGAGGCGCCCGAGCCGGGGGCTGAGGACCGCGAAGCAGCCGAGCAGCGTGGCCAACAGCGTGACGACGACCGCCACGATCAGGGCGCTGCCGATCAGTGCGCTGCCGCCGTGCAGCAGGCGGCTGAGGACATCGCGGCCGAGCTGGTCACCGCCCAGGAAGGTGTCCGTGCCTGCCTCGCCGTAGGGAGCGGTGACCGGCTTGTCGACGGGGTGCGCGGCCAGCAGCGGTCCCGTCACCGCCACCAGGACGAGCAGGACGGCGGGGAGGACGGGGGCAAGGATCCGTGGCCAGGGGCGGCGCGCATGCCGCTGGTCGGGGACCGCGACGGCGGTCATGAGGGGGCTCCCAGGGTGCGGGCGCGGACGAGGTCGGCCAGGAGGAGGATGACGGTGATCAGGGCGGCGGCGCAGGCGACGACGGCGGCGATGACGGGGGTGTCGCGGTCGGCCACCGCTCCGGCCAGCACCGTGCCGATTCCCGGGTAGTTGAAGAGGGTTTCCACCACCACCGTTCCGCCGAGCAGCATGCCGGTGGAGGTGGCGGTTCCGGTGGCGATGGCCGGCCAGGCACCCGGCAGGGCGTGGCGCAGCAGGACGCGACGGGTGGACAGCCCGTCGAGGCGGGCGGCCTCCACATGCGGGGTCGCGGCCTGGTCGGCGAGCGCGGCGCGGACGATGCGGGTGTTCCAGCCGGTCTGCGGGACCGTCAGGGCCAGCACCGGCATCACGAGCATGGACCAGGTGGCGGGTGAGCCGTCGGCGCCGGTGACCGTGGCGGCGGGCAGCCAGCCGGTCCACAGGGACAGCACCAGCAGCAGGCCGATGGAGACCACGAATTCGGGCAGGGCGAAGGCGGCGGTGGAGGTCAGGTCCACGACCCGGTCCACGACTCCCTGGGGGCGGGCGGAGGCCCAGATGCCCACGGCGAGTGCCGCGATGACGGTCAGGACGAACGCGGTGGCGCCCAGCAGGACGGTGTTGGGCAGGGGGGCGGCGAGCAGATCGGTGACCTGTTCGCCGCGGGCGGAGGTGCCGAGATCACCGGTCGGCAGAGCGGTGATCCAGTCCCAGAAGCGTTCCCACACCGGCCGGTCCAGGCCGAGCAGATGCCGGCGGGCGGCGACTCCGGCGGCGCCCTCGCCGCGTTCGGAGGCGGCCGAGGCCGCGTCGCCGGGCAGCAGCTCGATCGCGGCGAACACCACGGCGAGCAGGACGAGCAGCATCAGGAGGCGTTTGCCCAGTACGGCGGCGACCCGCAGGGCCAGGGTGCCGGCGCGACGCGCGGCCGAGGCCGCCACGGGCTGGGTGGCGGCCTCGGCCGGGCGGAGGATCGTGTCGGTCACCGGGCCAGCCAGACGTTTTCGAGCTGGACGCGTCCGTAACCGGGGAGTTCGGGAAGGCCGTGGACCGTGGGCGCGGCCAGGTCGATCCCGTCGGCCATGCCCCACAGCAGGTAGCCGGAGCTGTCGTACTCGATCTGCTGGAGGTCGCGCAGGGCGGCGGCGCGAGCCTTGGGTGCGGGGGTGGCGATGGCCTTGTGGTAGGCGGCGTCGAAGTCCTTGTCGGACCAGTCGGCCTCGTTCTGGCCGGCTCCACTGGTCATGGTCTTGGAGGCGAAGAAGACCACGGAGTCGTTGGTGCCCCAGTAGTTGGTGTAGAAGTCGCCCTTGAGCCAGGTCTTTTGGTAGAAGGTGCCGGACTCCTGCTTGACCACCTTGATCTTGATGCCGGCCTCGCGGGCCTGGGAGGAGAACAGCGTCGCGGACTCGGAGAGCCCGGAGATGTCCTCCGTGGTGACCAGCTCGTAGGTCTGGGAGAAGTCGAACTTGGCTTCCTTGAGCAGCTGCTTCGCCTTGGCGAGGTCGCGGTGGCGCTGCGGGATGCTCGTGGCGTAGTCGGGGTCGCCGGTGCCCAGGATGTCGTTGGCGACGGTGCCGTACCCGGACAGGACCTGCTTGACCATGGCCTTGCGGTCCACGACGAGCTTCATCGCCTCACGGACCTTGGGGTCGGCGAACGGCCCGCTGGACGTGCGCATCACGATCGGCATGGCCATGTCGTTGGGGCGCCGGACGACCTTGATGTCCTTGCGCGCGTCCGCGGTGCGGGCGGCGACCGGCCCGGCGTTGGAGGCCACGTCGATCTGACCGGACATCATGGCGTTCGCCATCGCCTGCGGGCTCTCGAACATGGTCACCTCGATGGCGTCGAGGTGGACCGTGCCGCCGTGCCAGTGCTCGTTGCGCAGCAGCCGGGCGTTGCCGCCGCGGTACCAGTCGAGCTTGAAGGGGCCGGTTCCGGGTGCCTTGGCGATGTCCTTGTCGGGGGTGTTCTTCTTGAGGATGAACGTGGACAGGCGGGTGATCATGGGGAGTTCCGCGTTGGCGAAGTCGGAGACGAGGACGACGGTGTCCTTGCCCTCTGCGGTGATGTGGTCCGCCTTGATGCCGGGCAGCCGCGCCGCGCCGGCGGGGGTGTTGCGCAGTCGGCGCAGTGACCACACCACGTCGTCGGCGGTGACCGGGGTCCCGTCGTGGAAGGTCGCGCCCTTGGCGATCGTGAAGCGCCAGGTCTTGAGGTCCTTCGACGGCTTCCAGGAGGAGGCGAGGCGGCCGACGGTGTTGTCCTTGAGCCCCGGTGCGGTGAGGGTGTCGTAGACGAGGGCGATGACGAGGTAGTCGCTCTCGTTGCCCTGAGTGCCGTGCGGGTCGCGGGTGATGGCCGAGGAGCGGCCGAGCGCGCCGATGCGGAGAGTGCCGCCCTTTCTCGGCTTGCCACCCGAGCCGGAGGAGGCCGCGTTGTCGCCGCCTCCACAGGCGGCCAGCAGCGCGGCCGCGCCTATGCCGCCACCGGCCCAGAGCACCTGACGCCTCTTCCAGTCCACGTTGCCTCGCTCCACTCAGTGACAATTTCTTAGGTTTGCCTACCCTAATAACAACCGTTCCCGCAAGGGCGCGCGGCGCCGGTCACCTCAATTGATGGACGTCAACAGGCCCTTTACGGGCGAGAGTTCCGCGAAACCGGACACACGACCCGAAAATTTAGTTAGGTTTGCCTTACCTAAGAGTCGTGGGTACCTTCGACACCGTCCACCGGGCACCGGCACGGAACGAAACCCCCGGACCTTCCCTGTGTCGTGTCCTTGAGGGGTGCTGCGCCACGGATACGCAGCGTCGCACCGGACCTCAGCCCCCGCCGTCAACGGAACGGACTATCTCGACATGACCACGGGACCCGCACCCGTCCGTCAGCTCGACGCGACCAGCGTTGGGGAACTGTGCCAGGCCGCCGAGAAGATCCTCGCCGAGTTCAGCACCTCGGCCACGTCCCCCGAACTCCTCGCCCGCGTCCGCGAAGTTGCCGGCGACCTGAGTGAGCCGATCCGCCACCAGCTGCGCCCCGTCGACACCGATGACGGTCTGTTCGTCCTGCGCGGCCTGGAGGTCGACGACGCCGAGATAGGCGCCACGCCCTCCAGTTGGGCCACGGCCGGCGACCGCGCCGCCGTCTACGACATCGTGCTGCTGCTGCTCGCCACCGTCATGGGCAACCCCCTCGCATGGGAAGGCCAGCAGGACGGCCGGTTCGTGCACAACATCGTCCCCGCCCCGGGCCACGAGACCGAGCAGACCGGCGCCAGCAGCACCGTCCTGCTCAGCCCGCACACCGAGGACGCCTTCCACCCCGGACGCGCCCACCTGTTGATGCTCGGCTGCATGCGCAACCACGACCACATCGCCACCACCGCGGCCGGCATCCGCAACGTCCGGCTCGACGAGGCCGACATCGCGCTGCTGACCCGGCCGCGGCTGCCGATCCTCCCCGACGACGCCTACACCGAGGCGCAGGGCTTCGAGGGGGGTGAGCCGGCCGCCGTCCCCACCCTCTTCCACGCCAAGGACGGGCTCACGCTCCGCTTCGACCCGGCCTACACGCCGCTCGACGACGCCTCACCCGCCCACCGGGCCGCCTACCAGCGACTGGAGGCGGAACTCGCCCGCGTCTCGGGTGCCGTGAACCTGAGCCCCGGCGAGATCCTGGTCGTCGACAACGATCTCGTCGTGCACGGCCGCGTCCCCTTCCAGGCCCGCTACGACGGCACCGACCGATGGCTCAAGCGTGCCTCCGTCCGTGTCCCCGCGCGCCGGACACGCCCCCTGGCCGAGGAGGACGAGCACGGCTACGGTCAGGCCGCCATCGAAGCCCACGCCGCCTGACCGCCACCCCACCAAGGACGGACATGACCCGGACCACTGTGGCCAGCGACGCCCAGTCCATATCCGCCGACGACACCACCCTGCGTGTGCTGTCCACCAGCGACCTCGCCGGCCTCGACATCACCTTGGCCGATGTCGTCCACACGGTCGAAGGCGCCTACCGCACGCTGGCCGCGGGGCAGTCGGACAACCCCCGCAAACTCACCGTCAAGCCCGGAGACGGGCACTCGGTCTCCTATGCGATGCTCGGCCGCGACGGCACCCGCAATGTGGTCGCCATCAAGACCTCGTACAAGCACGGGCTCGACAAGGGCCGCGACGAGCAGCACTACTACACCGCGCTCACGCTCTACGACGATGTCACCGGTCTGCCCGTCGCGATGATGGACTGCGGCCGCATCGGCTCGCTGCGCACGCCGGCCGTCTCCGCCCTCCTGGCCCGCGAATGCGCCCGGCCCGGCGCCCGCAGCGCCCTGGTCATCGGCACCGGCACCCAGGGGCGCCTGGCCCTGCCCTTCCTGCTGACGACCATGCCGGACCTGGAGCGTCTGATGCTCTTCGGCACCCACTCCGACGGCCTCACCGCCGTACGGGAACAGCTGCGCAGCCACTTCCCCGAGCGGGACGTGGAGATCGTCACCGACCTGCGGACCGCGGCGGCCGACGCCGACATCATCGTCGCCACCGCCGGCGGGCACACCCCGGCCGCGGTCGAGGCCGAGTGGCTGAGGCCCGGAGCGCTGTCGGTCCTCGTGGGCCACGGGCTGGCGCCCTCCACCCTCCAACACGCCGAGCGCGTCGTGGCCACCAGCGAGGCGCAGATGAAGGTCACCGGTACGGACATGGCCGACGAGGACGGCAACTTCCCCGCCGTCGACACCGAGTTCCCACCCGTCATCGCGGGTATCACGCCCGGCCGCCGATCGCCGCAGGAACGCATCTTCGCCTACAACAGCGGACTCGTCGTCACCGACATCGCGCTCGGCCACCGCTTCGCCCAACTCGCCCTCGACCAGGGCCTGGGAGTGCGGGTGCCGCTGTGGCAGTGAGCGACCTTTCCACCGCACCTGTGCCGACCCTGCCCGCCCACACCGACCCGGACACCGACCGGGTGCTGGACAGCGGACTGCTGCACGAACTGTCCTACGCCTTCGGCGGCCCGTTCCACTTCCTGCTGCCGCACCGCTTCGACGCCAACCTCACCTCCTTCCGCACCGCGCTCAGCGACGCCGGTGTGGAGGGGCGGGTGTACTACGCGAAGAAGGCCAACAAGGCGGCCGTATGGATGGAACGCTGCGCCGCCCGCCAAACGGGCGTGGATGTGGCCAGCACTCCGGAACTGCGCGAAGCCCTCGGGCACGGGGTGCGCGGCGAGCACATCGTCGTCACCGGCCCGGCCAAGAGCGACGAGTTGCTGCGGCTGGCCGTCCTCCAGGGGTGTCTGATCGCCGTGGATGCGCTCGACGAACTCGATCTGCTCAGCACGCTCGCCCTGACCGGTGCCGTCCGCCCGGCCCGGGTGCTGCTGCGCCGTCTGCCGCCCGCGCAACCGCACAGCCGCTTCGGCCTGACCGCCGCCGAGATCGAGACCGCGCTGGACCGGTGCGTGCGCGCCGGCGACGCGGTACGGATGGAAGGCTTCAGCTTCCATCTGTCCGGCTACGCCACCCAGCCCCGCGCCGACCTCGCCGGCGAACTCATCGACCTGTGTCTGCAGGCCCGGGTGCTGGGGCTGCAGGCCGACCGGATCAGCATCGGCGGCGGCTTCGCGGTCGACTACAGCTCCGCCGAACACTGGCACAGCTTCCTCGCCGACCAGCGCCCCGAGCACTACCACGCGCGCAAGACGTTCCACAGCGGCGACTTCTACCCCTACCACTCCCCCGTGGCCGGCGCCGACGCACTGCGCAGCATCCTGGCCGCCGTCCCCGAAGGCGGCCGCGCCAACCTGGCCGCACGGCTCAGGCAGACCGGAACGCTGCTGATGATGGAGCCCGGCCGCGCCCTGCTGAACGGCGCCGGCGCATCCGTCTTCAGTGTGCAGGGCGTCAAGGACCGCGACGGCTACGGGATCATCACCGTCGACGGCACCAGCCTCAGCCTGTCCGAGCAGTGGTTCAACAGCGAATACCTGCCCGACCCGCAGCTGGTGACCCCTTCCGGCCGCGTGCACGGCGGCGAGGTGCACCCGGCCTGTGTGGGCGGAGCGTCCTGCCTGGAGTCGGACATGGTCACCTGGCGCAAGGTCCCCTTCCCCGCCCGTCCCCGCGTCGGCGACCTCCTGGTCTACCCGAACACGGCCGGGTACCAGATGGACTCCAACGAGTCCCCCTTCCACGACCTGCCGCTGCCGCCCAAGGTCGTGCTGGACCGTCCGGGCGACCGCCCGCGCTGGCGCCTCGACCGCCGCCCCGCCCGCTGACCTTCGACCCGCCCAGGAGCTCCCCATGAACGAGGCCCTCGCGCGCCCCCCCGGTGGTCTCCCGCATATCCGATCTCATCGGATACACCCCGCTGTTGGAGCTGTGCCACACCGAAACCGGCAGCCGGCTGCTGCTCAAACTGGAGATGTACAACCCCACCGGCACCGCCAAGGTCCGTATGGCCCGGCAGATGGTCCTGGATGCCGAGGCACGCGGTGAACTGCGGCCCGGTGGCCGCATCATCGAGTCCACCTCCGGCAATACGGGACTGGGTCTGGCGGTCGTCGCCGCGGAGCGCGGCTACACCTTCACCGCCGTCGTCGACCACCACGCCTGCACCGACAAACTCCGCGGTATGAAGGCGCTGGGCACCGAACTCGTCTACGTCGTCGACGACGGCACCGAAGAGCTGGCCACCGCCGCCCGCGAGGAACTCGCCGAGGAGATGGCCGGCGGCCAGGACAACACCATCTTCACCGAACAGCACAACAACCCCAGCAACGGCGTCGGTTACTTCCCCGTCGCCCACGAGCTCCACCAGGCCCTCGACGGGAACATCGATGTGCTGATCGGCGCGGTGGGCACCGGTGGCATGCTGTGCGGCACCACCCGCGAACTGCGCACCCTCGTACCCGGCTTCACCACGATCGGCGTCGAGCCCAAGGGCTCCATCGCCTTCGGCGGCCCGGCCCACGACTACTACCAGTCCGGGACCGGCACTCCCGAAGGCGCCGAGATCGGCGCGCTCGTCGACTTCGACCTGATCGACGAAGGCGTGAAGGTCGGCGACATCGAGGCCTTCGCCACCGCCCGCGCCGTCGCCCGCACCGGCCTGCTGATCGGCGGCTCCGCCGGGGGCGTGGTCCACGAGGCCCTGATCCGGCTGCCGTCCCTGCCGCCGGGCAGCACCATGGTCGCCCTGATCAACGACGGCGGCGAAAAGTACCTGGACACCGTCTTCAATGACGACTGGATGAACGCCCGCAACCTCATCGATCCCGCCATGGAACGCGAGATCGACGAAACGCTCACCAAACTCCGCAGGATTTGATGCCGCCATGCAGCTGACCACCCTCCTCCGCGACAGTCGCGCCCTGGCCACGCTCGCCGTCCCCCTCATCCTCACCCAGCTCGCACAGGTGGCCCTGACCACCACCGACACCGTGATGATGGGCATGCTCGGCACGGCCGACCTCGCCGCGGGAGGACTGGCCATCGTCCTCTTCAACCAGCTGCGCACCATGGGCGTCGGCCTGGTCACCTCCGTCGGCAACCGGATAGCCGCGGCGGCCGCCCGCGCGGAGGCGGGCGAGGGGCCCGGCACGTCGGACGCCGACCGGGACGCGAGCGACGACGAGGTCCGTACGATCGTCCGCGCCGGCCTGGCCGTCGCCACCCTCGCCGGTATCGCCGGGGCCGTGCTCATGCTGCTCATCGGTCAGGCACTCACCTGGCTCGGGCAGGAGGCCGATGTCGTCGACCGCGCCCGGACCATGCTGCTCGCCCTCGCGCCGGGGCTGCTGCCCTGCCTGTGGTTCCAGGCGATCCGCCAGTTCACCGTCGGCATGCGCCGCCCGCAGGCCCTGCTGCAGATCACCATCGCCTCCGTCGCCGTCAACGCCGGTATCAACTGGATCCTCATCCACGGCACTTGGGGCCTGCCGAAGCTGGGACTGCCCGGCGTGGGCGTGGCCACCACCCTGGTCTATCTGCTGTCCTTCCTGGCCCTGTACGCCTCGGCGAAGAAGGACCGGACCCTCGGCCCGCTGCTCAGCCTGAACATCGCCACGACGGACCGCGCGACCGTCCGCCGCCTGATCCAGCTCGGCATACCCATCGCCGCGACCTACGGCTCCGAGGCCGGCTTCTTCTCCGTCACCGCCCTGATGGCCGGCTCCTTCGGCAGCGCCGCCCTGGCCGCACACACCGCCGTCAACCAGCTCGTCTACATCGTCTTCCAGGTCGCCGTCGGCCTCTCCCACGCCGCGTCCATCAACGTCAGCCGGGAACTCGCCCTCGGCCGCACCGAGACCGCCCTGCGCATCAAGAACACCGCGCTGGCCTGCGCCGGTGCCGTCATGGTCGTGGTCGGCCTCGTCTACCTCACCCTGCCCGAACTGGTGCTGAGCCCCTTCTTCGACACGGGGAGCGCCCACGACGCCGAGGCCGTCTCCATCGCCACCCACCTGCTCCTCGTCATCATGGTCCTGCAGTTCTTCGACTGCGCCCAGAACATCGGCGTCGGACTGCTGCGCGGCCTCGACGACACCAAGAGCGGATTCCGCATCACCCTCATCGGCTACTGGGCTATCGGCCTCCCCGCCGCATGGCTCCTGGGCTACGCCGCCCAACTCCACACCCTCGGCATCTGGCTCGGCCTGCTCACCGGCCTCGCCACCACCGCCATCCTGCTCCTGCGCCGCTACGGCGCAGCCCTGCGCGCACGGTTCACCACACAGCAGACGGTGGCCGCGGCGTGAGGAAGCCGAAGGGGCACGTGGCGTTCGCAGCGCCTCGGGGCGCGGTGGCTCCCGGGATGGCGTGCGGCTCTGACGCCCGGCCCACGGTGGAGCGCGCGGCCCTCAAGGTGCCCATCCGCCCCTGAGCACCGCTGCTTCGCCCTTGGGCCCCGCCTCCCGGCCGTACCGGGAGGCGGGGCCCCAGCGCGCTTCGGCCGCGGCGGGCGCCTCAAGGCGTCAGTTCGCCCTCGAACACGGTCACCGCCTGTCCCAGCAGGGTGACGCGGTCGCCGTGCAGCTCGACGCCCACCCGCCCGCCGCGGGCGGACAGTTGGACGCCGGTCAGCTCCGTGCGCCCCAGCCGGTCCGACCAGTGGCATGCGAGGACACAGTGGGCGGCGCCGGTGACCGGGTCCTCGGGAATGCCGGCGGCGGGGGCGAAGACGCGGGAGACGAAATCGTGGTCCGCGCCGTCAGGAGCGCTCGCGGTCACGATGACCGCCCGACCACTGAACTCGGTCAGTACAGCGCTGTCCGGGGCCATTTCACGCACCGCTGCTGCGTCCGGCAGCTCCACAAGCAGATCGTGCCGGGCACGCCCCGTCCAGCGCGGTTCGGTCCCGAGGGCCTTGGCGAGTCCCGTCGGCACGGGGGTGGCGGTCGGCGGATCCGCCGGGAAGTCCAGGGTGAAGCCGCCCTGAGGGTGCCGACGGGCGGTCAGCACACCGCTCAGGGTGTCGAAGCGCAGGGCGGCGTCGGACGCGGCTCCCTGTGTCGCGTGGAGCACATGCGCGGTGGCCAGGGTGGCATGACCGCACAGATCGACCTCGACGGTCGGGGTGAACCACCGTAGCCCGTAGGAGTTTTCCGCCACCCGGTGCACAAAGGCGGTTTCCGGCAGATTGAATTCGGCGGCGACCCGCTGCATCCAGACGGCGTCGGCCGGTTCGTCCAGCAGACACACGGCGGCGGGATTCCCGGCGAACGGCCGGTCGGTAAAGGCATCGACGATGAAGGCACGCATGGTCCCGACGCTACGTGCCGGTGAATCGTCCCGGGCGGCAACCGTCGCAGTCGGTCGCCCTTCGGACCACATCCGAGCGCCCAACGGGGCAGTGGCAAGGCACGGGAGGAGGCTGTGACCCGCGCAGACCGCCCACGCCCCCGACGCTTCCGTCCCGGCGGTGCAGGCCACGTGCCAAGCGGCACTCGGCCGACCGGCTGCTCGTCCGGGGCCATGAGCCGCCCAGGGCCGGCGCGGGCCATCCGGGTGAACCGCGAGAGCGGGCAGAACCCCGGCCACTACCGCGCCGGCGCGCACCCTGGGCCCGGTGGAGCGGAGGTCACCGCCCCGGCCGTTGTGCGGTGTGGCGGTCTCCCGGCGGGCGCAGGCGCCGGGCGGCTCATAGATTGGCACAGGTGGGGCCGTGAGCTGCAGGAGGATGGCAGGGAACCCGTGAGGAGACCGGAGCTCGATCATGCGGCACTGTTCGCCGCGACACCGAGCGCTTGCCTGGTCCTGGACCCGGACCTGGTGATCGTCGACGTCAACCAGGCGTATCTCCAGGCCACCGGACGGACCCGGGACGATCTGCTCGGGCAGTACGTCTTCGACGCCTTCCCCGACAACCCCGCCGACCCCGACGCCGAAGGCGTACAGAACCTGCACCCCTCACTGAACCGGGTGCTGGCCACCGGGGAGCCGGACACGATGGCGGTCCAGCGGTACGACATCCCGGTTGCCGACCAGCCGGGCGTGTTCGAGGAGCGCTGGTGGTCCACCATCAACACCCCCGTCACCAGGCCGGACGACACGGTGGCATGGATCATCCACCGGGTGGAGGACGTGACGGCGTTCGTGCACTCCCGGCGGGCCCGTCAGATGCCCGGCGGGACGCTGAGCGAGCGCGAGGAGGCGATGGAAGCCGAGCTGTACGTCCGTGCGCGTGCGCTGCAACACCTCAACGAGGAACTGCGCCGGGCCCACGCCCGCGAACGCCAGGTCGCGCTCACCCTCCAGGAGGCCATGCTCCACTCCCCCGACCTCGCCCGGCACCGCGACATCGCGGTGCGCTACCTCCCCGCCATCGGCTCACTGAATATCTGCGGCGACTGGTACGACATCGTCGACCTCCCCGGGGAGGTGTTCGCCGTCGCGGTCGGCGATGTCGTCGGCCACGGACTGGAAGCCGCCGCCGTCATGGGGATGCTGCGCAGCGCCCTCAGCGCCGCCGCCCGCTCCGTCGAGGGACCCGCCCAGGCGCTGAAGGTGCTGGGCCTGTACGCCCGCTCCGTCGACAAAGCCCTGGCCACCACCGCCGTCCAGGCGCTGATCGACACCGGCCGCCACGAGGTCACCTACAGCAGCGCGGGCCACCCCCCGCCCGTCCTGCTGCACGCCGACGGCACCCACGCCCTCCTGGACCAGGCCACCGACCCGCCCCTGGGCGCCCACCCCGAACATGAGCCCCGACCACAGGTCCACGTTCCGTACACGCCCGGCGACACCCTCGTCCTCTACACCGACGGGCTCATCGAACGCCGCGACGAGGACATCGACGCCAGTCTCGCCCGGCTCACCGACGCCCTCTCCCACTACGCCCGGCTCAGTCCGGAACGCCTCGCCGACGCAGTGCTGGCACGCCTCGGTGTCAGCGCCGGCGCCCGCGACGACATCGCTCTCGTCATCGTCCGTCTGTAATCGCGTAGGTGCCCAAGGACCGTGGGCCGGGGCAAAGACGAGTCCAGCGAGAGAAATTCGACGTGTACTCCGCGTCATGGCCGGTGGCTCCATGCATACACCTGTCGCCGCCTTGCGCCCTTGCCCTCGCCCCCTGTGCCCTTCAGGGCAGCAGAGGTGCCGCGGCCGCGCCTCTTCACTCCCGTCGGTCCGGCAGCGCTCCGCGAGCCGCGGTCCCGGCCCGCAGATGCAGCTACGAGATGCGTCACGCACGATGGGAGTTAAGAAGATCCAGATCCTCGAACCGCTCGGGATGACCGATGACAGAGCATCAAGGACTTCACCGTGCGAACGACCGTCGTGTGCCGCAGGACTGCTCAGCGCGGGCGCCTACGGGAAGCGCCCCGCCCGGCGACCCACCCCGCATCTCCGCGGTGACCTCCGCGAGAGTGCCCCTTGTCGCGATCCTGGCCCTTGTCATGGTCCTCGCCGGTGTCGGCGCGTTCGCCGGCACTGCCCAGGCGAACAGCACCGGTTCCGCAACGACCGCGGCGACAACGGCTATCGCAACGACGGCCTCCCCGCACGCCGTTGCCCAGCCCGCACCGGCTCCCGCAGATGTGGTCCAAGCGTATTTCAGGGTCCTCAACGACCGTGATTTCTTGTCCGCTTGGGCACTGGGCGGGAGACAACACATCGCGGGGCAGACCTACGACGCTTTCGTGCGGTCCTTCAACGACGTGTCGAAGTACGAGGTCAGGATCGACTCGGTGGAGGGCAACAAGGTTGCGGTCGAGCTTGACGCCACGCAGATCGATAAAACCCATCGTCACTACGCCGGCACGTACACCGTGGAGGACGGCGTGATCGTCGCCGCCGACATCCACCCCAAGTGACCACGGGGCGCGGCGAGTCAAGCCGCACTCGGCTCCGTCGGAAAGTCGGCGGAACGGCTCACCTCGGCCCACCGCTCGGCCTCGGCCGCGCGGTCCCTGGAAGCCTCGTCGGCACGTTCGACCGCTCCGGCACCGAGCAGGAGACGCAGGGGCGGTTCGTCCAGGGCGGCGATCTCGGTGATGATCTTCGCGGCGCGAGCGGGATCTCCCGGCCAGCTGTCGACGGTCGATTCGCGGTAGCGGTTCATCTCGCCGACCGTCCCGTCGTAGTCCTCGGTCACCGGCGCGGCGGTCATGGACGCACCACCCCAGTCGGTGCGAAAGGCGCCCGGTTCGACGAGGGTGACCTTGATGCCCAGCGGCTTCACCTCGGCGTTGAGCACTTCGGAGAAGCCTTCCACGGCGAATTTCGCGGTCTGGTAGGCCCCCATCCCCGGTGAGCCTCCCACCCGTCCGCCGATGGAGGAGAACTGGATGAAGTGGCCCGAGCGCTGTTTGCGCAAGACGGGCAGGGCGGCCTTGGTGACATGAACGACGCCGAACAGATTCGTCTCGATCTGCGCCCGGAAGTCGCTGTCCGCCATCTCCTCGATGGGGGCGCTGGTGGCATAGCCCGCGTTGTTCACGACGACGTCGAGCCCGCCGAAGGCGTCGAGAGCCTGCTGGACGGCGGCGTCGGCTGCCACGGGATCGGTGACATCGAGGGCGACGGTGCGGACGCGGTCGCCGCGGCGCCGTACGAGATCGTCGAGCTGCTCGGGGCGGCGGGCGGTGGCGACCACCTGGTCACCGCTGTCGAGTACGGCGTCGGCGAGCGCCCGGCCGAAGCCACGGGAACTGCCGGTGATGAGCCAGGTCTTGGTGGCCATGAGACGCCTCCCTGCACGGAGAAATAACTAAACAGTCATTTACATACTGCGGCGGGCCTGCCCGAGTGTCAACTAAACAGTTAGTTGCCCTACCCTGGCGTCATGTCTCAGCCCGATCGCCCTGTCCAGACCCGAGACGCCGAAGCCACCAAGGCCCGTCTGCTGCAGGCCGCCACGGAGGAATTCGCGGCCCGTGGCATCGCCGGCGCCCGGGTGGACCGCATCGGTACCGCGGCGAAGGTGAACAAGGCCCTCATCTACACCTACTTCGGCAACAAGGAGCAGCTGTTCGACGCCGTGATGGACGCACATGTCACCCGCGTCCTCGATCGCGTCCCCTTCACGCCCGAGGACCTGCCGGGCTACGCCGGCCGGCTCTTCGACTTCCTCGCCGACCATCCTCACCAGCTCCGGCTGGCCACCTGGAACCGCCTGGAACGCGCCGGTACCGACCGTGAACCCGAGGAGCTGCACGCCTCGATGCGGCGGAAGACCGACGCCCTCGCGCAGGCACAGGACGACGGGCAGCTACCGACGGCCTTCCCGCCGGAGGACCTCTTGGTCTTCACCCTGGCCCTCGTCGGCGCCTGGATGCCGACCAGTCCCATGGCCACCACCGAGCCCGCCGCACAGCAGACCCGGCAGCGCCGCGCCGCGGTCGTCGAAGCCGTCCGCCGTCTCATCACGCGCGAGGAGACCGGGCAGGACAGCTCCTGACGGCTCCGGGCCGGTCAGCGGTCGGTGCACCGCCCCGCGTGGCTCAGCGCTCCTGTTCCACCAACCGCTTCAATTGCTGAAGGTCGCTCCGCAGACCACGTTCGATCGCCGCCGCCTGGGCAAACCCCTGCGGTCCGCCGAACGCCTCTTTGATGGTGCCCGGGTCGTACTCGAACCGGGCCTGGACCCGGGTGTGCTCCCCGTCGATGGGCAGCAGGGAGAACGTGCCCGCCAGGTCGGGACCGCCGGTGGTCTGCCACATCATGACGTTGTCCTCGCTGCGGTCGGTGATCTCGACGTCGACCCCCTGCGTCTGACCGCCGCCCGCTTCGAGGTCCAGGTGCCTGCGGTGCTCGCCCTCCGAACGGGCCTCGCGTACGCCGTCGAGGAAGCGCGGATAGGCCTCCGCGCTGTGCAGGCAGGCCCAGGCCGTATCCATGGGAACGCCGATATCTATGTGTTCTTCAAGAGTGCTCATCGGGCACCTCACAGCTCGGTTCACAGCTACACGGTTACTTCTCCAGGGTGCTCCGGGCGGGGGCCGGAGGCGACCCGGTTCCCGCCCGTCCGGTGTCGCCCGGGGGCGTCCGGCCCGAGCTCACCTACGGTGGCCGGGTGACAGCGAGTACACGGAAGCGCGCATGCCGCCGTGACCTGTGGGCGGTTGCGGGTGCGGTGGCGTTGTTCGTCACGGCGGCGATCGTGGGGCGGGTCCTCAACCGGACGATTTACGGTTCCGAGGGGATCCTGCGGCTGGGCTGGCCACCGCTGTACGCATGGTGGCTGCCGCATGCCGGCCCCGGCACTCCGGCGGCGGTGGCGGTCGCGGCGCTGGTGGTGATCTACGGACCGTCGACCGCACGGCGGCTGCCGTGGCGGGTGCTGGTGCCGGCCGTGTGGGCCGCGGCGATGGCCTGGACGTGGTCGCTCGCGCTCGTGGACGGGTGGGGCCGTGGCGTCGCCGAGCGGCTGACCACCAGCCTGGAGTACTTGCAGTCCGTCGACGACGTGCACGACGTGGGCGCTTTTCTGCGCGACTTCACCCACCACATTCTGGTCGGCTCGCACAGTATCTGGCCGGCGCATGTGGCCGGTCATCCGCCCGGCGCTCTGCTGACCTTCGTCGGCCTGGACCGGATCGGGCTGGGCGGCGGCGCCTGGGCCGCCGTCTGGTGTCTCACCATCGGGACCTCCCTCACCGCGGCCGTCATGGTGACCGTCCGCGCGTGCGGTGGCGAGGAACTGGCGCGGAGGGCCGCCTCGTTCCTCGTGCTGGCCCCCGCGGCGGTATGGATCGGGGTCAGCGCCGACGGCTACTTCGCGGGCGTGGCCGCCTGGGCCATCGCGCTGCTGGCCATGGCGGCCACGCGGAGCACGCGGGTGCCGCGCCTTGCCGCGCTGGGTGCGGGGCTGCTGCTCGGCTGGGCCTGGTACCTCTCCTACGGCCTGACCCTTCTCGTCGTCCTCGGGGCCGCGGTGCTGCTGATCGCGCGCTCGGTCCGCCCGTTGCCCTATGTCCTGGTGGGCGTGCTGGTGTGGGTGGCGGCGTTCACCTCGGCCGGGTTCTGGTGGCTGGACGGCTATACGGCCCTCGTCGAGCGCTACTACCAAGGCGCCGCGAAGGTACGCCCGTACAGCTACTTCGTGTGGGCGAACCTGGCGGCCCAGGTGCTGACCGTGGGCCTGGCCACCGTCGCCGGGCTGCGCCGCGCCGCCGGCCCGCTGTGGACGGCCGTGCGCGGAATCCGGCGCGAGCCGCCGACCGGACGTGGCGCCCTCGCCGTTCTGGTCGCGGCGGGGCTGAGCATGGTGCTGCTCGCGGATGTGTCCGGGATGAGCAAGGCGGAGACCGAACGGATCTGGCTGGCCTTCGCGGTGTGGATGCTGCCCGCGTGTGCGCTGCTGCCACGCCGCTTTCATTCCTGGTGGCTGGCCGCGCAGGGCCTCCTCGCGCTGCTGGTCAACCATCTGTTGCTGACCGGCTGGTGACCGTGGCCACGGCTCCGTCGTAGACCGGGGCGACGTGCCACCGGCCTACTTCTTCGGCCCTCGGGACGTCGGCGGCGGGGGTGGAGGCGGAGCAGGCGGAGTGGGCGGTGCAGGCGGAGTCGGCGGTGCAGGCGGAGTCGGCGGTGCAGGCGGAGGCGGGGACGAAGACGCAGGCGGCGGGGGCGGAGTCGCAGGCGGCGGGGAATCCTCCGAGCGTGCACCGGCCGCATGCGTGCGCCACAGCGCGATCAGCAGGCACACCGCGGACGCCGCGAAGAGCGCTGCGGTGATCAGTAGCCAGCGGTCCCAGAAAACTCCGGACGGCAGCGCGGTGTACAGCGAGAAGCCCGGGACGCGACGCAGGATGAGCGGGTACCACACCAACAGCAGCAGGAGCGCGACGAAGGCGGGCACCCGCAGGTAGTTGATCCCGCCTGCCACCACCGGGCCCGGGGTTTTCGCGTCGCGCCGTCGGCGCGGGAAGAGACGTTGCACCACACGGTCGGTGACGGTGTAGAGCGGCAGGAACACCAGGTCGTGCAGGAGGGCCGCGCCGACGAACCAGATGATGACGCCCAGGGTGTCTCCCTTGAGCAATCGCACGCCCGCGTAAGCGGCCAGAAAGAAGGAGCACAGGACCAGGAGGAGGTGCAGCGAAGACGCCCCGTAGCGTTCGCGGAAGCCCTTCACGGTGTGTCCCCGAAGGTGAGGCGGGTGACCCATTTGGTGTTGTGCACACCAGGGTTGGCGGGGACGATGATGCGCGCCGGGTATCCGTGGTCCGGGGAGAGATCGGCGCCGTTGACCCGGAGGGCCAGCAGCGATCTGACATCGCGTACTTGGTTGTCGCGCAGATGCGTCGAGCGGAAGGAGCCGGTGCGCTGCACGGACTCGACGAAGACGCCCGGTGGGCTGTGCCGCAGTCCGACCAGGGCGGCGAGGTCCGTCAGCCGGACGCCGCTCCACTGCTGGTCGTCGGTGGACCAGCCCTCGACGCAGGCAATGGGCAAGGCAGCCGCGTGCTGGGGAAGCGCGAGGACCTGTGCGCGGGTGAAGCTCTTCTCCCGGCCGTCGCCGCGTACGACCAGCCGCCAGTCGGGGCCGATATCGCGGGCCCGGATCCCTACGCTGGCAGCGGTCTTGTTGATCTGGAAGCCGTTGGGACCCTGGCCCGGCTCCTGGCCCCGCGGAGCCAGCAGCGCGGTGCCGCGGAGCGCGCCGCCGATGCTCTGCCCCGCCGTGACGAGGAGCAGGCCCAGCGAACCCGCCCCCACCAGGCCGAGTGCACCACGCCGCGACATGGTGGCAGGCGCGGGATTCGGGGTCACCAGCCCGGTGTCGTCGGCCGGTTCGCTCTCCGTCCGGGCGGCCGGGGTGCGCAGCTCGCTGCGCAGACGGCGGCTGCGCAGGGCCTTCGCCATCACGGGGATACGGAACGCGATATGGACGAGGAAGGCACCGATGAACACCCATGCACCGTAGAAGTGCAGGGTGTAGAAGGAGCCCGGGAAGATGTAGTGCAGCTGGATGTTCAGCACGCCGGTGACGAATTCGAACAGCGCCCCGCCCACCAGAAGCAGCAGCGAAAGCCGTTCCAGCGCATGGCTCGGTGAGCGCAGCGGCGGCCAGGAGAACAGCTTCGGGATGACCGACCACAGCTTCGCCAGCAGCACGGGGATCAGCACCACTCCGAGCGTGACATGAATGCCCTGGGTCAGGCGGTAGAGCCAATACGGACTGGTCGGCCAGGAGAAAAGGTAGAAGCCCAGCCAGCCTTTGTCCGGCGTCTGGTCGTTGCCCGGAGCCAGATCGGGGTTGTAGGCGGCGTATGACAGCAGGCCGGTCACGAACAGCACGGTGATGCCGACGAGCAGGACCAGCCCGAACACCGACGTCAGCCACGGCCCCCGCAGGGGGCTGCGCCAGAACGCGGGGCGCGCCGGGCCGGGCGGCGGACCGCCGGGCAGGCGCAGTCGGCCGGACGAGGGCCGGCGCGGCCCGTCATCGTGGTCGCTCTGCTCCATGACATCCCTTCGTCGTATCCGGGGCGGCTCGGCCCACACGCAGGGACAACATATGCGGCAATATACGCATACAGCACGGAACCATGCCCTTCTGCCGGGCGTCGGACACCGCTTGCCGCGTGCGCTCTACTCCGGCGCCTCCTGGTCAAGCGGGGAGGTGTCGTCCCGCGGAGAGGTGAGCCGGTCGACCACCTCGACCACCCCGTCGACGCTTTCGCACAGCCGCACCGCAATACGGACAAGGATCTTGTGATCCAAGGTGCCGGTGAGCGTCACGGTGCCATCGGCGACATCGACCGTGACCGCGGACGGGGACACACCGAGCGTCCGTGTCAGCACCTCCTCCAGTACCTCCTCCTGAATGGCACGGTCCCGGCGCAGAAACAGTCGCACGAGGTCACTGCGGCTGATCACACCGATGAGCCGGCCGGAGTCATCGACCACGGGCAGCCGCTTGACCTTCTGCTTTTCCATCGTCTTGGCGGCTTCGACGACACTCCACCCGGGTCGTGCCACCACGGCGGGGCTCGTCATGATCGCTTCGGCGGTGGTCGCCCCGAGCTTTGCGATCTGCCTGCGCAGCAGGTCGGCTTCGGACACCACCCCCACCGGCCGCTCGTTCTCGTCGAGAACGGGGACCGCGGTGATGTCGTAGTCGTCGAGCAGGCGCGCGATCTCCTTGAACGGAGTGCCCCGTTGGACGACGACGGCGTGCGGCGTCATCAGGTCGGCAATGCTGCGGTGCCTCATCTTCGGCCGGTCCCTCCAGGTGTGCGCGGGAGCTCGTCACTCGTGCGGAACCACAGCTATCGGGCAGGTCACATGGTGGATGGCGGCATGCGCCACCGGGCCGAGGCGTGGCGCGAGCGGGGGACGGTGGAGCCTGCGGCCGACCACCAGCAGTTCGGCCTCGAAGACCGATTGGACCAGGGCCCGGGTCGGGCTCTCCGGCAGAACGGTCTGCTGTACCCGTACCTCGGGGAATCGCTCACACCACGGACGCAGGGCGTCCTGTAGCTCGACGGCCGCTTCCTTGGTGAGTTCCGTCGCGGCATCGGGGTCCAGGCCCCATGGGGTGTAAGCGTGCACGGGGAGCGGACGCCCATGGACGGCCTGCAGCGGAAGCCCCCGGCTCGCCGCGGCATCGAAGGCAAAGGCCAGCACCCGTTCGCAGGGGCCATTAAGGCTGAGACCGATCACGACCCGCGCTTCCGGAGCGGGTGGCGGGCTGTCGGACCGTTCGTGGCGGGGCGATTTCGCCCGACCGCCCTCCCGGACGAGAACGACCGGCCCCTTGGCCCGGCCCACGACATTCAGGCTCACATCGCCGAGTACATAGCTCTCCCAGGGCCCGAGCGCCCGCGACCCGAGCACGACCATCTGCGACTCGCCGACCGCCCCCAGCAGTGCCGGTTCGGCCTCTGCCGCCTCCAGGTCCTCGATGATGCGCAGACGTGGATGGCGTGCGCGTACCTCGTCCGTGGCCCGCCGCACGATCTGCCGGGCGCCGGCGTTCTGGTCCCGGTCCGGGGGCGTGCCCGGCGCCTCGACGGCCAGCAGTATCCACGCATGGAGAAGTCGCAGCACCCACTGCCGCCGGTCCGCTTCGTCAGCGGCCCAGTGCGCGGCCGCCAGGCTCTCCGGCGAGCCGTCGAGTCCGACGGTGATGACTTCCGGCTCCATCGCTGCCCTCCTTTCGGGCTCGGACAAGTGGACCGGACCGGCCGCCCCGGCTCCCGGGCGTCACTGCCGTTGCGGGCCCGTGTCCGTACCGGGAGCCGAGCCGGCTTGCGTGGCAAGGGCAGCCGCCTGGATACGCCGCTGCACCCCGAGCGCGGCCGACAGGCGGGAGAAGCGGTTCCTCACGGTCTGCTCGGAAAATTGACGCCGCCTGACGACCTGACGGCTCATCACTCCCGCACCGACCCGAGCGAGGAGGACTCCCCTTTCCCCCGGAGACAGCCAGGAGAGCGCCGCACCGGCCATGATCGCGTCGAGCAGCAACACCCGGACCCGCCGGTGTGGTGGGAAGCCTGCTGCGTCACTCATGACGCCCCTCCGACTGGGTACGACGTCTCCGCTCCACTGTCCCCATCGTGGCTCCGATCGCAGGAGCCTGCCATGCCGTACGGTCCGGCAGCTGCGCCCCGGTGACACCGGCGACGCTCGTTGCCGCTCCCGACATTCCGCAGGCCGCGGGCGCCGAATGCCGTCACGAGCCACTGGGCGCGCTCGGGCCGGCCGGCTCCTTACTGACCTCAGCGTTGAGCCGCTGGGCTCCTTCGGGTTGGTCTTCGAGGGAGCCGATGCGGCCGACGTCACGGATCCGCGCCCTGGGCCACGAGTTCACAGGCGCGGGGCGCGGTGCACAACCGGCGGCGGGAGCAACGGCGGTGACCGCCTTCGGAGCGGAGCGGAACGGTGAGCCGGGTGTCGCCCACCGCCCGTGGGAAGACGGGAGTCGTGCCGATCATTCTCCGCGCCACGCCCCGGCGTATGCGGGCGAGGTCGTCGACACCCTCTACCGGCACCGCGCACGGCCCGACCGCCCGGTCGGGGACCCACTTCCGGTATCCAAGCCTCGGATACCCCGGCGGGGCATCCCGGGACGGCAGGCGATTTCGTTGACCACGTGAGAAATATTAGCCACGCGACGTAGCAGATATCTATCATCGGCAGACTAGATTATCTGCGTGTCGGCGATCTGTCCGGGTAGTGGGGCCGACGAGTGGGAGGGGACGAGGAGGGAACCCGGACCGGCTCATCCCCGCGCAACCGCCCCGCGAGAGTCAGGCGGCTCCCCCGTCGGCGGGCGGCCGGTCGTGCGGCGAGCAGCGGAGGGACCGGCTGGGCGCGGGAGCCCGCCGGGGCGGGAGCGGGCGGCGAGCCGCGTCTCCCCCGGCGGGCAGCCGGTGTGCCGATGGCAGATATCTCGTGCCGCAACGACAGAAATATCTGCCACGCCGGTAGGGGTTTTTGTGGGCCGGAAATGACGGGAGCAACAGCCGCGCAGCGCTCCGGGCGCCGTGCTACTGTCGATCTCAGTTGCAGTTGTGGTTCCCAAAGACTTCTCGCTACCTCGTCGGCTTTCCAGGCCGGTTGGAGTGCTTTTGTATTTCCGGACTTTCCGGAGGGGCAATCATCGCGGCGACGCGGGGTCCGCACAGTGCGGCCCCGGGCACTGCCCCGAAGGAGATATGACATGGCTACTGGCACCGTGAAGTGGTTCAACGCGGAAAAGGGCTTCGGCTTCATCGAGCAGGAGGGTGGCGGCGCCGACGTCTTCGCCCACTACTCGAACATCGCCACCCAGGGCTTCCGCGAGCTGCAGGAAGGCCAGAAGGTGACCTTCGACGTCACGCAGGGCCAGAAGGGCCCCCAGGCCGAGAACATCGTTCCCGCCTGACCCTGACGCGTATCACAGCAGCTGGGGCCCGCACCTTGGGTGCGGGCCCCAGCTCGTTGCCCTTTGCGGAATGCGCTGAGCGTGCCGTCACGGCCGTACGAGCGACAAGGGGCAGCCTGTTCGGCGCCGAACCGCACTCTGCTGCGGCAGAACGGCCGCCCGTCCAGCTCTGTGCTCCGGCACCGTGCTCGCCTCCCTTTGCGGCGACACCTTTTCACGCGCCGGCGGTCGATTCCGCCCCGCCTCGTTCCATCTGTTTTCTTCGGTCCGTTCTGCGATTCTTTTGTGTGTGGCTGATAGCTGCCGGGAATTCTTCGACGTACCGCATCGAGGAAGGTTCTCCATGAACCGCACCGCTCGCCCGAACGACCGCTCCTCCCGCACCCGTTCCGCCGGCGCCGCCGGATCCGGCCGCGGCGGCTACCGCTCGCAGGCGTCGAACCACTCCGGAAGCAAGCGGCGTCGGCCCGCCGCCCGGCCCGCCGAGTTCGCGCTGCCCGTCACGCACACCCCCGCGCTGCCGGCGGCCGAGACGTTCGCCGCACTGGACATGCCGCCCGCGCTGCTGGCCTCGCTGACCGCGGAAGGGGTGACGGCCCCGTTCCCGATCCAGGCCGCCACGCTGCCGAATTCGCTGGCCGGGCGCGATGTGCTGGGCCGTGGACGCACCGGCTCGGGCAAGACGCTCGCCTTCGGCCTGGCCCTGCTGGCCCGCACCGCCGGCCAGCGCGCCGAGCCCGGCCGGCCGCTCGCCCTGGTGCTGGTCCCCACACGCGAGCTGGCCCAGCAGGTCACCGACGCGCTCACCCCCTACGCCCGGTCGCTGTCGCTGCGGCTGGCCACCGTCGTCGGTGGTATGTCGATCGGCCGCCAGGCCAGCGCGCTGCGCGGTGGCGCCGAGGTGGTCGTCGCGACCCCCGGACGGCTCAAGGACCTCATCGGCCGTGGTGACTGCCGGCTGAACCAGGTCGCCATCACCGTGCTGGACGAGGCCGACCAGATGGCCGACATGGGCTTTATGCCCCAGGTCACCGCCCTGCTCGATCAGGTCCGTCCCGAGGGGCAGCGGATGCTCTTCTCGGCCACCCTGGACCGCAACGTCGACCTTCTGGTCCGGCGCTATCTGACCGACCCCGTGGTCCACTCCGTCGACCCCTCGGCGGGCGCCGTCACCACGATGGAGCACCACCTGCTGCACGTCCGCGACACCGACAAGCACGCCACCACCACGGAGATCGCCGCCCGCGAGGGCCGGTCGATCATGTTCCTGGACACCAAGCGCGCCGTGGACAAGCTCACCAAGCACCTGCTGAACAGCGGCGTGCGCGCCGCCGCACTGCACGGCGGCAAGTCCCAGCCCCAGCGCACCCGCACCCTGGCCCAGTTCAAGACCGGCGATGTCACCGTCCTGGTGGCCACCAACGTCGCGGCCCGCGGCATTCACGTCGACAACCTCGACATGGTCGTCAACGTCGACCCGCCCACGGACCACAAGGACTACCTGCACCGCGGCGGTCGCACCGCCCGCGCCGGTGAGTCCGGCAGCGTCGTCACCCTCGTCCTGCCCAGCCAGCGCCGCGAGATGGACCGCCTGATGGTCGACGCGGGCATCAGCCCGCAGTCCACCCAGGTCCGCTCCGGGGAGGCCGAGCTGAGCCGCATCACCGGCGCCCAGGCGCCGTCCGGTGTTCCCGTCACCATCACCACACCGGTCGTCGAGCGCGCCAAGCGCAGCGGCTCCTCCACGCGGGGCCGCCGCAGCCGCTCCGCCCAGGACCGTCGGTCCACCGGATCGACCCGTACGGCGACGGGGACGTCGCAGCGGCAGCGATCCGCCGGCAAGGCGTCATAATCCGGTCCGGCCGGTCATGCCCGGCTCGCTGGCTCGCCACACCACGTAGGCTTCCGTTGGCGCTGCTTCAGCCCCACCCCCGGCATCCGCACTGCTCCGGCAGGGCGGCAGGCAGTGTCATGACCGCGCCGGGACCAAAGGTCGGCGACGACATGCTCGCCGGCCTGGCCCTCTCCGCCCTCAACGACGCACGCGCCGACCAGCTCCTCGTCCGCGACGAGGACCGGCGCACCCTGGGAGTCATCGCTCTCGCATGCTGAACCGTCCCCGCCGCCAATCTGTTTCCGGCTTCTCTTCGACCCTGTAGAGGCACTATGCGAGTCGTCATCGCCCGCTTCCCCTTCGACCTGATCAAGACCGAGGTACAGGATGCGATGAAGGGCATCAAGCCCGAACCCATTACGGGTGAGTCCGTGATCATCGGCAACCGTCACTACCCCGTCAAGCAGGTCGGGGAAGTCATCACCCGGCAGGACCGTCGTGACTTCTCCGCCGGCGAGGTGTCCCGAGCGCTCACCCGCCTCGGCTTCACCTGCCGCTCCGCGCCCCCCGTCGCCCGCACCCCGCTCGAGGAGGCATCGGCCCTGCTCCAGGCGCCGGCAGCCCCTGAATGGGATCCGGAAAGCTGAAACCCGTCAGGGATATGGGCTCGGGCCGCGCCGGCCGGAGCCCATATCCCTGTTCTGCCGTCATGCCGTTCCCGTCCGGGTATCTGACGGGTCGCCGGTACGGCCGACGCAACAACGGCCGGGAGCCGGGAGCCGGACCGTGGCAGGGTTCAGCGGTCGGAGTAGCGGAAGTCGCCCACCGTCCAGGCGCCCACATCCTCGATCGCGACGCGGTACATCCCGCCGGTCTCGGGAAGGCCGATGCTTCCCTGCAGGATCCTCGCCACATGGAAGTGCAGATGCGTGGGCGGACCGCTCCGGTCTGGCGAGCGGGAGTTCATCACGGCTGAGGAGAAGAGCGCGGAAAACGGACCCAGCCGTTCCGATTGCTCCAGGACCTCGGCCACACGTTGCCGCCACACGACCTCGGGCGCCAACCGTCCTGTGATGACAGCGCCTTGGACAACAGCAGTGAGAGACATCTGATTGCTCTGCTCCGACTCCACCATGGTGGCGATGTCGACAAGCAGCTCGTCGGGCTTCGACATGGGAGCAGACTTTACTGCCGCGACCAGCCGTTGGCAGCACACCCGGCGGCGGTCAGTCGCCCCATGATGCCCTCCTGACACTCGTACGGCTCTCGTGGGGCTGCCGTACGGCTCTCCTGTCGCACTTGTGCCGTGCCCGGATGGGACGGCGGCAGCGGGACCGCCGTCGGCCGCGGGGGCGTTCCCGTTCCGCGGCGTGCCGGAGCCCTCACGGGGTAACGGTCCGAAGAGGCGGGCGGGCGCCCGTCGACAGGAAGGGAAGCGGATGGCCATAGCCAAGACCAGCGTCCTGGTACTGGACTGCGCGGAGCCCGCGGCGCTGGCGGACTTCTACGCCCAATTCCTCGGCGGCGAAGCGCGGATCGGGACCAGCCCGGACTACATCGAAGTCGTCGAGAGCGGCACCGTCCACCTCGCGATACGGCGGGACCGCGGTGCGGCGCCGCCCAGTTGGCCCCGGCCCGACGACTCACAGCAGGCACATCTGCACTTCCTCGTCCCGCAGGACAACATGGACGAGGCGGAGCGCGAAGCGATCGGCCTGGGAGCCCGGCCGTTGCAGACCCGGGGGAACGGCGGGCCGTACGACGCCCGCCGGTATGCGGACCCCGCGGGCCACCCCTTTGTTCTCGCCGCGAGCGAGGGCCACGCTCTGGGGCAGGCGAACTGAAGCGCCCCGTCCACACGCCGCGGGCCGGGCCCCTGCCCGGGGTCCCGGCCCGCGCGGGTAGGCACGGACGGTTCACGGAACACGCGCCGAGGCCGGCGCGGTAACCCTCAAGGGTTCTGCGGGTCGACGCCCGTATGCGCTTCGGCGTCCCGGCCCCCGCTGGGCCGGCGCGAGGGCCCCTTCGACCCCATGTCCCGCATGCCCTTCTCGTCGGAATCGGCAGCGATCTTCTCGCCGCTGCGCGTCTCGCTCTTCACTTCGCTCGCCGGCGGCACCTTCTTCTTCCCCGACGACGTCTCCTTGCTGCTGTCCCTCTCGGGCGCATGGCGCTCGGGGTGGAACGACTTGTGCGCGCTCTCGTTCTTCTGCTGCTCGGTCTGGTCGACATCGGGCGACCAGCCGTGTTGTTCGTTTCCCTTGTGCGTGCTGGGGCCCTCACCCATCTTCGGGTGCGACTTCCCGTGCTTAGTCATGTCTGCTCCCTGTGCTGGCTCACCGACGGGCGGCGCCGGCCTGCGCCCTGCGCGGTGACAAGCCTGCGCGGTGGGCGGCAAGCCCTCGCGTCCTGTGGGCCTCCGGCTCATGTGCCGTGCCCATGCCGCTGTGGCCCAGGTGCCGAAGACCCCCCACGTCCAGCCTGCGGGCCGACCGGATCATCCGCATCTCAGCCGGGGGCGAGGCAGGGGCCCGGCCGGGACCGCCCGGTTCTGCCGGTGCGCTCGCTCCGGACGCGGAACGCGGTTGTGCCGTCTCTCTCCGTACGGATGGGGTCTCTGACGTGCCCCGGGCCCGGGACACGGCGCGGCGGACGGTTCCCCGGAGCCGCCTGGCGCATGCGCTCAGCGCGCATCCTGCTGCCGTACAGCGGGCTCGTCTGAAATTGGGGCTCGGCTCTCGCCGGCCGTGCCCGATGGCTCCGCCGCGCGCAGGAGGGTGCCCGGCAGCCCCGGAACGGCACTGCCCGGCGGATCACCGCTGTCGGTGATCCGCCGGGCAGCGGTCGGTGCCTCGTGTCGGCCCCGAAGTCCTAGCTCAGACACGAGGGAACAAGTAACCCGCCGGTAGGTTCTGGGGCCCGTTTCCCGGTGGTGGGACGCCTCGTTGGGCTGTCCGGGTGAATGCCCGGGAGGCCGATGGCAAAGGGGCGGGTGTGCGGCAGGAGTGGTCGCCGGAGGAGTTGCTGGCGAGCTGGACCCTGGTGGATGGCGACTGGAAACTCGTGGCCAACAAGACCGGGCCGACGAGGCTCGGCTTCTGCCTGATGTTGAAGTTCTTCGAGATCGAGGCCCGGTTCCCGGAGTTCATCGAGGAGTTCCCTCAGCCCGCGGTGGAGTACGTCGCGGGTCTGGTGAAGGTGCCGGCGGCGGATCTGGCGAAGTACGACCTGGCGGGCGCGAAACGGCACCGCAAGCAGATCCGTGAGGCCCTGGAGTTCCGGCCGCCGACACGCGCCGACGAGGAGTCGCTGACTGCGTGGCTGGCCGCGGAAGTGTGCCCGGTCGAGCTGGTGGAGGACCGGCAGTGCGAAGCCCTGCTGGTGGAGTGCCGTACGCGGAAGATCGAGCCGCCAGGCCCCACCCGTATCGAGAAGGTCCTGGTCGCGGCGCGGGGCAGGTGGGAGCGGGCGTTCTGCGCCCGGACCATCGAGCGACTGAGAACAGTGGGCAGGGCCCGGCTGCTGGCGCTGATCGCCGAGGGGAACGACGAGGGCACCACGCTGCTGGCCGCGCTCAAGCGCGACCCGGGAGCTGTCGGTCTGGACGCCCTGCTGATGGAGATCCTCAAGCTCACGTCGGTGCGGGAACTCGCCCTCCCAGACGGGCTGTTCGCGGACTGCTCGGAGAAGCTGGTGGCCGCGTGGCGGGCGCGGGCGATCAAGATGTACCCCTCGGACTTCCGCGACACGAGCGAGGACGTACGGATCACGCTGCTCGCGGCGCTGTGCTCATCTCGGCAGGCGGAGATTACCGATGCCCTGGTCGACCTCCTGATCGCTCTGGTTCACAAGATCAACACCCGTGCGGAGCGGCGGGTGGAGAAGCAGCTGACGGCGGAGTTGAAGAAGGTCCGGGGCAAGGAGGGGATCCTCTTCAAGCTGGCGGAGGCCGCGGTCGGCAAACCGGACGAGGTCGTGCGGCGGGCGCTGTATCCGGTGGTCGGGGAGAAGACGCTCAAGGACCTGGTGGCCGAGGCGAAGGCGAACGAGAAGGTTTTCAAGGCGAAGGTCCGCACCACGCTGCGCTCCTCCTACAGCTCGTACTACCGGCAGATGCTGCCGCCGCTGCTGAACACGCTGGGCTTCAAGTGCAACAACACCGCCTACCAGCCTGTGATGGACGCCATGAAGCTGCTGAAGAAGTACGCCGGCGTCGACGGCAAGACCCGCTTCTACGACGCCGCCGATGTCGTGCCGATGGACGGCGTCGTGCGCAAGGAGTGGCGGGAGGCGGTCGTCGACGACAAAGGCAGGGTCGAGCGCATCCCGTACGAGTTGTGCGTGCTGGTGGCGCTGCGGGACGCGGTGCGCCGCCGGGAGATCTACGTGGAGGGCGCGGCCCGCTGGGGCAATCCGGAGGACGATCTGCCCGGTGATTTCGAGGCCACCCGTGCGGTGCACTACGCCGCGATCCGCCAGCCGCTGAACCCGCGGGCGTTCATCGCGGATCTGAAGAAGCGCATGCCCTCGGCCCTTGACAGGCTCTCGGCGGCGCTCGCGGACGGCTCGGCGGGCGGAGTGAAGGTCACCACCCGCAAGGGCGAGCCGTGGATCACCGTGCCGAAGCTGGAGCCGCTGGCCGAGCCCACCGGTCTCCAGGCGCTCAAGGACGAGGTCGTACGACGGTGGGGAGTCCTCGACCTCCTGGACGTGCTGAAGAACGCCGACTTCCTCACCGGCTTCACCGACGAGTTCTCCTCGGTGGCCGCCTACGAGCGCATCGACCGCGACATCCTCCAGCGCCGCCTCCTGCTGGCCCTCTTCGCCCTGGGCACGAACATGGGCATCCGCGCGATCGGCGCGACCGGCGAGCACAGCGAGAGCGAGGCCGCACTGCGGCACGTGCGCCGGCACTTCATCACCGTCGACAACCTCCGCGCCGCCGTCACCCGGCTGGTGAACGGCACGTTCGCCGCCCGCGATGCCGCCTGGTGGGGGCAGGGCACAGCGTGCGCGTCGGACTCCAAGAAGTTCGGATCCTGGTCCTCGAACTTCATAACCGAGTACCACGCCCGCTACGGAGGCAACGGCGTGATGATCTACTGGCACGTCGAGCGGAAGAACGTCTGCATCTACTCCCAGCTCAAGTCCTGTTCGTCGTCGGAGGTCGCGGCGATGATCGATGGCCTGCTGCGGCACTGCACGGACGCCGAGATCGAGTCCCAGTACGTCGACACCCACGGCGCCTCGGTGGTCGGGTTCGCGTTCACCGAGCTGCTCAACTTCCGCCTGCTGCCGCGGTTGAAGAACATCGGCAGCATCCGCCTGTACCGCCCCGACGACACCCCGCCCGGCTGGCCCGCGCTCGGCGCCTCGCTGACGCGGCCGATCCGCTGGGAGCTGATCGAGCAGCAGTACGATCAGATGGTCAAGTACGCCACCGCGCTCCGCCTCGGGACGGCGGAGGCGGAGCAGGTGCTGCGGCGCTTCACCCGCGGTGGCCCCAAGCACCCCACCTATGCCGCGCTCGAAGAACTCGGCCGTGCCGTGCGCACCATCTTCGCCTGCGACTACCTTGCCAGCCCCGGCCTGCGTCGCGAGATTCACGGCGGGCTCCAGGTCGTGGAGAACTGGAACAGTGCGAACACCGTGCTGCACTACGGCAAGGACGGCGCGCTGACCGGCCCGGACAAGGAGCACGCCGAAACGTCGATGCTCGCCCTGCACCTGCTCCAGTCCGCGCTCGTGCACGTCAACACCCTGCTCCTCCAGCAGGTCCTGGCCGAACCGGCCTGGGCGAAGAAGCTGAGCGATGAGGACCGGCGCGGGCTGACCGCGCTGTTCTGGTCCAACGTCAACCCGTACGGCACCTTCCACCTGGACATGGACAAGCGCCTCGACCTGGGGCTCACCGTGCCGCGCCCACGGGAACCCGGGTGGGCGGGTGCCAGGTGAGAATCCAGCCGGCGGTAAGCGCCGCCGCACCCCCTGCCAGGGCGATTGCGCCGCCTGTTCCGATGCCTGCGGCCACCGCGCCGAAGCAGGCCGGGCCGACGCCCTGCAGCGTCATGCTGCCGGAGCCGAGCAGACCGAATGCCTGGCCTTGGCCATCCTGCGGCAGGGCGTCCAGGAACGGGCGTTGCAGGCCGAGACTGTAGGCGAATCCGAAGCCGCAGAGCAGCAGCAGACAGGACGAGACACCCACTCCGGGCTCGGCAGCGAAGCCGACCAGTGGCAGGCCCATCAGCGCAATCAACGGGACCACCAGTCGCTCCCGGGTGGGCGGCCGTAGGAGTCGGCCCACCAGAAGGTCACCGACGAGCATGCCGACCGGCAGACAGCCCATCAGCACCGCGTACCAGCCGGGCGCGAAGTGGCGTCCTCCCGCGTAGGCGACGATCAGACCCTCCGCGCCCGCTACGAACGCGCACGGCAGCCACTGGGCCAGCATCAACCGTCGCACCGACTGTCCGCGCAGCAGCAGCCCGGCACCGCGCAGGCTCGCCCGGACCGTCCCGTCATCGGGCTTGGGGAACATCGGTACAGCGGTTGGCGCTGAGAACGATCATGGTTCCTGGGTGGCGGTCTCCGAGTTCGGGTGAGGTTGGGTCTGGAGTCGCTGGCGGAGATCGGCTTCCTCCGGCGTGAGCGGATCGTCCGGGCGCCGGATGCGGACTCGGCGGGGACGTGGGGTGTCGTTGACGTCCTGGAGATCGGCGAAGTCGGCGTGCGCCGCCTCGACGGCCTCGGGGTACGCCTGCTTCTTCTCGTGCTCGGTGAACGCGCGGTAGATGCTCGCGACGCTGGGGGCCTGGCCCTTGCGTTTGCCGGTGGGGATGATCAAGTCGGGCTGGATCTGCTCGATCGACTCGCCGTTCGCCCGGCGCCGGAGCACGGTGTGCAGCATGTCCTCGGTGATGACGGGCGGTCGGCCGCCGTGCTTGCCCTTGCGGGCCGCCGCGTCGAGTCCTTCGAGGGTCGACTCCCGGATGTTCTCCCGCTCGGTCTCCGCCATCGCCGCGAAGAACGCGAACAGCAGGCGGCCCGGCCCGCTCGGGTCGTACATCCCGGGCAGGGGCCCGGCGAGCATCTCCAGGACCAGGCCGTGGGCGGTGAGGTGGTCGGCGAGCGCGGTGAGTTCGGCGGCGTCGCGGCCGAGGCGCTTCATCTCGTAGACGGTGAAGATGACGCGGCAGTGCGGGGCGTGGGCCTTGATCTGGCGGGCGAGCGCGAGCGCGGCCTCGAACTGGGGTCGGACCCGTACGCGGGTGCTGATCTTCTCGGAGAACACCTTGTCGCGCTCGATGCCGTGCTTGGCGAGGGCGTCGAGCTGGGACTGGAGTTCCTGGGTGAGCGTCGAGCACCGGGCGTACCCGATGCGGATGTCGGCGCTCGGGGTGTCCGGTGCGAGGGCGAGCGGAACCGGGGTGCCGGGGCGCCACGGCTGGCCGGGGGCGCGGTCGGCGGGGGTGGGCACGCGCAGGAGCTTGGCGAGCCGGGGCACCTTGGTGAAGCGGCCGGTGTGGTAGGTGCCGGCGACCGCGCCGGAGCGCGAGCGGCACGGCGAGCCGGGTTCGGCCCGGCAGCGCGGGCAGGGGTGGCGCTCGACGTCGTCCGCGTCGCTCGGGGAGGCTTCTTGAGGGACCGTCATGGCGCCGGATGCTGTCACAAACAATTCTCAGAAGTGCCCCGAACCCACCTTTGAGTGAGAACGAGTTCTGCGAGCTGAATCGCCGGTTCGTGATCACCGGGACGCCGTCTTTGATCTTGCTCGGGCAAAGGACCGTTTATGAGATTCGGGACAAGGGGCCGGTTCGGCTCGACCGGCTGCCTCAGCCGTCAGGCCGTCGCTTACTGGAAGAGGATCGTCTGCCTGGCCTTTCCCGGCGGTCGCTGACAGATAAGGGGTGGTCCGGCCATGGGACCGGGCCACCCCTTCGGGCATGCAACTGTCAGGCGGGCTGCGCGGCGGGCGCTGGGGCGGGGGCCTTGTGGGCCTTGCGGGTCTCGCGGAGGGTCAGCAGGCCGGTGATCGCGATCAGCGCCGAGGTCAGGCCGTGTATGCCGAACGCGGCGGCGAGGGGGCCGTGGTGGGCCAGGACGTTGATCATGTCGCCGAACGGGGCGACGGCCTCCATCAGCAGGACCCAGCCCAGGGCGCGGCGGTGGCCCGTCACCAGCAGGATGCCGATGACCAGGCCCATCGCGAGTTCGCGGGTGCCCTTCATGATGAGGAAGCCGTCGCCGTTGCCGGCGGGCCAGTTCGGCAGGCCAACGCCCTGAGTGGACGCCGCAGGAGCCAGGATGAAGGACAGCCCGAGGTAGAGGACGAACAGGGTGACGGCGGTGACCAGCACGGTGTTGACGTTCTTCAGCGACATGACGCTTCTCCTTTGATGCTCAGGTTGGAGTGGGGCAGGGTTCGTCCCGGGCGTAGCCGGGGCGGCCGGTGACGTGCCAGATGACGCGGACCGGTGCGGGCGGGGCGGACAAGACCGCCTTACTCGGGGGCATCCGCAGACCCGCACACCAGAAGTGCTTCGCAGTGCTGCCCTGCAGACGGGGGGAACGGACACTGACGTGGCTGACCGGCATCGCCGCGGCTGCGAACGCAATCCCGCTGTCACCAGCGAGGGCGTGATCCGCTGGGCCGCCACCGGCCTCACGACCCGGCACCGCCCGGGGTGAGGATTTCCATGAGATGTCCGTCGGGGTCGCGGAAGTAGGTACCCCTGCGGCCTTCGGTGCGCTCGCTGCGGTAGATCTGCCCATTCTCTTGGCATGCGGGATCGGCGTAGTGGGTGATTCCACCGTCCTGTATGCGGGCGAAGGCGGCGTCGAACTCCTCCTCGCTGACCATGAATGCGTAGTGGTGTGGCTCGAAGTCGTCCAGCTGGTCGTAGTCCAGGCTGACTTGGTTGGCCAGCGTGACCGGCGTGAAGTGCGCCAGCGGCGGGTCGACGCTGAGACCGAGGATGTCGGCCAGGAACTGCGCCGAGGCTTGCGGGTCACGGGCGGGGACGATGGTGTGGTTCAGTTCCACGGTCATAGTGACTCCTGTTCAGGGACGGGCTGCGCGAGGTGGGGTGCTGCCCTCCCCGGCTGCGGTTGCCGTGTCACACGTCGATCTGCTCGAAGATGTGCGGGTACGACACGATGTCGTCGGGGGACTCGGCCACCATGCGCTGGAACTCCGGGCGGCCGAACGCCGTGGCGAGCGCCTCGGTCGACTCCCAGACCGCGACGTTCATCAGAAGCCGGCTGTCCGCCGTTCCCTGGTGCATCCGCAGGGAGACGAATCCCGGCTGAGCCTTCATGAACTCGGCCTGCCTGTGAAAGAGGGCCAGGAACGCTTCCGTCCTCTCCTTCGGGACGACGAAGGTGTTGGCCAGGACGATGGGCCCGGTCTTCTCCTTGAACTGCGCGAACATCGGCGTGTGCGGGTCGAGACTCTGCAGCTTGGCCATTTTCGGTACGTCCTCTCGCTGTCGGTCAGTGGGTGTCGTGAGCCCGTGGGCTCAGGTGAGGGCGGTGACCAGCAGGGTGAAGGCGCCGACGATGACGGCGACGCGGACGTAGTGGTAGCGGTCCCAGCGCTTCATCTGCTGCTTCCAGTCGGCGGGCCGGTTCTCAGGGGTCCAGGTCTTGTTCCGGTTGTTGATCGGAACGAGCAGCAGGATCGACATGACCACGCTGAGGAGCAGCAGCGCGCCGGCGGTGACGACGAGGCCGGTGCCGCGGTGGTGCCACCCGGCCACAGCCCAGACCGCGACGAGGACGAGCGAGCCGATGTACCAGACCGGCATCATGGCGCCGAGCATCCGGCCCCCGTGGGAGTGGGCCTGCTGATTGCTGTCCTCCGGGAGGGCGTTGAAGATCGGGTTCATGACGAAGGCGACGGAGAACTCCACCCCCACCATCAGACCGACGGCCACGGTGGTGACGACCTCGAGTGCGCTGAGCATGACGACCCTCCCGGGATCTAGCGTTGCTAGCTGGTGAGGCTACGCTAGTGCTACTGCCGCTCCATTGTCTAGCGGTGCTAGGATCGAATCATGTCGGTACAGGAACGCAAGCAGCGGGAACGGGCGGAGCGCGAGCGCCTCATCGTGGCGACGGCCCGCGAACTCGCCGAGCAGCAGGGCTGGGACGCGGTCACCACCCGCCGTCTCGCCGAGCGCATCGAGTACAGCCAGCCCGTCCTCTACAGCCACTTCCGCGGCAAACGCGAGATCATCGGGGCCGTCGCCCTCCAGGGCGCCACCGAGATGGCCGCGGCGGTGCGTGCCGCGACGTCCGCCGCGGACGGCCCGCGCGCCCGGGTGTACGCCCTCGCCCGCGCCTACCTCGACTTCGCCGCACGCAACCCGGCGGTCTACGACGCCATCTTCCAGCTCGACGGCGGTCTCGCGTACGCACAGGAGGACACCCCGGAACCCCTCAAGGACGCCTTCGCCGCCCTGATGGAGAGCCTCGGCGAAGTCGCCGGGGACGGCATCCACCCGGGGCTGTTCACCGAGGTGTTCTGGGCGTCCTTGCACGGGGTGGCGACCCTGACCCGGTCGGGACGGCTGCCGCCCGAGGAGACCGAGCCGAGGGTGGAGCTGCTGGTGGACCGGCTCCCCACCGTCTGACGCACCGTCCCGGCAGGAACGCAGCCAGGGCCCTCGGGCCCCGCCGCTGCCTGCCTGACGCGCCGGCATCGGCCCAGCTGGTCCAGGCGTTCGCCAACACCGTCGATGTCGAGGACGGCACCGACGACCTGGATACTGCCCGCAGGCTCGACGCATGGCTGCGGGAGCAGGGGCTCCTGCGGGGTAGCGAGCGCGTCGGGGCACGGGAACACGTCCTGTGCCTGCGGCTGCGGGCGGGTATCCGCGAGGAGTTGGGTGTCCACGTGGGAGACGCCCCCGACCAGGCGCTGCAGCTCGCGGCGACCGAGGCGCTGCGCGAACTGCCCGTCGTGGTCACCGTTGGAGCCGACTCCCCCGGCGTCCTCACCCCGGCCCTGCATCTCTCCGCGACCGAGAAGGCCCTCGGGGCGCTGGCGATCGCCTGGAGCGAGTTGTCCGTCACCGGCCAGGCGGCACGCCTGAAGCGCTGCTCCGAGCATGCCTGCGCCTGGGTTTTCTGGGACTCCTCGAAGAACCGCAGCCGCCGCTGGTGCTCGATGCGGGCGTGCGGGAACCGGGCCAAGGCCCGCCGTTACGCAGCACGGCAGGCCGCGGGGGCGACTTCCGGCTGACGCACCGGGGCCGTGTACCGACGGTGGCCCAACAAATGTTCATGGCGTGGCGCGCTTCGCCACCAGGTCGGCGGTGAGGCCCGCTACCTCCCGGGCTGCGAGGCCCTGCAAACAGGTCGTAAGGTCCGCCGAGTCCCGCAGCGCCCTCGCCCCGGGGCGAAGTAGCGCTTCCAACGGGCAACGTCCTTGTTCGTCTCCTCAACGAACCTAAAAATCCAATTCGCCCCGGATGCCAGCAGGTCGGTTCCCCCTGGTGTCCGAGCCGGGATTCCGAGGCCTTGGCTCATGGGCGGATGACGGCTTGTTCCAACAGGTCCTGGAGGGCGCGCTGTTGCTCAGGTGTGAGTCCGCCCAGCGGTGAGTCCTGGGCGAGGAGTTCGAGGAGCCGTTCACGGAGGGCCGCGCCCTCCGCGGTGAGGATGAGGTGCTTTGCGCGGCGGTCGGTGGGGTGGGCGCGGCGCTCGACCAGGCCGAGCTTCTCGAGCTTGTCGATGACGAAGGTGGCATTGGAGGGCTCGCAGCTCATGCGTTCGGCGAGCTCTCGCATAGTCATGGGCCCGGTCATCTCCCGCAGCGCAGTGGCCTGGGCCGGGGTCAGGTCGAGCGCGACAGCACGAACGCGTACGTGATCGGCGATCTGCCGGGCCAGTGCGTCCACCAGGCCGCAGATCTCCCGCTCGGCGATGGCGTGCGGATCCGGAGGCGTCGTCATGACCCCACCCTAGCAAGTCCATCAAGTCAGAATCATTAGAGCTTGAATGATTCGAGCTTGATGCATATGGTGATGCCGTCGCCGAGACGCACGGCGACGACCTGACGCCGCACCAGAAGAGGAAGAACCATGGCGAACTCTGCACTCGACCGCACCGACCGGTTGCGTAGGCCGGCAGGAATCCGCTCGCTGCAACTGGGCGACACGAAGGTCTCGTACGTACCGGACGGCGATGTACGGCTCCGGCCACGGGCCCTGTTCCCGGACACCACCGATGAGGTGTGGGCCGCCCACCCGGAGCTTCTGGACGTCTCGGGCCATCTCGTGGCAAGCATCGGCGCCCTGCTGGTGGAGCACGGCGACCGCGCCCTGCTGATCGATGCGGGCTTCGGACCGCAGAGGCTCCCCGCGGCTCCGGACGGCCCGCGCGGCGTCATTCACGGGGGCGCGCTACTGGAGAGCCTGGCCCAGCTCGGCCGTGGGTCGGAAACGGTCGAGGCAATCGCATTCACCCACCTCCACCCCGACCATCTGGGCTGGGCCTGGCATCCCGCCCCAGGCGGTGACCGGCCCGCATTCGCCCATGCCGACTACCTGGTGTCCGCGCCAGAATGGGCCCAGCGCGACCTGCTGAAGGAGCAGGGCATGACCGCAGAGGTCACAGCCCTGGCGCCGCTGGTGCGTCCCGTGGTGGACGGACAGGAGATCTTCCCGGGCGTGCACGTGCGGATATCCGCAGGCCACACGGCCGGGCACGCCGAGTACGTCATCACTTCGGGCGGGCAGCGACTGATCGCCTTCGGCGATTCCCTGCACTCGCCGATCCAGGTTGACCACCCTGAATGGTCCTCCGCCTTCGATCACGACCCCGTGGGGGCCGCCGATCACCGCCGCCGTCTCGTCGTCGAACTGAAAGAGCCCGACACGATCGGCTTCGGCGGCCACTTCGCCGACGCGGTCTTCGGGCAGGTCCGGCAGAACGACAGCGGCCCCGCCTGGCGCCCCCTGGACGCCCGCCCCACTGGTGATGACCAGTGACGACAGCGCTCGCGCGCCGCCCGTGGATTCGCGCACCAGATGCTGGCAGGGCATCGTTGCTGCCGCGCTGACCGCAACGGTCACGGTGATGCCGCGCTCTGCCATCGGGGTCCTCACCCCGCGGATCGCACAAGACCTGCATGCCTCCCGAACGGCCATCGGTCTGACGATCAGCGCCTTCTACCTACGCCGCCACTGCATTGGGCTCCCCCCTCGCCAAACCGCCGGTACCCGAGGTGGTCGCCTCGATGCGTACGACTGGCATCAGAAAACGATCGTTTGACGACAGGCGCGACGGGCGTTCAATGAACCCGGACTTTTCGGGGCTCCGAGGCGGCTCGAATCCAATCGGATCCGATGACGACTGACGACAGGGTTTGCTGACAGCTAGGGTCGAATGCGACCACCACAACGGGGAGCACCATGGCCAACCTGGTCTACAAGCGGGTGTCGACCGACCAGCAGTCGACCGACCGTCAGAACCTCGTCCTCGACCAGGCCGGGATCGAGGACCCGGTCGTCTTCGAGGAACAGGCCGGCACCTCCAGCCGCCTCCACCCGCTCCAGCGCCCGAAGTTCAGCGAGCTCCTCACCTACGCGCGGCCGGGCGACACCGTGCACACCTCCGAGATGTTCCGCCTCGTACGCGGCACCGGCCACATCCTCGACGTGCTCGACGTCCTGCACCGCGACCGCCTCGCCCTGCGCATCCACGACGGCGCGTTCTCCGCGATGGACCTCACCGCCCGCCACCCACGCACCGGAGAGCTGCTGTCCACCGTGAAGTTCATGGTGCAGACCCTCGCCGCCGCCGGCGAACTCCAGCGCGACCTACAGCGCGAGCTCACCTACGACGGGCTGCGGGCCGCCGAGGCGAAGGGCAATAAGGGCGGGCGCCGCCCCGCCGTCCCGACCAGCAAAACCGACGCCGTGCGCACCGCGTACCTGGAGGGCCGGTCCATCGCCGCCCTCGCCCGCGACCACGACGTCAGCCGCGGTGCCATCCGCACCGCCGTCGCGGACCTCCTGCCCGAGCACACAGCCGCCGGCCCAGGCACCCTGGCCCCGGAGCTGCCGGTCGTCCTCGACATGCCGGGCAAAGTCGCCGACTTCCTCCGCACCACCGAGCTGGACGACGCCGAACGCGCCACGCTCGACCAGGGCGTCACCGTACGGCGCGGCCAGGGCTACACCTTGCGCGTCACCGCCGTACCCACAGTCCACCGCCAGCTCCTCGACCGCTGCCAGCCCCTCGACGGCACCGCATCGGTCCCGGCCCAGCGCAAGGCCCGCCGCGAGTACGCGAACCGCGTCAGCGCCCTCATCGAGTGATCACCGCCGTTTGCGGCTGGTGACAGCGTTCTTACCGGCACCCCGAGTGGCGAGGCTTACACGACCTCAAGCTGGTGGTCTGCCCAGACGTAGGTTTCGGGCAGCAAGTCGCTGATGAGGACTGTTCGTATGCCGTCCTCTCCGCCAACGATGACCTTGAGCTCGGGGAAGTAGTCGAGAAGGATCTGGCGACAACGGCCGCAGGGGGGAACAACCCCTCGGTCGCGGTCGCCCACGGAGACGATTGTGTCCAGCTCGTAAGCGCCCTGGGCGGCCGCCGCGCCGATAAGGACCGGCTCGGCGCAGGGGCCTCCCGTGAAGTGGTAGGCGTTCACCGCGGTGACGATGCGGCCGTCCCGGGCGCGGGCCGCGGCTGCCATGGTGTGGTTGTCACCCCGGCAGCGAGTGCGAGCCACGTGGGCTGCGGCCTGGATGAGCTCGTGGTCGACGGGGTGGGTCTGCCTAGTCATCTTCTCTGCCATCGTGCGTCGGCCGGCGGCTGGAAGTCCCGGACAGCGTCGTGGTACTCGCGCAGCCAGCACCCCAGTTCGCTGATTCCGAGGGTCGATCGCAGAGCCGATGGCCAAGGCGAGAACGCGGGCTCGCCGTGCACCAGCGACAGCACCTCATCGGTGCCGTCTGTGCCAAGGACCCGCGGAGCCCGAGTGAAGCCCACCGCTTCCAAGTGGGTCAACAAGGCGTGTACCGCGGACGTCCACTCGCCGACGGGCCGGCGGATCGTCTCTCCGATCCGCCGCACCGTGGTCACGCTGCCCTTGTCCGTAGCGCCATCCGCGATCATTGGGTCAGCGTAGCCCTGCTGCCCACATCATCGTCATGGACAACGGCACCCACAACAGCCAGCGCGACAGGCCCAAGGCAAGCACCAGCCAGACCTTGTGGGTTGCACTCCCCACGGATGCTGCCAGTTACGGGACAGCCCTTACTGACGGGTTACTTGATCCTTGGTGTCTGAGCTAGGACTTCGGGGCCGTGTCGACGGGCCCTCGTGCTGACGGCCCTCGTTGCGGCGGACGGCCCTCGTTGCCGAGGGTTCTCGTCCTTACGGGTCAGACGGTCCGGTGCTCCTTGCGGCGGCGCAGTACCAGGAAGGTGCCGGTGATGCCTGCCGCCACCACGGCCGCGCCGATACCCACCGGGAGCACGGGGAAGCCGGACGGTTCACCGACCGAGGCCAGGTTCTGCAGTGAGGCGCCCGGGTCGATGGTCGTGGCGACCGGTGCGACATGCCGGACCGGGCCGACCGACTTGACCGAGCCGTCCGCGTTGAGCAGTACCTGCTTGTTGTTGGGGTGCCGGAAGTCGAACATCCCGTCCAGCGAGCCGGCCCGGGTGTCGAAGGACGCATCGCCGATCCGGCCGGTGTGCCAGTTGTGCTCGATGAACTTGATGACCGAGGTCTGCTCGGTCCGGGTGTGATCGATCTTGTTGACCTTGCTGTACGGGGAGATGACCAGCAGCGGCTGCCGGGTGCCGGGACCACAGCGGTCCGCATAGCCGCCGGCCGCGGCGGGGCCCGCCTGGCAGGCCGGGCTGTCGGTGGCCTTGCCGTTGGAGCCGGTCGAGGTGTCCTTGGAGCCGTTGCGCGGCTTGACGAAGGTGTGGTCGTACCAGCCGTCGGAGTCGTCATAGGCGACGACGATGGCGGTGTCCTTCCACTGCGGCGACTGCTGGATGCGGTTGATGCGGTCGACGAGGAAGTGCTGTTCGTCGATCGGGTCGGAGTAGCCGGCGTGGGCGTCCTGGTACTCGGGGGCCTTGAGGAAACTGACGGCCGGCAGCTTGCCCGCCTTGAGCACGGCGTCGAAGTCGCTCAGGTCGTAGTTGTGGTTGGCCTGTCCGGCGTGGCCGACCTCGTTGACGCTCTTCGGCGGCAGGTGGTGCGGGTTGGAGGTCGACTTGTAGTACTCGAACGGCGAGTGGTGCGGGCTGTAGTCGACGGCCGCGGCTCCCCCGACGTTGGTGTGCGTGGTCCCGCTGCACTTGGCGTAGTGGTCCGGCCGGCCGTCCCACCCGGTGCTGGGCCGGAAGCCGCCCTGGAACCAACCCCAGCTGACGTGCCCGGAGTTGAGGACGTCGCCGATGTTGCGCCCCTTCATGACGGCGAGCGCGTTCTTGCTGGTGTGGTCCTTGTTGGAGCAGTCGTCGTACGCCGGGTCCGGGTCGTTGACGATCGTGCCGACGCCCTGTGCGTCGGGTGACTGCACGGCGTGCGGGTCGGGGGTGTCGGTCTGCCGGGGGTTCTCGGTGCCGGAGGCGGGGTCCATGGAGACGACGCCGTGGGTCTGGCCGGAGACCAGGTTGAGGGCGCCCGGCGTGGAGGGGCCGTAGGTCGAGCTGAAGGAGCGGTCGTTCAGGGAGTAGTGCTGGGCGTAATTCCACAGGCCGGTGACGGTGTTGCCGTCGTAGTAGTCCATCACCAGGCCGGGCTCGCCGAAGAGGCCGCCGGAGCACTTTCCGGAGTCGGTGTTCTGGACGAACCGGTCGGCCTTGCCGCCGTTGTACGCGTACTGCTCGGGCCCGTAGTCGTGGTTCTGGTCGCAGGTCATGGCCTGCTGTGAGCTGAGCCGCTTGGGCGCGTACTGGTTGGGGTTGTGCTTCAGCAGCCCGGCGGTGCGCAGGTTGTCGATGTCCCGGGGCGTCCGCGGGGAGGCGGTGAACTTGGTGCCGTCGGTGTTGGCGGCCTTCGGGTAGGTCGCGAAGTAGTGGTCGAACGAGATGTTCTCGTCGAAGAGAACGACCACGTGCTTGACGGGGGTGGCTGTACGGGAGGAATCGGGGTGGTGTGGCCCGGCGGCCCAGGAGGGCGCGCCCGCGCCCAGGACCGCGAGGGCCGCGGCACCCGTGAGGGCCCCCAGGCTCCGTGCTGCTGCTCGTCTTCCCCTACTGGCCATACTGGTTCACCCTCCGGGCAGGGACGCGATCGTGCTGTACGGGCGGGATGCTCTGCCGGGCGGACGGCTGCGCGGCAGAGCCATGATGGCGCGGGAGTGAACAGTGAGTCAGGTATGCCAGGCCAAAGCTTGACCGGGTATTGACCCTTCGAGCCCACGGCGCGTCCGCCGATCAGGCCAGCAGAGCCCGGCCGTACCAGTCCGTCTCCTCACGCACGCCCGGCAACGCGAAGAAGTAGCCGCCCCCGAAGGGCGTGATGTAGTCCGTCAACGGCTCGCCGGCCAGCCTTCGTTGCACGGTCTCGAACTGGCGGGCAAGGTCGCGCTGGTAGCAGCAGAACAGCAGGCCCATGTCGAGGTTGCCGTTGCTGTCCACGCCTCTGTCGTAGTTGTAGGCCCGGCGCAGGATCCGCTGACCTGTGGTGGACGGGGTGCGTGGATTGGCCAGCCGGATGTGGCTGTCCAGGGGGATCACCTCGCCCTTGGGGTCGCCGGGATAGTCGGGGGTGTCCCTTTCGTGGTCGCCGTCCAGGGGTGCCCCGGTCTCCCGGGCGCGGCCGAACATGCGCTCCTGTTCGGTCAGCGACACCCGGTCCCAGAACTCCACCAGCATGCGGATCAGACGCACCACTTGGTAGCTGCCGCCGACCGCCCAGTCCGGCTCACCGGCCCGCGCCCCGACCCACACCAGCCGGTCCATCTCCCGGGCGGTCCGGGCGTCGGGGTTGGCCGTACCGTCCTTGAAGCCCATGAGGTTGCGCGGCGTCCCGGACGGCCGGGGCGGGCTGGTGAAGCCGTCCAGCCGCCAGCGCACCTGCATACCGCCCCGGGTGTGCCGCGCGATGTCACGCAGGGCATGCAGCACGGTGTCCGTGTCGTCCGCGCACAGTTGGAGGCTCAGATCGCCGTGGCACCAGTCGGACTGCAGATCGTCGTCGGGGAAGGAAGGCATGGTGGTCAGCCGGCGCGGCGCGCGGCCGTGCAGCCCGAACCGGTCGTCGAACAGCGCCGCTCCCACGGCGAGCGTCACCGACAGCCCGCCCGCGGGGACCTGCGGTCCCAGGAGGCCCGAGTCGGTCGGCGGACCGGTGATACCGACCGACGCCGGTACCCCGCCGCCGGTCAGGAACCGGGCTCGGGCGGTGACGGTACGCATCAGCTCGGCCAGTTCCCGGCGGTTCTCGGCGGTCACGTCGAACGCGGTGTACGCGGTGACCCGGCGGGGCGGGGCGAGCACCGACGCCTGGTGCGGGCCGTGGAAGGGGACCCGTGGCGCGGCACCTGCCAACGGCCCCGGGCCGGTCATCAGGGCGGGTTCACCGGCCGGGGGCGGGCCGTCGGCAGGCGCAGCACCGCCGGACGCGAGTCCGGCCCCGGCGAGCGCCGCTCCCCGGAGGAATCCCCGTCGGCCGACACCGTCCATGTTCATACCGTTCTCCGCGCATCGCACAAGGTCGCCACCGACGCCAGCCTTTCCACCAGGTCTCCGAGCAGCGCATCGGTCCGCTCCCGCTGGGCACGGTCCAGATGGCTCAGCGCCGTCCACCGTCCGTCCTTCCGGAAGCCGTCGAGCAGGTGCTGCGCCCGGCTCAACTCGCTGTCCACGTGCGGCAGGCCGGGGTACCGGGTGACCAGCAGGGGGCGCAGTCGGGTGAGGACGGCCCGGGTTCCGTCGAGGTTGGCGCGGGCGGTGGCGAGGTTGCTGCCGCTGCCGTAGTCGGTCCGTCCGGTCAGCTCGGTCTGCAGCGTGTTCTCCAGGATCTCGTGGGCCCGCAGGCCGAGGTCCGCCGGTTCCATCCGCGCCTGCGCCCAGTCGTCCCGCAGCTTGCGTACGGCGCCGTCGAGCGCGGCGGCCGGGGCACGCAGGGTGTCGGCGGACTGCCCGTGCCACAGCCCGTATTCGACGCGGTGGAAGCCGGTGAACGCCGGATCCCGGTCGCCGTCCGGCAGGCCGGCGCTCGTGCCGTTGATCTGCTGGTCCGCGTCGCCGAAGGCCCCGTATGCCGCACCCAGTCGTTCGTAGGCGAGGTGCGCGGGCAGCCAGGCGTCCCGGGCCCCGGCCAGGTCCCCGCGCGCAAGGGCGGCCCGCAGGGTCCCGGTCCGGCCGACGAGACCGTCCAGGCCGCGCGCGACCCACTTCTGGTAGTCCAGCGCCGGAGGGATCAGGTCGTGCTCGGTGACCGGGGCCGCCGCCGGGCCGGCGTGACCGCCACCGCCGATGCGGACCGTGGGCCCCGTGACCGCGTCGGCATCGTCGGGCAGACACATGAAGGCGTACGAGCCCTGGCCCAGCCGGACCCGCAGATGCCGCGTGGTTCCGGGGCCGATGCCCTCCACCTCGCCGTAAACCGCGCCGCTGCGGGGGGACTTGAGATACACCTCGGCCGCGGCGTCGGAGGTGTTGTGCAGATCGAAGACCTGGGTGCCGGGGCGGGGGTGGCCCCATCCCCGGCCGCAGCCGCTCGGCGACACCTCGACGGTGGAGTGCCGCGGCCCGTCCGCCGCGGCCGGCGCCCGCCGCGCACCGTCCTCCGGGCCACCGGTCAGTGTCAGCGTCGCCAGCAGGCCGCCGACGAGGAGAACGCCTCCGATGCCCCGCACGTGAGGGGACCGCAGCTTCGCGAGGCCGGATCGTGGCACTCCGAGCCTCCCGGGGGTCGTTCACACCACGCGATCAGGTACGTGGCGCAGGATCAGGAAAGGTGACGTGGCCCGGCGCACACGCCATGGCCGACGGCAACGCTGCACATGCTAGACAGCGCGGTGCGCCCGAACACGCTTTCTCCGGAAGAGATACCAAGAGTTTCCTCGTGGTTCATCGGCCGTCGCCATTCGTCGGAGTGCCCCCTGGTCGGGTCCGCTCCCCGGGCAGTTGATCACCGGGGATCTCCGTCGGTCCGTGTTCCGGCTGTCCGGTGCGGGCGGGGCGTACGACGATCTCGTGCACATCGGCCTCCGGGGGCCGGGCGACGGCGGAGCGCGCCACGACCGGAGCGGCGCATCCTGGGTGTCGCACACCCAGGCACCCCCGACGGCACCCGGCCTACCCTGGGTGAATGACGAGCAACGAGCTCGGGGGCTTCCTGCGAGCACACCGGTCACAGGTCCTTCCCGAGGATGTCGGCATGCCCAGCCACGGGCGTCGCAGAGTCGCCGGGCTGCGGCGCGAGGAGGTCGCCGTCCTGGCCGGCATGAACGCCGACTACTACGCGCGGCTGGAACAAGGCCGCGAACGCCATCCGTCGCCGCAAGTGCTCGACGCTCTCAGCCGTGCCCTGCGACTGGACGACGACGGTCGTACACATCTGCACCGGCTGGCCGGGGTCGCCCCCGACCCTCTGCCGGCGGCCGGCGGGCGGGAGGCCGTCGACCCCGCCTTGCGGCAGCTGATCGACGGATACGCGCACACTCCGGCGTTCCTCCTCGATCCGGCCCTGGACATCCTGGCCGCCAACGCCCTGGCCGAGGCGCTGTTCTCGCCCTTCGAGCGCGCGGACAACCTGGCCCGCATGGTGTTCCTCGACCCGGCGGGCCGGCAGTTCTACCCCCGCTGGAACCGGACCGCCGAGGTCACGGTGGCGAATCTGCGGCAGGCCGTCGGCTCCGACCCGCACGCTCCGCGGCCGGCCGAGCTGATACAGACCCTGTCCGCGGCGAGCGCGGCTTTCACCGAGCTCTGGCACTCCCACACCGTGCGCGGAAAGACCCATGACACCAAGGAGTTCATCCACCCGGAGGTCGGCGGTCTCTCCCTCACCTACCAGGCCTTCGACGTACGCGGCGCCCCCGGCCTGCAACTGGTGATCTACCAGGCGGAACCGGGCAGCCCCAGCGCCGAGGCGCTCTCCCTGCTCGGCACGCTCAGCGCCACCGGGCGGCAGATCACCCCCGCGCGGGGACGGGACGCCGCGAGCGGGAGCAGCCGCAGATAGTCACCCGGACCGGCCGGGAGCACTTCCGTATCGCGCCGGTACCCGGGCGTACGCCTGGCCGACGCCCTTGCCGGCCAACGGAGCTGCGGGGCCTCAGACATGGCCAGGGACCGGTGCCGGTGGGCCGGCGCGGACGTGCATCCGCTCGCCCTGCGCACCGAAGAGGCTGAGGAACTCGACGGGGTGCGGTCCGGCGTTGGCGAAGCCGTGCGGGATGTGGGTGTCGAATTCGGCGGCCTCCCCGGAGGTGAGGACGAGGTCGTGCTCACCGAGGGCGAGCCACAGCCGGCCGGATAGGACATAGAGCCACTCATAGCCCTCGTGTGTGCGCTGCTCAGGCCGTGTGCCGGTCACTTTCTTGGCGGGGAGGATCTGCTTGTAGGCGTGCAGACCGCCGAGATGGCGGGTCAGCGGCACAAAGGTCTGCCCGTCGCGGGTGAAGGGGCGCGGATGGATACGGGGGTCGCCGGTGGCCGGTGCCCCGACCAGCTCGTCCAGCTGCACTCCATGGGCCTTGGCCAGCGGAAGCAGGAGTTCGAGGGTCGGTTTGCGCCGGCCGGACTCCAGACGCGAGAGGGTGCTGAGCGAGATGCCGGTGACCTCGCTCAGCTGCGCCAGAGTGGCTCCGCGCGCTCGCCGCAGCGCCCGCAGCCGTGGGCCGACCGCATTCAGCACGCCGGGAATGTCGTTGTCCGCCATGGCTCCATTTGCCGTCCCGGCAACAACTTTTGTCAAGCCGGCCGCGGGCGGGCGCTCGCCGGCTCGCCCTGACCTCGACCGGCTCCCCGCGACGATGCACGCAGGACCGCACCGGGCAACCGGTGGCGAGGTCACCCGATTGGCGCACCACACCGACCACCCACCACTATCCGTCAGTCACTGTGGAACGGCAGGGCAATGACCTCCGCCGGCCCACTGCCGGACCAGGCAGTAAAAGTGGCCCCCACAATTCCGCGTCGGCGATAACCCGGATGGCATGGCGCCTTTCCGGCTGACGGCCCGGTACGACCGCAGGCGTGCATCATTCATTCTTCGCAGGCGGTGAATACGCTCGTCACTTCTCACGTCGGGAGCTCACCATGGAACCCGGATCTCACGTCTGGAACTGCCCATTCGACTATGCGGAGGGGCTGGAATTCGATCCGACGCTCAAGCGCCTGCTGAATGAAGAACCGGTCGCCCGTATCCGGCTGCCCCACGGAGAAGGCGAGGCCTGGCTCGTCACCCGGTACGACGACGTACGCACGGTGACGACCGACCGGCGCTTCAGCCGCAGCGCCATCATCGGCCGGGACTTCCCCCGTATGACGCCCGAGCCGATCGTGCAGGACGAGGCGATCAACGTAATGGACCCGCCCGCCAGCAGCCGCTTGCGGAGCCTGGTCTCCAAGGCGTTCGCCCCGCGTCACGTGGAACGCATGCGGGCCCGCACCCAGCATGTCGTGGACGCACTGCTGGACCGGATGGCCGAGCACGGGTCTCCCGCCGACCTGATGGAGAGCCTGGCGTCCCCGCTGCCCCTGACGACGATCTGCGAGGTCCTCGACATCCCCGAGCGCGACCAGGCGCAGCTGCGCGCGCACGCCCGGACGATGATGAACGTCACCGTCGAAAACCGGGAGAGCGCCGTCCGGGCCAAGGCCGATATGCGGGCCTACTTCACGACGCTGACGGCGAAGCGGCGCCAGCACCCGGGAGACGACCTGATCAGCGCCCTGGCCACCGCTCGTGACGGGGACGAGATCCTCAACGACCAGGAACTCACCGTCATGGCCATGGTCCTGCTCATCACCGGCCAGGACACCACCACCTACGAGATCGGCAACCTCGCCTACACCCTGCTCACTCGGCCCAAGGAGCTCGCGATGCTGCGCTCCCGTCCCGAGATGCTCCCGCAGGCGATCGAGGAAATGCTGCGGTTCATCCCGTTCCGCAAGGGCGTCGGCATCCCCCGCGTCGCCACCGAGGACGTGGAGCTGAGCGGGGTGACGATCCGGGCCGGCGACATCGTGCACGTCTCCTATCTGACGGCCAACCGGGACAGCGAGAAGTTCGACCGGGCCGACGAGCTGGACCTGGAACGCGAGGGCCGGACCTCGCACATGACCTTCGGCTGGGGCGGACACCACTGTCTGGGTGCCCCGCTCGCCTCCACGGAGCTGGAAGTCGCCCTGGGAGCCCTCCTGGACCGCTTCCCGGACCTGAGGCTGGCAAAGCCGGCCGAGGAGGTCCGCTGGAACACCACGTCGATCTGGCGCTATCCGCTGGAGTTGCCGGTCGCTTGGTAATGGTGGGTCACGGCAGCGAAATGCAGATCCCACTCGTCTGGCGTACGGTTACTATTCGGAAAGATCAATCCACCAGCACGGGGAGAGTTCATTCTTCGACGGCTGGCCCACTCATTTCCCTTCCAGGGTCGTCAACTTCGGACCGCCGGGTCCGCCCATGGTTCCCTTGCCCCCCTCCGAACGGGCGAGTTACCGCGGTGGATACCTCCGGCCGAAAAGCGACTCGAATTCAGTGAAAGGAATTCCTGAGGGGGGCCACAGTCTGCAAGGAGTGCATCCCATGGCGGTTCTGTGCAAACCAGCAATCGCGGTCCCTGAATACGTCATCACCCAAGACGACACCCTCGAACTCGCGCAACGGCTGCACAAGGATCATTCGCAGCTGAGACTGATTCTGCGGCTGATAGAGAACACCGGTGTGCTCAAGCGGCATCTGATCCAGCCGATCGACAAGGTGCTCAAGCATCCAGGACTCGACGCCCGCAGCGCGGTCTACGAAGAGGAGTCCAAGGCCCGCGTCCCCGCCGTGGTCCGCAAGGCTCTCGACCAGGCCGAGGTGGAGCCGCAGCAGATCGACCTCATCGTCTACGTCTCCTGCACCGGCTTCATGATGCCGGCCCTGACCGCCTGGCTCATCAACACCCTGGGCTTCCGGTCGGATACACGGCAGATGCCGATTGCCCAACTCGGCTGCGCCGCGGGGGGCGCCGCGATCAACCGGGCACATGACTTCTGCACGGCGTACCCCGACGCCAACGTGCTCATCGTCGCGTGCGAGTTCTGCTCGCTGTGCTACCAGCCCACGGACCTGGGGGTGGGATCGCTGCTGTCGAACGGTCTCTTCGGTGACGCGGTCGCGGCCGCCGTGGTCCGCGGAAACGGTGGCACCGGCGTCCACTTGGAGCGCAACAGCTCGTACCTGATCCCGAACACCGAGGACTGGATCTCCTACGCGGTACGGTCCACCGGTTTCCACTTCCAGTTGGACAAGCGCGTACCCGGCACCATGGAGCCGCTGGCCCCCGCTCTGCGCGCCGTCGCGGAGCAGCACCAATGGGACGCGGGCAAACTGGACTTCTACATCGTCCACGCGGGCGGTCCGCGCATCCTGGACGACCTGTGCCGCTTCCTCGACGTGCCCCCCGAGGCGTTCCGCTTCAGCCGGGCGACGCTGACCGAGTACGGCAACATCGCCAGCGGCGTGGTGCTCGACGCCCTGGGGCGCATGTTCGACGAAGCGTCGGCCCTCGACGGCCACCGTGGCCTGCTGGCCGGCTTCGGCCCCGGCATCACCGCCGAGATGGCACTGGGCACCTGGACCTCAACTCCTGTGACAGCGGCATGACCCGGCCCGCTCGATGCGCCCGGTGCTGAGCCACCGGGCGCATCGAGCGGAGCGCGCATCCGTTCCGCCGCCCAACGCCGGCCTCCGTGCCGTGTGTTGGGCGGCGGTCGGTGTGGGTGGGGTCGGGGGCGGTGCCGTATCACCCTCTTCGGGGGCGGCCGGGTGTACGGGGGACACGGAACCACGGGTGCCACTGCCGCATCGGCTCGCTCCGCCCGGGGCGCATCGGCTCCCGCATCGACTCACTCCCCCGGGGCGCATCGGCCCGGCGGCGAGGAAACCGGCGCCACCCTGACCGCGCGTCATTACATGCCCATGACAATCCTCGCCTCCGGAGCCACCGGCCTGCCCGCCTCGCCGCCACAAGGGCCACCCGACTGCGGCGGTCAGCGGGAGCGTGACAGCGGTTGGCGCATACGGTGTATATGTCTTGAATGGGAATATCTTGACAGATGTGTCGGTGCGTTTTATGCACGTTTTATACAGACGAGGCGGTCGGCTCGCCCGCTATATCAGCAGGTGAGAGGGCCTACGGGCGAGCCGCGGGGCCACCCGGGCGTTCGGTTCCCGGCTCCGCCAGGGGCCTGCGGGCGTCGGGTCCCGGTGCCGGGCGGTGCCGCTCCGGGAGTCGGCCGCAAGACGAGGAGAAGACCATGGCACGTGCAGTGGGTATTGACCTTGGTACGACGAACTCGGTGGTCAGTGTGCTGGAGGCCGGTGAGCCCACGGTCATCACCAACGCCGAGGGCGCCCGGACCACCCCGTCGGTGGTCGGGTTCTCCAAGGGCGGCGATGTGCTGGTGGGCGAGGTCGCCAAGCGGCAGGCCGTGACCAACATCGACCGCACCGCGCGGTCGGTCAAGCGCCACATGGGCGAGGCGCAGTGGCGTTTCCCGGACAGCGGCGACATCGACGGCAAGCAGTACACCGCGCAGGAGATCTCCGCGCGGGTGCTGCAGAAGCTCAAGCGCGATGCCGAGGAATACCTGGGCGAGGACGTGACGGATGCGGTCGTCACCGTTCCGGCGTACTTCAATGACGCCCAGCGCACCGCGACCAAGGAGGCCGGTGAGATCGCGGGGCTGAAGGTGCTGCGGATCGTCAACGAGCCGACCGCCGCGGCACTGGCCTACGGCCTCGACAAGGAGAATGACCAGACGATCCTGGTCTTCGACCTCGGTGGCGGCACCTTCGACGTCTCGCTCCTGGAGATCGGCGACGGCGTCGTCGAGGTGAAGGCCACCAACGGCGACACCCACCTGGGCGGCGACGACTGGGATCAGCGGGTCGTTGACCACCTCACCAAGCAGTTCAAGAACGCCTACGGCATCGACCTGTCCCGGGACAAGATGGCCACCCAGCGGCTACGGGAAGCCGCCGAGAAAGCCAAGATCGAACTGTCCGCGGCGACCGAGACCACGATCAATCTGCCGTATCTGAGCGCGTCGGCCGAGGGGCCGCTGCACCTGGACGAGAAGCTCACCCGCTCGCAGTTCGAGCAGCTCACCGCCGACCTTCTCGAACGGTGCAAGACCCCGTTCCACAATGCGGTGAAGGACGCCGGGATCAAGATCTCCGACGTCAATCATGTGATCCTGGTCGGCGGCTCGACCCGCATGCCGGCGGTGACCGAGCTGGTCAAGGAGCTGACCGGCAAGGATCCGCACAAGGGCGTCAACCCGGACGAGGTCGTCGCCGTCGGCGCCGCCCTCCAGGCCGGTGTCCTCAAGGGTGAGGTCAAGGACGTCCTCCTGCTGGACGTCACCCCGCTGTCCCTGGGCATCGAGACCAAGGGCGGCATCATGACCAAGCTGCTCGAGCGCAACACCACGATCCCGACCAAGCGCTCCGAGATCTTCACGACGGCCGAGGACAACCAGCCCTCCGTGCAGATCCAGGTCTTCCAGGGCGAGCGCGAGATCGCGGCGTACAACAAGAAGCTCGGCATGTTCCAGCTGACCGGTCTGCCGCCGGCCCCGCGAGGCGTCCCGCAGATCGAGGTCTCCTTCGACATCGACGCCAACGGCATCATGCACGTCACGGCCAAGGACCTGGGCACGGGCAAGGAGCAGAAGATGACCGTCACCGGCGGCTCCTCGCTGCCGAAGGACGACATCGACCAGATGGTCCGTGACGCCGAGCACCACGCAGAGGAGGACCGCCGCAGGCGTGAGACCGCGGAGACCCGCAACCAGGCCGAGCAGCTCGTCTACCAGACCGAGAAGTTCCTCAAGGACAACGAGGACAAGGTCCCCGGTGAGGTCAAGACCGAGGTCGAGACCGCGATCGGCGAGGTCAAGGAGAAGCTCAAGGCCGACTCCGCCGACGGCGACCACACCGCGGAGCTCCGTACCGCCACCGAGAAGCTCGCGACCGTCTCACAGAAGCTGGGCCAGGCCATGTACGCCGACGCGCAGTCGCAGGCTCAGGCCCAGGGATCCGAGGCGGCCGATGGCTCCGGCGAGGGCGGATCGGGCGCGGCCGGCGGCGACCAGGACGATGTCGTCGATGCGGAGATCGTCGATGACGACAAGCAGGAGGGAGGCGCACGATGAACCGTCCGACCCACGTCCGTGGCCTCCCGCAGCCGCCGCCGGCCCTCGTCGGACACGGGCAGGAGGCACACCCCGGACCGGTCCCGCCCCGTGTTACCCAGGGGGAGGAGCAGACCGCACAGGACGAGGCGGGGACGCCGTACGGTGACGGCCGGGACGCCGACCGGCCATCCCGTCATGACCGGACCGCCGGGCGGCCGGGGCCACAGGAAGCGGCGCTGCGCGCCGAGCTGCGGGAGCGTACGGCCGATCTGCAGCGGCTGAAAGCCGAGTACGACAACTACCGCAAGCGGGTCCAGCGCGACCGTCTGGCGGTCCGCGAGATCGCCGTGGCCAATGTGCTGAGCGGGCTGCTGCCCGTGCTCGACGCCCTCGCCGAGGCCAGGAAGCAGGGCGAGGTGACCGGTGGTTTCCAGCGCATCGCCCGGGTTCTGCACACCGAACTGGGGGCGCTGGGTCTCCAGTCCTTCGGTACGGCGGGCGCCCCCTTCGACCCGCTGATCCATGAGGCCGTCACCTACACCCCCGACGACCGGCTGGAACACACCACCTGCACCGCGGTCCTGCGCCAGGGGTACCGGGTCGGCGACCGTCTGTTGCGCCCCGCGCAGGTGGCCGTCGCCGGCGAATCGCCCGCCCGGCCCTGAGGACCACCGCGCATCATCGCGGCCCGGTCCACGGCATGACCCGAAGCTCTGCGGCGTCACGAGATGACCTCGGTCTCGTGACGCCGCTGCATGCCGGATTCCGTTTCTGACATCGGCGGATCCGATCCCTTGGCCCGGCGCACGGTCCTTCCTGAGTAAATGCGCCCCTGAATTCCGTTCCGGGGAAACGGAATTGCCCTTACCGTCTGCCCTCTGCTCCCCTTCTCCCTCACAGGCCGGAGGCGGCGAGCGACGTCAGCGCAAACCAGGAACCGGATCGGATACCGGCGAGCCGTACCGGTTGCCGTCGGGAGCCGTGGAGTGAGCGGCGAGTTGATCGACGGAGCACGTCTTCCATAAGGCGGAATGCTGCCCCTTGCGTGCGACGACGCATACGTTCGAGTCCCGGGGGCACGCGGTCCTCTATCGCCAACAGACATCCACCGTACTTCGACAGAAACCCTACGACGCACGACAGGCGGGATCATGGCGACCGAGGAAAACACGGAACAGAAGAAAGCAGGCAACGGCGGACCGGAGCGGATCGCCGCCCCCACCGCAATGCGGCACGCCTCCGGGCAACTTGCCCAGATGCTGCAGTGCGAGCCCGGCTCGGTGTCGGCGCTCAAGGCCACCGATGACGGTTGGCTGGCGGATGTGGAAGTGGTGGAGATCGAAAGGGTCCCGGACACCGCGAGCGTGATGGCTTCCTACCGCGTTTACCTCGATGGACAGGGCCGGATTACGGGCTACGAGCGAACGCGCCGATATGGACGCGGCCAGATCGACAGATGATGCGGACCACGCTCGGCCCAGCCATGACATGACACGGCCCCATGACCCGCTCCAGTCAACTGGAAGGGACGATCGACCGTGACGGCCATTCAGCAATCCAACGCAGCGACCAGCGGAAGTGGTTCGGGAAATCTTTACGATGTTCTTGAGCTGATTCTCGACCGGGGGCTGGTCATCGATGCCTTTGTGCGGGTCTCCCTCGTCGGCATCGAAATTCTCAAAATTGACGTACGCGTCGTCGTCGCGAGCGTGGACACCTATCTGCGCTTCGCCGAGGCGTGCAACCGTCTGGACCTGGAATCGGGTCGCAAGGCGCCGAGTCAGCTCACCGATCTGGTCGGCGAGGCAACCGAGAGCGGCGCCAAAGGAAAGTCGAAGGGCGCACTGACAGGCGCCGTTGAGGCATTCACCGATTCGCTGCACAAGGGCCAGGAGGGATCCGAGGAGGAGCCGGCGGCGGAAGAGCGGCCGGCGCGTAAGACCTCCGGCTCCAGCAGCCGTCGCACGGCCCGTCGGCGGGAGGACTGAACCATGGCGACCTACCTCTACGCCATCACCGGTGCCGACCACCCCTTGCAGCTGTCCGGCGTCACGGGTGTCGGTGACCCCGCGGCGCAGCTGCGCACCGTCAGGACGAAGGACCTGTGCGCGGTGGTCAGCGACGCGCCGGCCGGGCTACGGGCCAAGCGCCGTGATGTGGTGGCCCACCAGGGCGTGCAGGAGCGTCTGCTCGCCGACGGTGCCGCCCTTCCGATGCGCTTCGGACTGGTCGGCCCCGACGACGCACAGGTGGTTTCCGCCCTGGAGGAACACCGCGACACCTACACCCGGCGCCTCGAAGAGGTCGACGGCTGCCGCGAGTACCACCTCAAGGTCGCACGCGACGAGGACGATCTGCTGCGGGAGATCGTGCGGGAGTCCCCCGAGGTACGGCAGCTCAACGACCGCACCCGGCAGAACCCGGGCGCCTACGACGTCAAGATGGCCCTGGGCGAGCTGATCTCGCAGGAGGTCCAGGCCCGCCAGGACCACGCCCGTACGGCCATCGTGGCCCGGCTCGCTCCGGCTGCGGTGCGCACCGCTGACGTCGAACCGACGAAGCACCACTTCCTCAGCGTGTCGTTCCTCGTCGAGCGGGAGAAGGCCGCGGTGTTCTCCGAGGCGGTCCATGAGGAAGCCGGGCAGCGCGGTGACACCTACACCTTCAGTCTGCACGGCCCGTTGCCGCCGTACAGCTTCGTCTGACGCGCGAGCGGAGGTCCGTCATGGGACTCATCACACAGATCCTGACGCTGCCGATCGCCCCGTTGCGGGGCACGGCCTGGGTCCTGGACCAAGTGCTGCTCACCGCGGAACGCGAGTACTACGACCCGGAGCCGGTCCGCGAGGAACTGGCCGCGCTGGAGCAGCAGTTGCTGGACGGCAGCATCGGGAGCGACGAGTTCGACTCCCGCGAGGACGAGCTCTTGGACCGGCTGGAGTGGCTTGAGACCCACCAGCAAAGGCTACGTACCGATTCCTGATCACGGGGAGAACGAGGTGTACGAGAGATGATGTGCAACGCCAAAATAGGTGTGGCCCTCGTAGGGGGCTATCTACTGGGGCGCACGAAGAAAGCCAAGATGGCCATCGGCCTGGGCATGTTCCTGGCCGGCAAGAAACTGAACCTGGACCCGAGGCAACTGGGCACGCTGGTGGCCAACTCGCCGGTCCTCGGCCCTCTCAACGACCAGGTACGCAACGAGCTCGTGGACGCCACGAAGTCGGCGGCCGGCGCCGCGCTCACCCAACGGATGTCCGGCCTCGCCGACTCCCTGCACGAGCGGACCCTGGCCCTCGACACGGGCGGGACGGACGGTGCCGGGCGCACGGTGGACGACCACGACCCGGACCCCGAGGACGAGCCACCAGGCGAGGCGGAGGACGTCGACGACGCCGCGGACACGCAGGACGCCGCGGACGCCGGGAACGAGAAGCCGGCACCGCGCCGTAAGACAGCCGCCAAGTCGCCCTCGCAGTCGGCCTCGCAGCCGTCCGCGAAGCCGGCCGAGAAGGCGGCGCCGGCCAAGAAACCGGCCACCGCCGACCGGTCCTCCAAGGCGCGACGCTCGGCGTCGAGCGCATCCGGGACATCGGGCAAGGCGACCACGTCCTCCCGCGGACGTACCTCCACCGCCCCGGGGCGGAAGACCGCCTCCGCGGCCCGTGGCAAGGCTTCCGGCGCGGCGCGCACGGTGGCCGACCGTGGGGGCCGCAATGGCTGAGTCCACATTCAGCAAGATCAAGGACGAGGTGACCAGGAGCCCGGCGGCCGACCAGCTCAAGGAAGAGCTGCAGCACTACCTCCAGGCCCGCGCGGAACATGCGGTCACCAACCTCGGCCACAAGCTGGGCGAGAGCGTCGGCAAACTCGCCGAACCCGGAGCGGGCGCCGGTGCCCTGGCAGGCAGTCTGGCGAAGGGCGGCAAGGCTCTCGGTGAGGGCAAGTCGCCACAGCGGGCGGCGCTGGCCGCCGGCGCCTCCCACCTGAAGGACACCGTCAAGGACAAGGTGAAGGGCCTGTTCAGCGGGGGCCGCAAGGGCGGCGGCGGCAAGTCCAAGAGCGTGACGATCGTCGAGGACATCGACGTGGGGGTTCCCGTACGCGAGGCGTACGACCAGTGGACTCAGTTCCAGGAGTTCAGCACGTTCGCCAAGGGCGTCGTCAGTGTCGAGACCTCCGGTGACACCAGCAGCAACTGGAAGGTGAAGGTCGCCAAGTCCACGCGCAGCTGGCGGGCCCATGTCACCGAGCAGGTGCCCGACGAGCGCATCAGCTGGACCACCGAGGGCGCGAAGGGCACGGTCAAGGGTGTGGTGACCTTCCACCGCATCACCGACACCCTGACGCGGGTACTGCTGGTTCTTGAGTACTTCCCCAAGGGGCTGTTCGAGAAGACGGGCAACATCTGGCGCGCCCAGGGCCGCCGGGCCCGGCTGGACCTCAAGCTCTACCGCAAATTCATCATGCTGCGCGGCGAGGCCACCGAGGGCTGGCGGGGTGAGATCCAGAACGGCGAGGTCGTCGTGGAGCACGCCGACGCCGTCGCGGAGGAGGAAGAACGGGAGGACGGGGCGGACGGCGAGCCCGGCTTCGACGACGACGTGCGCCCCGAAGAGGACAACGCCGACGAGGCTGCGGAGGCCGAAGACGAGGTCCTCGACGACGAGGACGTCGAGGACGAGGACGATCAGGACGGCCTCGCAGCGGACGCGGAAGGTGAAGACGACGAGTCCGTGGAGCCTGCCGACGAGGACGACGACGACCGCACGGAGCCCGTCGACGAGGACGACGACCTGCCGGATGAACGGGACCCGTACGGCGAGGACGAGCCGGCACCCCGCCGGAGGCGCCGTACCGCCGTTGCCCGCTGACCCGTCCCGACCGCACAGACGAGGCTGATCATGTCCGATTCACTGGCCGGCCGTATGGGGCCTTCCTCCGGGCCGTCCCCGTACGGCGGGCAGGGGGCTTCCGCCAACCTGGCCGACATCCTGGAACGCGTCCTCGACAAGGGCGTCGTGATCGCGGGCGACATCCAGATCAATCTGCTCGATATCGAGCTGCTGACCATCAAGCTCCGGCTGCTCGTCGCCTCAGTCGACAAGGCCAAGGAGATGGGCATCGACTGGTGGGAGCACGACCCCTCCCTGTCGTCCCGCGCCCGTCCGCCGCAGCAAGTCCCCGCCGGGCACCCACCGGCCGCCGGCCGGGACCCGCTGGCCGAGGAGAACCAGCAGCTGCGCGCCGAACTCGCCGAGCTTCGGGCGGCCGTCGGCTCCCCCAGGGGCTCCGACGGACCTCGGACAGACCGCGAGGAGGAGCAGTGAACCGCCGCCCCACACCAGGAACCGAGGAGACCGCCGGGTCGCCGCGGGAACCCCTCCCTCGGTCCACGGAGCGGCAGGAGCCGCCCGGCCACCCCGGTATCTCCTACGTCTACGCCATCGGCCGCGCCGGCGCCGCCCTCGAAGCGGCGGTCCCTGAGCTCACCGGACTGCGGGACGGCCCCCTGCGGACGGTCACCGCAGACCGGCTGACCGCGCTCGTCTCCTCCGTCCCGGCCCGCGCATTCAGCGAGGAGGGCATGAAGGCGCAGCTGGCGGACCTGTCGGCGCTGGAGGAGCTCGCGCGTACGCACCACGCGGTCGTCGAGGCCGCCGCTGCCGGCACGACGGTGCTGCCCATGCGGCTGGCCACGGTGTATCTGGACGACGCCCGGGTGCGGTCGATGCTGGACGGGCGCTGCGCCGAGTTCGAGGAGTTGCTCTCCCTGCTCGAAGGCCATGCCGAAGTGGGGGTGAAGGTGTACGCGGACGCGCGCGCAGCGGCCGGGGCCGGGGCCGGGGCCGGGGCCGAGTCTCCCCCGCGCGACGGTCCGGACCCCGCTTCGTCCCCGGTCAGCCCCGGCCGGGCCTACTTGCAGCAGCGCCGCGCCCAACGGCGTACGCATCGTGAGGCCTACCGCGCGGCAGGAGCCGTCGCCGACGAGGTGCGGGGCCGGGCGGCCGGCATGGCGCGGGACAGGGTCGTGCACCGGCCGCAGCAAGGTGAACTGGCGTCCGGTGCGGGCGAGAACATCGCCAACGAGGCCTATCTGGTCCCCACGGACCGCATCCGGGAATTCCACCGGGCGGTCTCGGGTCCGGCCGAGGGCGTCCCCGGCGTACGCGTCGAGATCACGGGCCCATGGGCCCCGTACTCCTTCGCGACGCCGCCCGCGGAAAGCCGGAGCGGGTGAGCGGTGACGAGGTCCCTCAGGCTCCCTTCGCGGATTCCTCCCACCTGACGGACCGCTCCGAGGAGGAATCTCTCGCCGGGCGGCAGATAGCGCTGATCGATCTCCTGGACCGGCTCCTGAACGGCGGCGCGGTCCTTACCGGAGACGTGGTGCTGTCGATCGCCGACGTGGACCTGGTCCATATCAATCTGCGTGCGGTGATCCGCTCGATCACGCCCGACAGCCCGGCACCGTGGTGAAAGCCCGGTGCCGGACCGCATCAACACCGGTCCCCGGTATGTCCTTTCCGTTCCCGCCCCTTCCCCGAGGAGACATTCCCCATGGACGAGGGATACGCCATGACAGCCGCATCAGAGGGTCCGGCCGCCCCCGCGGGCCCCGCCTTCGCGGAGGTGGCCCAGGCGGCGGCCCGGGCATTCGACCTGGCGCCGACCGGGGCCGACGAACCTCGGCGGGGGCAGGACAGCAGTGTCGCCCAACGGCTGAAGACCGACCCGGAGACGGTCGAACGCGATCTCATCCGCTTGGTACTGACGATCGTGGAGCTCTTGCGACAGGTCATGGAGCGCACCGCGTTGCACCGCGTCGACCACGGCGACCTCAGCGAGGAGCAGGAAGAGCGCGTCGGTATGACCCTCATGGTTCTCCAGGACCGGATGGCGGAACTCTGTGAGCGATACGGGCTCACGATGGACGACCTCAATCTCGATCTCGGTCCGCTGGGTTCCCTGCTGCCGCGCAACGACGTCACATGAGCGGCTCGGCCGCACGCCTTCACCGGCCGCCCGGGCAGCACGTATCTCGCCCACGTTTCAGCGCCGGTTGAGCGGCAAGACGGCATGACAGGGCCGTAGAGCACACCGGATTTTCCGTCGCTCCCCCGCGGTCATCCGCGGCGCGATTCCCAGGTCCGCGCGGAGCGGCCGACCACCGTCCGGACCGCCGCCAAGGATCAAGCACACAGTCCACGCCCGGCCGGAGCCGGGCGGGTCGGGGTCGTGGGTCCCGCATTCGTCATCAGCGCCATGGTTTCTTCCATGCGCGCTCTCCCGTCCTACCGATACGGAGGTGCAGCGATATGGTTCCGCTGCTTCTGGTTCTGCTTCTCGCGTTGCTTCTCTTCGGCGCCGGATTCGCGCTGAAGGCACTGTGGATCGTCGCGGTGGTCGTGCTGGCGTTCTGGCTGCTCGGCTTCCTGATGCGGTCGGCCGGCGCCGGCGGCCGGCGCGGCCGCTGGTACCGCTGGTAGATCCGCGTCCGATCCACCGATGTCCCCGGCGGGCCGATCCCCTTCGGCCCGCCGGGGAGCGGTATTTCCTGACAACGACCATTGCAACTGATGGGCCGTCACCTTACCCTTCCGGCACACCCCCACCGCACCGGGGCGCTCGTACGGTTTCACCCCTACGATCCGTGCGCGGTGCAGCGGGGCCGGCGCGCCGCGTGCCGGAAGGACAGCCATGTCCGACGACAGCGCTCGAAGAGCTTCCTTCACCCGCCGCACGCTGCTGACCGGGGCCGCTGCCGCGGGACTCGCCGCGGCAGCCGGACTGCAGCCCGCTCATCGCATCGCCGCGGGCAGCGCGGCGGCCACCCTCACCCCTCCGCCCGGCTTTCCCGCGGGCATCCCGCTGGCCCAACAGGCCTTCCGCAACTGGTCGTTGGAGATCATCGTCGAGGGCGTCTGGACGGCCTCGGCCCGTACCCCCGACGATGTGGTCACCCTCGCCAACTGGGCTCATGAGCACGGCTACCGGCTACGGGCCCGGGGCAAGGGCCACACCTGGTCGCCGCTGGTGGTCCCCGCCGGGGCCGACACCAACCGTACGGTCATCGTGGACACAACCTCCCACCTCACCGCGGTCAGCGTGCGCGGCGGCGGCCCTGGAAGTGTCACCGCGCAGACGGGCGCGACTCTCGACACCATCCTGGCCCGCCTGGAGGAGGCGGGGCTCGGCCTCGCCACCACCACCGCGCCCGGCGACCTCACCCTCGGCGGGGTGCTCGCCATCGGCGGCCACGGCACGGGTCTGCCCACCGCCACCGAGCGCCCGCCCGCGGGCTCCGGCTTCGGCACCCTGAGTTCCCTGGTCACCTCCCTCACCGCCGTGGTGTGGAGCGCGGCCGAGGGCCGCTATGTGCTCAAGACCTTCACCCGCTCCGACCCGGACATCCGCGCGTTCCTCGTCCATCTGGGCCGCGCGTTCCTCACCGAGGTGACGATGACCGCGGCGGCCAACACCCGGCTGCGCTGCCAGAATTGGTTCGATGTGAACGTGGGCACCGTCTTCGGTCCGCCCGGCACGGGCGGCCGCACGATCAGCTCCTACCTGGACCGCACCGGACGCATCGAAGCGATCTGGTTCCCGTTCACCGATGTGCCGTGGCTGAAGGTGTGGAGCCTGGCGCCGGCCAAGCCGCTGCTCAGCAAGCAGCTCGACGTCCCGTACGCCTACAGCTTCGCCAACCGTGTCACCGAGGAGATGTCGGGGCTGCTCGGGGAGATCGCCTCGGGCGGGGGCGACAAGACGCCCGCCTTCACCAAGCTCGCCATGTCCATCGTCGGATCCGGGCTGATCGTGACCGGTACCTGGGATGTCTGGGGCTGGTCGAAGAACAGCCTGCTGTACGTCGAACCGACGACGCTGCGGATCGTCGAAGCGGGGTGGGCGGTACTGACGTCCCGGGCGAATGTGCAGCGGGTGGTGGGGGACTTCTACGCCCGCTACCAGAGCGCGCTGACGGCCCATCAGAGCCGGGGCTCCTATCCGGTCAACGGCCCGATAGAGCTGCGTATCACCGGTACGGACCCCCTGGACGGTCCCCTGCTGTCCCCGGCGCGGGCCCGTGCCGACCATCCCGAGTGGGACACCGTGGTGTGGCTCGACTTCGCCACCTATCCGGGTACGCCCGGCGCGGGGCCCTTCTTCCGCGAGCTGGAGCAGTGGATCTGGCAGACCTACACCGGTTCGTATGCGTCCGTACGTCCCGAGTGGTCCAAGGGCTGGGCCTATACGGACGGCGGGCCGTGGACGGACCCCGCCGCCGTGGGCGGCACCGTCCCGGCCGCGTTCGAGGACTGGCGCACGGCCCGGGACACCCTGAACTCCTACGATCCGGCACGGGTGTTCTCCAACACCTTCCTCGACACTCTGCTGCCCTGAGAGACGCCGGTCCCCCGGGCGCGCCGCGTGTGCGGCCGCCCGGCTCCCCGGCGGTCGTGCCGTACGGCCGTGGACGGCCGGCGGAGCCGCGGCCGCCCCTATGCGGGACGAAGAGTGAGGGTGCCCTCCGGGGCGGAGGTGACGCAGGGGCGGAAGCCGGAGCTGATCCGGTCCAGGACCGCACGCAACCACCGGGTGTCCGGCTGCGAGGCGTGCCGCAGCCGCATCCGCCGGGCCTGCAGCGGGGTGATCCGCACCTCGTGGAGTGCGCCGGTGTCCGGGTCCAGTGAGACGAGGCAGAGCAGCCGCAGGTCGTCCCGGTACCGCTCGTAGCCGGTGATGCCCTCGTAGTCATCGATGAAGTCGCCGCACCCGTGGATCACGAGCTTTCCCCGGTACGCCTCCAGGGCGCGGGGGTGGTGCGAGGAGTGCCCGTGGACGACATCCACGCCGCCGTCGAGAAGCGCGTGCGCGAAGGCGGCCTCGTCACGGGATACGTGGTAGCCCCAGTTGGCACCCCAGTGGACGGAGACCAGCGCGATATCGCCCGGCCGCTTCAGCTGTCGTACCCGGTCGGCGAGCACGGTTGCGGCGGCGGACGAGGGCCTGGCCACGAAGCCGACCCCGGCGCGGTCCCGGGTCGCGGCCCATGAGCGGGGGATGCCGCTGGACGGCATCCCGAGGGAGAAGACGAGGATCCGGCGGCCACCGTCGAGGGGGACGGTCGCCGGCCGGCCCGCCGCGTCGGCGTCCGCGCCCGCCCCTGCCGTCCGCAGCCCGGCCCCCGCCAGAGCGTCGAGGGTGTCGGTCAGTCCTTGGCGGCCGAAGTCCAGGACGTGATTGTTGGCCAGTACGCACACGTCGGGGCGGGCGGCGGTCAGGCACGGAAGGTTCGCCGGGTGCATCCGGTAGTGGATCTCCTTGTCGCGTGCGAATCCGGCGCTCCCCGTGATGCTGGTCTCCAGATTGAGCACCCGGGCGGCGGGGGCGGCCTCATCGAGCACCAGCAGGGCGTCCCCCCAGGGCCAGGAGTAGTCGACCGGCGCGGGAATGGGGCCGTTCGCGGCCTCCGCCAGCTCGATATAGGCGCGGGCGTCCCGGACGTAGCCCTCCCGCAGCGCCGGGTCCCCGGGGTGCGGAAGGATCTGGTCGACGCCACGGCCGAGCATGACATCGCCGCAGAGGAACAGTGTGAGCAAGTCACCGCCCATCCCTCCAGGTTAGAGCCAGTCGGCGGAGGTTTCCCGTCGCGTCGGCCCGCGCTCCGCTCCGTCATGGCCACGAGCCGCGCGAAGCTCCGCTCCTCCCGCCGGCGAGCTGCTCTCGGCGCCTGTGAGCTGCGCTGATACGTGACCGTGTGGAGAGGCGGAGAGGGGGCGGGTGCCGTACGGGTGGGGCGCTCAGCAGGCGTCACAGCGCGGCATCGGTCCGGTCTGCCGGCCGTGCGCCACGGTGGAGCCGGCCACCACGGTGGAGCCGGCCACCACCGTGGAGTCGGCCACCGCGACCGGGAGTGCCGTGCCGCGGCCGGCGGGCGGGGCCGTGGGGCGGGAGCCTGCGGCCAGGATGCTGACGGTGTTGGCCGCCACGATGACCGTGATGGCCAGCCAGTCGATCGCTTGCAGGGTCTGGTCCAGGACGACGAGGCCGACCAGCGCCGCGAGGACCGGGTTGACGCTCATGAAGATCCCGAAGAAGCGGGCGGGGACCCGGCGCAGGGCGAGCAGGTCGGCGAGGAGCGGGACGGCCGAGGAGAGGATTCCGGCGGTCGCCGCATATCCCAGGGCGCTCGCGGTCGGCGGGTGGTGGGCGAGCACGGTGATCCCGACGGGTATGTACAGCACGGCGGAGACACCGGCAGCCGCGGCCGAGCCCTCGGTGCCCGGCAGACGGACGCCGACGAGGCGGTTGAGCACGATGTAGGACGCCCAGCACACGGCAGCGAGCAGGCCCAGCGCGATGCCCGTGTAGTCGGTGCTCGGCTGCGGGCGGGTCAGCAGGACGACCGCCGCCCCGGCGACCAGGGCGCACAGCAGATCCGCCAGGCGGCGGGAGGCGGCCAGGGCCACGGCCAGCGGCCCGAGGAACTCCAGAGTCACCGCCAGGCCCAGGCCGATGCGGTCGATCGCCGTGTAGAGGGACAGGTTCATCGTGGCGAACACCGCCGCCAGACACAGCACCGGCCACCACTGCCGCCAGGTGAAGGAGCGCAGCCGTGGCCGGCCCACGGCCAGCAGGACGAGCCCGGCCACCCACTGCCGGACGGCCACCACGCCCGCCGGGCCGATCACCGGAAACGCCAGTGCTCCGGTGGCGGCACCGGTCTGGTTGGAGAGGCCGCTGCCGAACATCATCGCGACCCCCGCAGCCCGGCCCGCGTGACGCGCCGCCGGTCCCCCACGTGCGGCCCCGGGGTGCGACCAGCCCTGAGTGCTCCTTCTCATGCACCGCAGCATCCGCCCGGAGACATCCATACGTAAAATGCATGCACGTACTCATCAATGCGCTGTGGTTATGGATCTGCACATGGAACTGCGACATCTGCGCTGTCTGGTGGCGATCGTCGACGCCGGTGGCTTCACCGACGCCGCCCTCGATCTCGGCATCTCCCAAGCGGCGGTGTCCCGCACCCTCGGTTCGCTCGAAGACGCCCTGGGGGTGCGGCTGTTGCACCGCACGAGCAGGAGCGTCATCCCCACCACCGCCGGTGTCCAGGTGCTGGCACGCGCCCGGAAGGTGCTCGCCGAGGCCGACAACCTCATCCGCGAGGCCACCACCGGCCACACCCGGCTGCGCATCGGCCATGCATGGTCGGCCATGGGCCGGCACACCGCCGAGTACCAGCGCCGCTGGGCCGCCCGCTACCCGGACGTCGAACTGCATCTGGTCCGCACCAACTCCGCGACCGGCGGCCTGGCGGAGGGCCTGTGCGACCTCGCCGTGGTCCGCACCGCCTTCGATGACGCGCGCTTCGCCAGCGCCGTCGTCGGCCATGAGCGCCGCTACTGCGCCATGGCCGCCGACGACCCCTGGGCCAAACGCCGTTCCATCGCCCTGGCCGACATCCGCGAACGCACTCTCCTCATCGACCGGCGCACCGGCACCACCACCGCCGACCTGTGGCCCGAATCGGCCCGCCCCGTCGTCGAACACACCCAGGACATCGATGACTGGCTCACGCTGATCGCCACCGGCCGCAGTGTCGGCATCACGCCCGAGAGCACCGTCAACCAGTACCGGCGCGACGGGATCGTCTTCCGGCGACTGCGCGACGCCACGCCCATAGCGGTCCATCTCATCTGGCGACGCCATGACCCGCATCCGGCGACCCACGCCGCCGTCGCGCTGCTGACCGACCTCTACCGGCAGCGGAAGTGAAGGGCTGCGCTCCGCCTCGATGCCGCGCCGGCCCGGCAACACCCAGGCGCCGAGCATCCGGCTCCCCCTCCCGCTCCGCCTCACCCACACCAGACAGGTACGCCATGACGGAACCCACCGCCGCGCTGCAGGAACAAGTCGCGTCCCTCGGGCCGTTCTTCGCCTTCGAGATGCATGCCGCGGGGTCGGAACTCCCCTCCCCCTGGCGGACGTTGAGCGAGGTGGCACGGGCGGAGAGCGGCGTCCTGCGGGAGCGTGTCACCGCGGTGCGTGCCGCCCTTGCCGCCGGCAGCGGCAGACCGGCCGAGGCCGTGGAGCTCCGCGTGGCCGCGTCGGTGGCGCATCTGGGGCTGGTGGCGCGGATCATCTCGCCGATGCTCGGCCTGGCCGCTCTGCACGGCCTGCCGTCGCGGCCGCCCATCCTGGACGAACTGGGATGGCACTCCGGCCTCGGCGGCGCGTTCCCCCTGTCGCTGCCGCGAGAGACGGTGGCCGCAGCCGCCACGAGCGGCACGGGCTCCGTCGCCGGTGCCGGAGCCGGTGCCGTAGGGGACATGCTGGACGGCCCGATCGGCGATCTGGTGGACGCCGTCGCGGCCTATTCGGTGTCCCGGCGCATTCTGTGGGGCAATGTGGCATCGGCCGTGAACGGTGCGGCCGCGGGCATCGTGTCCGCTGCACCGGCCCTGGCGCGCCCCGCACGCGCAGCGGCCCTGCTGTTCCTGCGCCGGCCACAGCTCCGGGACGCCTACACCCTGGACGTCCGCAACGGGCGCTTCCGGCGCCGGAGTTGCTGTTTGATCTACCGCGCCGCTCCGGACGCCGCGGGAGCCACCTGCGGCGATTGTGTCCTGGTCCGGCCGCGGCCATGACCGTCGGGCAGGCACGGTGTGCTGTTCGGATCGTCATGCGAACCCGCTGCAGATGAGGGCTGCGGGTAGCGGTCCCGACGCCGGTATTCCTGGATCATGTGGCGGCCGGAGGGCGTGCGGAGGCACGAACGAGATCCAGGTGCCTCGTTCCGGGGTTTGTGCCTCCTGACTGCGAGGACGCCCCCTTTCACGCTGTACCGACGTGTTCTCCGGTCTGTTTGGCTTGTCGCTGCGCACGGCCACTTTGTTCACCACCGGCCGTTTTACTCACTTCTGTTCACGTCCCGGGAGGGAATGTGTCCGTACCGGACAATGTCACCGGTTCCGCTACCGAGGAGCCCGCTCTCGAACCACCCGCAGACAGTGCGCTCACCAGCCTCAGCACACAAGCCGCGCGCCAACTGGCGACCACCACCAAGTCCGAACCCCAGATGCAGGCCATCACCTCGCGATGGCTGCTGAAAATGCTGCCGTGGGTGGACGTCAAGGGCGGCACCTACCGGGTCAACCGGCGTCTGCAACTCCGTGTCGGCCGGGGCCGTGTCCAGTTCGAGCAGAACGGCGCGGACGACATCAAGGTGATCCCCCAGACGCTCACCGAGCTGCCCGTCCTGCGCGGTTACGACGATATCGAGGTCCTCCGTGAGATCGCCGGCCGCTTCCGCGTCCGGGAGATCCGGGCCGGCCAGGTCCTCTTCGAGGCAGGGCAGCCCGCCACCGAGGCGTACCTCGTGGTCCACGGCCGGTTCGCCCGCTACACGGTCGGCAAGTACGGCGAGGAGGAGGTCATCGGCGTCGTCACGGACGGCGACCAGATGGGGGACGAGGCGATCGGCCGGCCCGACCCGCTGTGGCTGAGCTCGGTCCGGGCCGAAACGGCGGGCGTGCTGATGGTGCTGCCCTGGGACGTGATCCAGGAGTTCACCGACCGGGCGCCGTCCCTGGCCGCACATCTGGCGGCGTACGCGGAACGGCAGCAGCGGCCCATGAACCGCAGGGGAGAGGCGGAGGTGCCCGTACAAGCGGGGCACGTGGGCGAGCCGGCACTGTCCGGCGGCTTCGTCGACTACGACCTCGCCCCGCGCGAGTACGAACTCTCCCTGACCCAGACCGTGCTCCGGGTACACAGCCGGGTCGCGGATCTCTACAACGAGCCCATGGACCAGACGCAGCAGCAACTTCGGCTGACCGTCGAGGAGATCCGCGAGCGCCAGGAGTGGGAGCTGGTCAACAACCGGGAATTCGGCCTGCTGCACAACGCCGACTACGGCCAGCGCATCAGTACTTACACCGGCCCGCCCACCCCCGACGACATGGACGAGCTGTTGTCCATGCGCCGCAAGACACGGCTGTTCCTGGCCCACCCGAAGGCGATTGCCGCCTTCTTCCGGCAGTGCAACAAACGCGGTCTGGTACCGGGCACGGCGAACGTCGACGGGCACGAGGTCCCCGCCTGGCGCGGCGTCCCGATTTTCCCGTGCGGCAAGATCCCGGTCAGCGACGCGCACACCAGCAGCATCATCGCGCTGCGTACCGGCGAGGCGGACCAGGGAGTCGTCGGCCTGTACCCGACCGGTATCCCCGAGGAGTTCCAGCCCGGCCTGAACGTCCGCTTCATGGGCGTCGACCAGGCCGCCATCATCAAATACCTCGTCACCGCCTATTACTCGCTGGCCATCCTCGTGCCCGACGCAGCCGGAGTCCTGGAGAACGTCCAGATCGGCCGGAACGCCGACTGACCAGGTGGAGTACGCACCCATGAGCACGCCCCCCAACACCGCCGCCGGGTTTTCGTTGCCCGGCCCGCCGAGCCTCGTCCCTCCGACCCGACACGGCACAGCCGTCCCCGGGCTGAGGTACCGGCCCGCCGCCCCCGCCGACCCGGAAAAGGCCAAGGAGATCGACCGCAGGCTGGAGGCCTGGGCCCGCCGGCTGGATCTCTTCCCCGCGCAGTGGACCGGCGACTTCGCGCAGTTCCAGGTCGGCCGGGCCGTCGTCCTGCAGCATCCCGGTGCGGCCGACCTCGAACGCCTCACCGCCGCGGGCGAGTTGCTGCTGGCCGAGAACATCGTCGACAGCTGCTACTGCGAGGAGGACGAGGGCCGTGGCGCCGCGCGGCGCGGCCTGGGCGGCCGGCTGATCATCGCCCAGTCGGCCCTCGACCCGTTCCACGGCACCGCCGAACTGGAGGAGGAGTGGCGCCACGGCGTCCAGGCCGACGGCCCCCTGCGCTCGTACCACTGGGCCCTGAAGGACTACGCGGCCCTCGCCACCCCCAGCCAGACCGACCGGTTCGTCCATGACATCGCCCGGCTGCACCTCGGCTACCTCGCCGAGGCCTCCTGGGCGGAGACGCGGCATGTACCGCATGTCTGGGAGTACCTGGTGATGCGGCAGTTCAACAACTTCCGCCCCTGCCTGTCCATCATCGACGCCGTGGACGGCTACGAACTGCCCGAAGCGCTCTACGCCCGCCCCGAGGTCCAGCGGGTCACGGCCCTGGCCTGCAACGCCACGACCATCGTCAACGACCTGTACTCCTTCACCAAGGAGCTGGCGAGTGACCCGACCCACCTGAACCTGCCGCAAGTGGTGGCGGCCAACGACAAACGCGGTCTGAAGGCCGCCTACCTGAAGAGCGTCGAGATCCACAACCAGGTCATGGAGGCGTTCGAGACGGAGTCAGCCCCGCTGTCCGCCCTCTCACCCCTCCTCGAAAAGTACGTCCGGGGCCTGGCCGACTGGGTCTCCGGCAACCACGAGTGGCACGCCACCAACACCGAGCGCTACCAGCTGCCCAACTACTGGTAGTCCGATCCCGCGCACCATCGCAAGGAGTCACCGTTGACCATCGCTCACGCCGACACCGCCCGCACACCGGTGCCGACCCAGTCCACGTACCAGTCCCGCGTCGCGGACTACTGGAACGCCGAGGAAAATCCGGTCAACCTCGAACTCGGTAAGATCGACGACCTCTACCACCACCACTACGGCATCGGGGACGCCGAATGGTCGGTGCTGGACGAGCAGGACCCCGACCGGCGCCGCGAACGGGTCACCGGCGAACTGCACCGGCTGGAACACGCGCAGGCCGAACTCCTCGCCTCCCACCTCGGCGACCTCTCCCCCACCGACCGCGTCTTCGACGCCGGGTGTGGACGCGGCGGCGGCAGCGTGGTCGCGCACCTGCGCCATGGCTGTCACACCGACGGGGCCACGATCTCCGCCAAGCAGGCCGACTTCGCCAACGAGCAGGCCCGCAAACGCGGCATCGACGACAAGGTGCGGTACCACCACCGCAACATGCTGGACACCGGATTCACCCCCGGCGCGTACGCGGCGTCCTGGAACAACGAGTCGACCATGTACGTCGAACTGGACCTGCTGTTCGCGGAGCACGCACGACTGCTGCGGCGCGGTGGACGTTATGTCACGATCACCGGCTGCTACAACGACGCCTACGGGCGCGCCTCCCGCGAGGTGTCGCTCATCAACGCCCACTACATCTGTGACATCCATCCCCGCTCGGCGTACTTCAGCGCCATGGCCCGCAACAGGCTCGTCCCCGTACACGTCCAGGATCTGACGGAGGCCGCGCTGCCGTACTGGGAACTGCGCCGGCAGGCCGATCACCTGGTGACGGGCATCGAGGAGACCTTTCTGAACGCCTACCGCAACGGCAGCTTCCAGTACCTGCTGATCGCCGCCGACCGCGTGTGAGTTCCGGGGCCGCGCCGCGCGCCGGCACCGGTGATCCGGCAGCCATCCGCAGCTGGGCCGCGCGCTGATCCGGAAGAAGCGCCATAGGTTCCTGAGTCAGAGGTTCTCCGTCAGATCGCCAGTCGTCGGTGAGATGCCTGGCGCTCCCAAGACCGGGCCCGCAGCAGGGAACCCGTCCGTGCGTCGGCCCGGACAACTCCCGGGAACTGCCGGAAAACCTCTGACTCGGGCCACTGGCCCCGGCTACCTCATCCGACCGTCTTGAAGCTCATGGAGGGTCGAGAGGCAGCCCCGGGGTGACGGGTGCGGCGGTGACCGCTCAGCCGACGTGGACGCGGGGGCGGCGGTCGCGGTCGGGTTCGGCCTCGCGCAGGACCTCACGGGTGACGGGGGCGACTTCGCCCTGGCCGAAGAGGAAGAAGCGGAGGAACTGGGCGAAGGGGTTGCCCTCGGTCCACTCGAAGTAGATGTGCGGCCGCGCTCCGGTGGCGTCCCGTACGTGCAGCAGCAGCGCGGCCAGCGCGTTGGAGATGGTGGAGCTGTCCATGACGAGCACCCGGAAGCGGCCGTGCAACGCCTCCCCGCGTACCTGCAGTTCGCTCTCGAATTCGGACGGGTCGCTGACGGTGACCTCGACGAAGATGAAGTCTTCGTCGACCGGGAGATCGTTGTCGGTGCGGATCTGCTGGAGCTTGTCGCGGTACTCGGACAGATCGCGCTGGTCGGGCTCGTTGGCGATGAAGCGGATCTTGCGGTGGGCGGCGTCGCGGATGAACCGCTCGGCCGTCTTGTCGAGCACGACGCTGGTCACCCGCAGCTCGAAGGCACGGGCGAGGCGGGAGAGGAACGACAGCAGAATGATGCCGGCGATGAAGCAGGCACCGATCTTCACCCCGTCGGGGCGCTCGATGACGTTCGCCACCGTGGTGTAGAGGAACACCACGGCGATCACGGCGAAGCCGATCGTCCAGCCGCGCTCGCGGGCACGCCGGGCGGTGATGGTCACCGCGATCGCGGCGGAGCTGATCAGGACCAGGACGCCGGTGGCGTAGGCGCCGCCCTGGGCGTCCACATCGGCGTTGAAGAGCCAGGTCACGAGGAAGGCGACCAGGGTGAAGACCAGCACCATCGGGCGGACCGCTCGCGCCCAGTGGGGCGCCATTCCGTAGCGCGGCAGGTATTGGGGCATGAGATTGAGCAGGCCGGCCATGGCCGAGGCGCCGGCGAACCAGAGGATGGCGATGGTGGAGACGTCGTAGACGGTGCCGAAGGCGGAGCCCAGGTACTCGTGGGCCAGATAGGCCAGGGCGCGCCCGTTGGCCGGCCCGCCGGGCTGGAACGCCTGCGCAGGGATGAGCAGAGTCGTGATGAAGCTGGTGATGACGAGGAAGATGCTCATGATCACGGCGGCGGTGGTGAGCAGCTTCTTCGCACCCCGGATCCGCCCCGTGGGGCGCTCCTCGGTGTCGTCGGGGTCGCCCTCGATATGGGGCATGACGGCCACTCCGGTCTCGAAACCGGACAGGCCCAGCGCGAGCTTCGGGAAGACCAGCAGGGCCACGCCGACCATCGCCAGGACGCTGCCGTGCTCGGTGGTCAGCGCATGGGACCAGTCGGTGACGACATGCGCCGCGCCGACCAGATGCCACAGTCCGGCCACGACCACGACCACGTTGAGTCCCAGGTAGAGGCCCACCAGGACGATCGCCACCCCGATCGCCTCCAGGAAGCCCTTCAGGAACACCGCGCCGAGCAGCGCCACCAGGATCAGCGTGATGACCAGTTGGCTGTCGTGCAGGGCGCTGGTGAGGTGCGGGTTCTCCACCAGGTGGGTGGCGGCGTCGGCTGCCGACAGGGTGATCGTGATGAGGAAGTCGGTGGCGGCGAACCCCAGCAGGGTCAGCACGAACAGCTTGCCCTGCCAGAAGGACAGCAGCCGCTCCAGCATGGCGATCGAGCCCTGGCCGTGCGGACTCTCCCTGGCCACCCGCCGGTAGACCGGCAGCGCGCCGGCCAGCGTCACCAGGACGAGGACGACGGTGGCGATCGGCGACAGCACGCCCGCGGCCAGGGCGGCGATGCCCGGCTGATAGCCGAGCGTCGAGAAGTAGTCCACTCCCGTCAGGCACATCACCCGCCACCACCGCTGTCCGCGGTGGGCCGCGGGCGCGGCGTGCGGCCCCGGGTGGTGCTTGGCCATGTCGGCCAGGCCCTCCAGCATCCATGCGCGCAAGCGATGCCGTGCTGCGGCCCCGGGAGGAGAACCGGCGGAGGCGGCCATCGTGTGCTCCTGTCGTACCGCGAAAGCGTCCGGCCATCGGCGAGACGGCCACGTCAGCGTACGTAGTGCGGAGGGTGTCGCCGTGGTGCTCGGCGGTGTGGCGCGTCGTGTCCCCGGAGTCCACGGCGGTGGCCGGGCGGTCAGGCGGGGAGCCCGGACCCCTGGTGGGCCGGTTTTCCGGTGAGGTGCTGCACATACTCGTGCTCCAGACGGAATCCCGCGGTCCAGGCGAGGAGCCGGCTGGGGCGGTTGTCGCGGGAGCAGGTCCAGCTCGGGCTGTGGCCGCGGGTGGCGATGTCCTGGCACAGGGCGGTCACACAGGCCAGGGCCAGGCGCTGACGACGGTGTTCGGGGACGGTGAAACAGGCGATGTCCTCGTAGCGGGTGCCGTGGAAGTACGTACAGGCAACGGCGAGGACGTCCTCCTCGCGGAAGGCCGCCCAGCCGAGCCCGGAGGCGGCGAGACCGGCCGGGCCGCCCCAGCTGGCGTGGACCCACGCCGTGTCCGGGGTCAGAGCGGCCAGCGCCGGAGCGTCCTCGGCGGCGAGCCGGCGCACGGTCACGCCGTCCGGGGTGCGCGGCACCGGTACGGGCACCTGGTGCAGATACAGCATCCGCTCCCATGGCACGACCAGATCGAAGGCGCTGCCCAGAGCCGGCAGGAAGCGGGCAGGAGCCTGCACATAGTGCGCGCCGAAGACGGCGAGGGCATCCCGGGCCAGGGCCTCCGGGTCGCCGCGGAGCAGGACATGGTCCGCGCAGGCCACGGCCAGGGCGCGTGGAGCGGCGGCCCGGTCGGCCCACCAGCGGCCGGTTCCGGATGCCAGGACATGTTCGGGAAGCGCTGCCGCCCCGGGCGATCCGGCGGTGAACCAGCGGGTGAGCGGGGGGAGTTGGTCCGGGGCGAGCTCGATCACAGGGTTCCTCGGGTGGTCGCGGCCTGCGCCGGTGCGGCCGGGCGGGGCCGGTGGCCGGTGCCGACGGCGCTACCGGCCACCAGGACCCTAGGGGAGAAAAGGGGTAAGTCGGGCGCGACCCCCTCCCGGGAAGGGGAACGGGTACGCCGAACGGACCCGTCAGGGCCCGGGGGTGCACGGCGGCGAAGGAAGGACGGAGCGTTCAGCGCGTCGCCGGGCGGATCCGCTCGGTGACCCTTCCGGCTCTGGCCTGGACTCCATGGAGTGGTGTGCCAGAGTGGAAGTGGACGGGCGCCGCGGTCGGTGCGTGCGAGAGAGGGCGGCCTGTCATGTCCCTACAACCGGATCGCCTCGGCGCGGTCACCACTCATTCCAGATCCCCGTCCCGGCGGACCGGGGAGTATGAGGACCTGTTCGATCAGGCTCCGGTGATCTTTGTTGCGCTGAGCGGTCCGTCCCATCTGCTGGAGGCGGCGAATCCGGCGTTCTTCGAGGCGTTCGGAGGCGACCGTACGGATACCGGCGTGCCGATCGGCGAGCTGATTCCGGAGCTGGTGCCGCAGGGCGTCCTCGACCGGCTCGATGCGGTGTACCGCACCGGCACCGCGTTCCGTGCGCGCGGCGCACGGCTGGTGCTCGGTGCACCGGGGGCGGAGCGGGAGGGGTTCTTCGACTTCACCTACGAGCCCCGCCGGGACCCGATGGGCGAGGTTGACGGGGTGGCCGTGATCGCGGTGGAGACCACCGTGTACCACCACGCCCAGCTCCTCGCGGCCGAACAGCGCATCCTGCTGGAGCAGATCGCGCGCGACGCCCCGCTGGACGACATCCTGACCGGCATGGCCCGGGCGATCGAGGAGTTGTCGCCGGAATTGATCGTCTCGGTGCTGCTGGCCGATCCGGACGGCCGGCATCTGCGGCACGGCACCGGTCCTGGCCTGCCCGACTTCTACAACGAGGCGATCGACGGGATCGCCATCGGTCCCGACGTGGGCTCGTGCGGCACAGCCGCCTATCTGCGCGTGCCGGTGATCGTCACCGATATCGCCACCGATCACCGGTGGGAGGGTTACCAGGAGCTGGCGGCGCGGGCCGGGGTCGCGGCGTGCTGGTCCACCCCGATCCTGGGGGCGGACAACCGGCTGCTCGGCACCTTTGCGATGTACCACCGGGCCCCCAAGGTTCCCGAGGAGAAGGACGTGGCCCTCAGCGCCGCGTTCGCCCGTATCGCCGCGCTGGCCATCGAGCGCCACCAGGCCGTGGAGACGTCCCGCGCCGCCCAGGAGCGGGAGAAGGAGGCCCGGGAGGACCTGGCCTTCGTGCTGGAGGCCAGCACGGCCATCACCCGCGAGCCGCACTACTTCGACTGTCTGCAGCGCTTGGCCCGGCTGACCGTACCGACCCTGGCGCCGCTGTGCAGCGTCCATGTGCTGGAGGACGGCCGGACCCGGCGGATCGCCGTGGCCGCCGCCACCCCGGCCGAGGAGGGCCTCCTCGCCTCCCCCGTACTCCGCGACCAGGCCGACAGGGCGGTGGCCCGGGTCCTGGCCTCCGGCACCACCGAGACGGACCACACCGACGCCTCGCCCGCCGCCGACCGCCGTGTGCTGCCCGGCGTCACCGGATATGTCTGCGTCCCGCTGGCCACCCTCGGCCGCACCTTCGGGGTACTGACCCTCCTGGCCACCGACCGGCCCCTGGACGGCCATGCCATCGCGCTTGCCGAGGAGCTGGCCCGCCGGGCCGCTTCCAGTGCCGACAACGCCCATCAGTTCAGCGACCGCGTCCAGCTGGCCCGCGATCTGCAGGCTGGGCTGCTGCCTCCGGAGCTGCCCAGGATTCCCGGCGCCGATCTGGCGGCGTCCTACCACCCCGCCGGGGAAGGGCTGGAGGTCGGCGGCGACTTCTATGACGTCTTCCCGCTCCCCGACGACCGCTGGGCGTTCATGATCGGCGATGTCTGCGGGCGCGGCGCACTGGCCGCCACCACCACCGGCATGGTCCGCCACACCGCACGCGCCGCCGCGCGTCTGCTGCACGACCCGGCGGCCGTGGTGGCCGCCATCAACGACGCTCTGACCGGGAGCGCGCTCCACGAGGACTACTTCGTCTCCCTCGTCTACGGTGAACTGCGGCACACCCCGTCCCACCTCGCACTGGAGCTGATCCGGGCCGGCCATGTGCCCCCGCTCGTGCGCCGCTCCGACGGCACGGTCGAACAACTCGTCCATCCGGGCCTGCTCCTGGGGATCGACCCGGAGTTCGACGGCACCGCTTGCCGGCGCGATCTCTTCCCGGGGGACAGCCTGGTGCTGGTCACCGACGGCATCACCGAGGCCCGCTCCGCCACCGGCGAGTTCTTCGACGAACACCGTCTGGCCGACGCCCTCCTCCTGGCTACGTCCTCCGGCGCGGCCGGCCTCATCGAGGCCGTCCATGCCGCCGTGACCGCCTTCGCGGGTCGCTCCACCCCCGATGACCAGGCCACTCTGGTGCTCACCGCCACCTGACACCCGGCCCGGCGCCGACCGGTGGGCGCGGAATCGGGACCCGGCGCGCACACCCCGGCCGATGACCACGGCCGCTCCCCCTCTGCCCTTCGCCGGGCAACGTGCCTATTTTGGCTCCATGGACCCCGTGCCGTGTGCCACCCCCGACGACCCCAACCCGTTGCGCCGGCTCTCCCTCGACGATCTGCGGCGGCGTACGAGCATGAAGTGGCGCACCTACCCTGCCGATGTGCTGCCGTTGTGGGTGGCGGAGATGGATGTGCCGCTCCCCGGACCGGTCGTGGCGGCGATCACGGATGCGGTCGCGCTCGGCGACACCGGCTACCCGGCGGGAACGGCGTACGCGCGAGCGCTGGCCGACTTCGCGCGGGCGCGATGGCACTGGGACGGGCTCGCCGTGGAGCGCACGGCGATCGTGCCCGATGTGATGCTGGGCATCGTCGAGGTCCTCAAGCTGCTCACTGGCCCGGGAGACCCGGTGGTCGTCAACTGCCCTGTCTATCCGCCGTTCTACCAGTTCGTGACGCATATGGACCGGCGCGTGGTGGAAGCGCCGCTGGGTGCGGATCTGCGGATCGATTTCGCCTCGCTGGAGGGGGCGTTCCGGCGCGCCGTCGCGGACGGCGGCCGGGCCGCGTACCTGCTGTGCAGCCCGCACAATCCCACCGGCACTGTGCACGGCGCCGGGGAACTGTCCGCCGTCGCGGCGCTGGCGGGCCGCTATGGCGTACGGGTCGTCGCCGACGAGATCCACGCGCCGGTGGTGGCCCTTGACGCTGGGTTCGTGCCCTACCTGAGCGTGCCCGGGGCGGAGGACGGGCTGTCTTTGATGTCGGCGTCCAAGGCGTGGAACCTGGCCGGTCTCAAGGCCGCGCTCGCCCTCGCCGGACCCGCCGCGGCCGACGATCTGGCCCGCATCCCGGAAGAGGTCGGCCACGGCCCCAGCCACGTCGGCATCATCGCCCACACCGCCGCCCTGCGGGACGGCGGCGACTGGCTCGACGCGGTGCGCGGCGGCCTCGACGACAACCGCCGGCTGCTCGCCCGCCTGCTGGCCGAGCGGCTCCCCCAGGTCCGCTACCACCCCGCCGCCGGGACCTACCTCGCCTGGCTCGACTGCCGCCCGCTCGGCCTCGGTGACGACCCCGCCGCGGTCTTTCTCGAACGCGGCAGGGTCGCTCTCAGCCCCGGAGCCGACTTCGGCACCGGCGGCGCCGGTCACGTCCGGCTCAACCTGGCGACCTCACCCGAGCTGCTCACCGAGGCCGTACGGCGGATGGCCGTCGCGCTGAGCTGACCAGGGACCGGGCGGCGCTCCTCATGCCGCCTCGCCGCACGGAAAACGGACGCCCGGCCCGCGCGGCCGGCTGCCCCGCCACCGGCCGTTCCCCGCACCCCACTTGGGGACCGTTTTGGACTGTGGGGAGTTTCTCCATACGATCCGGCGATGATCACAAGAAAACGGCTGGCGGCCGGGGTGTGCGGCCTCCTGGCCGCGATGACCGTCGCGCTTGCCCCCACACCTGCGTCCGCCGGTGAACCGGACGCGAAGTCTTCTCCCAAGGTCGAGTTGACGCTCGATGTCAGCGGCTCGATGCGGGCGCGTGACATCGACGGGCAGAGCCGGATGGCCGCGGCGAAGCAGGCGTTCAACGAGGTGCTGGACGCCGTGCCGGACGAGGTCCAGCTCGGCATACGTACCCTCGGCGCCAACTACCGCGGCGAGGACCGGAAAGTCGGCTGCAAGGACACCCGGCAGCTCTACCCGGTCGGACCGTTGAACCGGACCGAGGCGAAGACCGCGGTGGCCACGCTCAACCCCACCGGCTGGACGCCCATCGGACCGGCGCTGCTGGGCGCGGCCGACGACCTCAAGGGCGGCGACGCGTCGCGCCGGATCGTCCTCATCACGGACGGCGAGGACACCTGTGCCCCGCTCGACCCCTGCCAGGTGGCGCGTGACATCGCCGCCAAGGGCATCCATCTCACCGTCGACACACTCGGGCTGCTGCCGGACGCCAAGACCCGCAACCAGCTGAGCTGTATCGCCGAGGCGACCGGCGGGACCTACACCTCGGTACAGCACACCAAGGAACTCCGCGACCGCGTACACCAGTTGGTGGACCGCGCCGCCCATCCGGTGGTCACCCCGGTGGCAACCGAGGGGGCACAGCAGTGCACCGGCGCCCCGAAGCTCAAGGCCGGTCTCTACAGCGACCGCGAGAAGTTCGCCGAGCACCGCTGGTACCAGGTGGAGGTCCGGCCCGGCCAGGAACTGCGCGCCTCGGTGAGCATCGCCGCCGACCGCGCGGTCAACAACGACTACGGGGTCCTGCTGCGGGCCTCGACCGTGCACGGCCGGGAGATCGTCCGCGGCTCGGAGGCCGGCGACGGCCGTACGGATGTGATCTCCTCCGGACTGCGCTACCCGAAGGCCGAGCCGGCCTCCTCGGACGACGGCGAACCCGCGGCGGAGACCGTCTGTCTGCAGGTCAGCAACTCCTTCTCGGCACCGGCCTCGGTCAAGACCGCCCCGGGCCTGCCCGTCGAGCTGACCGTCGACCTGGTGGACGGGCCCGGTGACGCCTCCGACGCGGCCTTCTTCGGCCTCGGACACGGCTGGTGGCTGCTGGGCTCGCTGGCTCTCACCGGGCTGGTCGTCGGCCTCGCGTGGGGCTGGATCTCCCGTTGGCGCGTGACCGTCCGGAGGACCAACTGATGCGCACCCTACGTACCCTGATGACCGCTGTGCTGACCGGCGCCGCCCTTTTCAGCACGGCGGCAACGGCCGTCGCCGACAGCCCGTCCCCCAGCCCGAGCACCGGCACGGACGCGGAGGCTGCCGCCCCGACCGAGGCCGGTACCTCCTTCCGTACGGCGACCGCCATCAAGCCGGACCAGCGGGCCACGGCCGACGCCTCCACCGGCGACTACCTCTACTGGGTGCTGCCCGTGGACGCGGGCCGGCGCGCCACCGTCAAGGCCAAGGTGACCCTCCCGCAGAGCGCCCGGCACGGCACGGCCACCTGGCAGCTCGATGTCTATGACGGGCTGCGCCGCCGTCAGGCCTGCACCTACGGCGCCCGGACCAGGACGGCGGCTCAGGACGCGGGATCCGTCGAGCTGTCCTGCACGCTGCGCACGGTCCGGGCCTGGGCGGAACCGTGGGCGAACGATCCCCTGCCGGGCAGCTACTACGTACGCCTGACGGTCGTCGACCTGCCCAAGGACGACCTCGGTCTGCCGGTACACGCCGAGGTCGACGCGACCACGAATGACATGGGCGGCGCCCACGCCGTGGACGGCACGCTCGCCGCACCCCTGGTGCCCGGCGCCTCCACCGCCACACCGCGGGCCGAGGAGAGCACCGCACCCGACAAGTCCGCGGCCCTGGGCGAGCCGGATGGCGGCTGGTCCTCCGGCGGGTGGTCCGACCGCTGGATCTGGACCGCGGCGGGCGGCCTGCTCGCGGCCCTGGCCGGCATCGCCGGCTATCGGTTCACCCGCGGCTCCGGCCGCCCGTCACGGGTGCCACCGAGCGCCTGACCGGCCGGGGGCAGCCCCGGCACGGGCCGTGGCCGCCCCACGCCGGACTGCCCGCTGCGTCGTGGCGGGCCGCTTCCAGCGGCTGGGGCCGGCTCACGTGCCCACGACCGCGGTGTGGGCGGCACGGTGCCGCACCTCTCGGAGGTCGCACGCCTCAACTCTCATCTCGGCACATGGAGTTCACCGGTCGCGGCCAAGGCGGCCCGGCCGGTGATACGCGGAGTGTCGTCGGTGACGGTGACCCGGAGGCGTGAGGGCCGGCCGAGCGCATGCCCCTGGACGATGGCCACCTGGTCACCGGCCTGACCGTGCCGGCGCAGCAGGCAGGCGAGCGGGCCCGCTGCGCTCCCGGTGGCCGGGTCCTCGGTGATACCGGCGACGGGGTTGACGAAGCGGGCATGCACATCGGCACGGGGCTCGGCCGGGTCGAGGGCGTACATGTACACACCCTGGCCGCCGACATCGGGCAGCAGCGCCCGCAGCCGGGCGGCGTCCGGACGCGCGGCATCGACGACACCACGGTCGCGGAGCCCGGCCATCAGATGCGCCGCACCGGTGGAGACCACCTGTGCCACGGGCAGCCCGGCGGCCGCCCCCAGTTCGTCGCCGTCGACCCCGAGCGCGTCGGCAAGGGCGGCCCGGTCGGTCAACTCGTCGCCGTACTCGGCCGCTCGCTGCTCCATGGTGACCTCGACGAGGCCGTTCCCGTCGGCAGTGATCTCGACCGGCAGCACCACGGCACCCAGCTGCTGGTGCCAACGGCCCGCGCCGCTGCGGGAGCCGAGCCGGCCCACGGCGGCCAGCCACCACCAGGCACCGAGGGCATTGTGGCCGGCCCCGAACACCTCGATACCCGCCGCGGTGAAGGAGCGCAGCCGCCAGGTGGCACCGGGCCGCGTCGGACGCAGCACAAACGTCGTCTCCGCCTGATGGAACTCGCGGGCGATACGGGGCAGCAGCCCTTCGGGCAGTGCATCGGCGTCGGGAACGAGGGCCAGCGGATTGCCCTCCAGCGGCTGGTCGGTGAAGACGTCCACCAGGGCGAACGGGGTGCGGTCGGCCATGGCTGAGCTCCTCTCGGCGAGGTCGGTCCGCGCCCCAGGCTACGTCCGGCCCCGCACACCGGGCGGACGGCTCGGAACCGTCGGTGATGTCGTCCTGGTGCACATCGGCCCACCGGGCGAACGTCCGGGCGGGGTGGCTGGTCGGGCACAGGATGCCGTCGGCGGGCCGGGCGGGCTGCTCGGCGGGCTGCCCCGGCGATCAGCAGTCGCAGCAGCTGCAGCAGTCACAGCAATCGCAACCGTCGCAGCAATCGCAGTCCTGGCAGCACCCCTCGCGCTTCTTGCGCGACCACGGTCCCTCGTACTCCTCCGCGCAGCAGAGCTTGCAGGTGCAGCACAGCCCGATGGCGACCGCACAGCCGGCGAAGAAGCCACGGGGCTTCTTCGGCTGCTGCGGGAACTGCGGCATCCCGCCCTCGCCACCGCCGGAGCCGCCGCCGTGGCCGCCGCCCGGACCGCCCGGACCCACCGGACCGCCGCTGTACGGGTTCTGAGGCCCGTTCAGAGGCTGCTGACCATGGGCGTACGGGCCGCCGGCCGGTGCCTGGCCGTACTGGGGCGGCGGGCCGTTCCGGTACGGGTTCCCGCCCTGGCCGTCGTACGGCCCTGGCGCGCCGTGCCCCTGGTGGGAGCAGGCGGCCGTACCGAAGGCACGGTCCACCGAGCGGCGCAGTTCGTGCACCAGCAGCACATGCACCAGAGCGGAGTCGGTGAACTCCACGTCGCGCAGCGCGAGGCGGATGCCGTGCAGCGCGTCGTCGCACAGCCGGCGGGCCTGTGCGGCGGTGGCGCCCGTGGCGGCGAGCGGGTTCCAGGCGCCCTCGGCCGCGTCCGCCGTACGGTCCTCCACGGCGTCGAGGAGATGGGCCAGCCGTCCGAAGAGCCGGCCGGCCTCGGCCAGCGGCGCGGCGTTGCCCGGCCGGCCCGCCAGCACCGCGGTGTGGGCGAAGGCCGCGGCGGTCGCCGTCTCGGTCGGTTCGGTGATGACCGTCAGCGGTGTGCCGGGCCCGGCCAGCTCCTCGATGCCCAGCTGCCGGTCGACCGCGTCGACGAGTACGGCGGTGTCGAAGCCGAGCGTGGCGCCGGTGCGCGCCCCGGCCCGGTCCCATCCCGCGGCGACCTTGCGCGCGGCGGCGGCCACCGGCCGGCGGCGCAGCGCTCCGTTCCCGTCGGCGACATGGTCACGTATCTTCGCCGAGGCGAGCACGAGGGACACCGACGCCGCGAGGCGAGCGCCCTCCCCGTTCGCCACCGAAGCGGTACGCATACCCCGCAGCGGGCAGGGCCCCGCGGTACGGCGGTGGGCCTGCGCGGGAGCGGACTGAGCATCCGTCAGCACGGAGACGATCAGCCCGTCGTAGTTCGTGACGACCCGGGCGAACTGCCCGTGATCGCCCCGCAGCGCGAGACAGAGCCCGCACAGATGGGCCATCCACTCCGCCTTGAGCCCTTGCGACAGGCGATGGGTGCAGGGCCTGACGATTCCGAACATATGGCAACCCCCGTAGGACGTCGGCGTGGACCGGCCTCAGTCGGCATGGGCCGGCAGCGGCAGGAATGGTACCCAGTGTGCCGTTGACCTGGACACACACCCCTGGTGCGGGACCGGCAGCGCTGATGCGCCGTCACGTGGACGGTGGCGGTGGCGGTGCGCGCCGGTTGCCGCCCGGTCCGGGTGGCAGCCGGCCGGGGCGCACCGCAGGGACCATGTCCGAGGGGCCGCGGGCCGGTACCCGTTTCGCGTAGCCGCGGGACGCCCCGGACGGCACGGTCATCGAGCTGATCCGGCCCGGCCCCTCGCGGTGTGAAGGCGGCCGCTCCGCCGTGCCAGGGGTAGCACCGGCGGAGCGGCCGCGGGGCCCAGGTCCACAGGAAGGCCGGGCCAAGCCGGGAATCGGGGAAAATCCCGCGGCACACCCCTATGTACGGACCGTGCGCCGGGATAGTTCAGCCGGCTTCGGGATTCGTCGGGGCACGGTGCGCCGGCGTCAGAGCGCCGCGGGCTCGGCCGGCCCCGCCCCGGGATGGTGGCGCAGACGCGCGGCGAGGACGGCGACATCGTCCTCGGCATGCAGACCGTCGAGGCGGAGCAGGACCTCGTCGAGTGCCTCCGCCACACCGGCCCCGGCGGGCAGCCGTATCCGGGCCAGCCGGGACAGGGAGACGTCGATGTCTTCACCGCGCCGCTCGACGAGACCGTCGGTGAACATCAGCAGGATGTCCTCGGAAGTGAGGGTGCGGGTGACGAGTTCGTAGCCCCCGACCCCGGTGCCCAGGGGCGGGCCGACGGGGACCCGGACGAGGTCGGCCACGCCCTCGCGGCTGAAGACCGCCGGAGGGAGATGGCCCGCGCTGGCGAACGCGGCGATTCCGCGCGCCGGATCGACCTGGGCCAGCAGACAGGTCGCCGGACGCCGGGTCTCTTCCTCGGCCACGGCGGCGTCGAGTTGGCGCAGTACGCGATGGGGCGGCAGATCGGTCGAGGCGACATAGCGCAGGTGGGAACGGTAGGCGTTCATGTCGACCGCCGCGTCGAGTCCGTGTCCCATCACATCGCCCATGACGAGCAGGGTGCGCCCGTAGTGGAGCCGCACCGTCTCGAACCAGTCGCCGCCGACCAGGGCGCTGCTGCCGGAGGGCAGATAGCGGGTGGCGAGTTCCAGGTTGGGGTGCGGCCGGCCCGGCTCCGCGAGGAGCGCCCGCTGCAGGTCCATCGCCGTGCCCTGCACCGCGGCGTACCGGCAGGCGTGTGCGAGGTGGGCGGCGGTGAGACGGGCCAGGAAGTGCGCCGTGGCGGTCTCGTCCGCGGTGAAGCTGCCGCCGGCGCGGAGGGCCAGCAGCGCACCGTAGCGACGGCCGTGCGCGAGGAGCGGCACCGACAGCGCCCCGGCGGAGCGGCCGCCCGGCAGGATTGCCGTCGCGGCGACGGGATGGCCCTCGGCCAGGGCCCGCAGCGCGGGTGACCCGCCGTCGGACGGTTCCGGGCCCTCGTCGGGGAACCGCGCCTCCAGCACCTTGACCAGGCCCGCCGTCGCCACGCGTCGCAGTGCTGCCGGGGAACGTGACCGCGCTCCGGTGCCCTCCGCGTCGAGCAGATCCACCGCGGCGGCGTCGCACAGGTGCTGGCACAGGAACCGGGCCAGCTCGGCACAGGTGGCCTGCTCGTCCAGGGTGGTGCCGATGCGTTCGGCGGCTTCCTCCACCGTGCGCAGACGGGCCAGTAGGCGGGCAGGATCGGCGTCCCGATCTCCGTCCGGGCCATCCTGGTTCGACAAGGCCACCTCCAGGGCGCTGCGGCCCGCCTCCTGCGCGGCCCCGCCCATGATCCGCCGGACCGGCCCCGGGCGGCCGCACGGCCCGCCGCGGCGTGGCGCCGGTCCTCCGTGCGGCCGAGGCCGCGGCCTGTCGGGCATCGGGCCGTAGTGCGGGGCTACCCGGGCGCTCCCGCAGCCCGCGGTTCCCGGCTGAGCGGCGGGTCGGCGCACCGCCGGGAACTCTCGGTGATCGTCAGGTGAGGACGCCCGTGACCAGCAGGCCGAAGAGGAGCGCGCCGACGAGGATCCGGTAGATCACGAAGGAGTTGAAGGAGTGCTTGGCCACGAACTTCAGCAGCCAGGAGATCGAGGCATAGGCGACGCCGAAGGAGACGACGGTGCCGATGGCCAGGGGTGCGACGGCGGCGCCGCTGCCGATGGCGTCCTTCAGCTCGTAGATACCGGCTCCGGTGAGGGCCGGGATGCCGAGGAAGAAGGAGAGGCGGGTGGCCGCGACGCGCTCCAGGTCGAGGATGAGGGCGGTGGACATCGTCGCGCCGGAGCGGGAGAAGCCGGGGAAGAGCAGAGCGAGGATCTGCGAGCAGCCGACCCACATGGCGTCCTTGAGCGAGGTGTCGTCCTCACCGCGCTTGTGGCGGCCCATCTGGTCGGCCGCCCACATCACCCCGCTGCCGATGATCAGCGAGCCGGCCACCACCCACAGGGAGGCGAGGGGGCCTTCGATCAGGGGCTTGGCGGCCAGGCCGACGACGACGATCGGGATGGTGGCGTAAATCACCCACCAGGCGAACTTGTAGTCGTGGTGGTAGCGCTCCTCGCGGTTGCGCAGTCCCCGGAACCACGCGCCCACGATGCGCACGATGTCCTTGAAGAAGTAGACGAGCGCCGCGGCGATCGCGCCGACCTGGATGACGGCGGAGAAGCCGACCACGGCCGTGTCGTCGACGGGGATCCCCATCAGACCTTCGGTGATCTTGAGATGGCCGGTGGAGGAGACCGGAAGGAATTCCGTCACCCCCTCAACGGCTCCGAGGACGACGGCTTGGCCGATGCTGATCGCGCTCATGGGATCCATTTCTGGGGATGGTGTGAACGTGCGGCGCGGGTGCGCCGTGGTGCGGTGGGCTTCGGGTTCTGCGGCCGGGCGGGTGGCGGGGACGAGGGGGCATCGGCGCCGTCGGCGATGCTCTCGCATCGGCCGCGGCGGGTCCCGGGGATGACTCCGGCGTCACCGGCACACACGTATGCCGCGGCACACGGGTCGGTCAGGCGACTGTACTGGTGCTCCTGCCCTCGGGCCCAAAGGAACGGCCTCGCGGGCCGCCGTATTACCGGCCCGGCGGGCGGGCGGGGCGGCGCGGGCGGCCGGCGAACGAGGCCGGGGCGGGCCGGGCCACGGCAGCGGCCCCGGGTGGCGGATGTCCGCCGGAATTCGATACGGATGAACGGTGCCCCTGCCCGGCGACGTACAGGGGGACGGATACCCGGGCACCGAGCCATGGCGTCAGCCCCTCCCCCGTGATGGGCCGGGATGCGTCCCACGCGCCCCGGCGTCTACAGTGCCCAGATGGTCTACAACACTGTAGACGACCAGGGGAGGAACCGTCCCATGGCCGAGGCACAGGCTCACCGCCGGTCCGCGGGCGAACCGGAGGCGAAGGTCCACGCAGCATTGTGGGCCACCGGCTCCCGCACGCTCACACCAGGAGCACCGCCCGGCGCCTGTAGGGTCCTTCACCCGTCCCGCACCAGCCCCTATGAGGAGCCAGGATGTCGCTTGCCACGATCGTCACGGTGATCGCCCCCACCACCACGGCAAGAAGGGCCCGGCGGCCGACGGACCGCTGGGAGGCCGTCTCGTGACCCCTCCTCCCCGCTCCTCCACCCTGCAGGAAACCGGCCGGCCGGCCCCCGCCGCGCGGCTCGACGTCTCCGCCCGCTCCCCCGCCGTCGCTCCGCGCGAGCCGGCACCACCGGCCCCGGCAAAGCACCGCGACGCATTCTTCGACAACGCCAAGTACCTGGCGATCGTGCTGGTGGCGCTGGGCCACGCCTGGGAGCCGCTCTACGCCGGCAGCCGGAGCGCGGCCGCGCTCTACATCTTCGTCTACGCGTTCCACATGCCCGCGTTCACCGTCATCTCCGGGTACTTCTCCCGCAGTTTCGATATGCGCCGCGACCGGCTGCAGCGGCTGGTCACCGGCGTCGTCGTCCCGTACATCCTCTTCCAGACGGCCTACGCGCTGTTCCGGTACTGGGCCGGCGACCTGCCGGACTTCTCGGTCGACCTGCTGGACCCGTGGTTCCTCACCTGGTTCCTGGCCGCCCTGTTCCTCTGGCGGCTCACGGCCCCGCTGTGGCGGATCGTGCGGTGGCCGGTGCCCTTGGCCCTGGCGATCGCCCTGTCGGCCTCCGTCTCCCCGGACCTCGGCAGCGGCCTGGACCTGCAACGGGTCCTGCAATTCCTGCCGTTCTTCGTCCTCGGCATGTGCCTGAAGGCGGAGCACTTCAGCCTCGTGCGCTGCTGGGCGGCGCGCATTGCCGCGGTGCCCGTCCTCGTGGCTGCGCTGGCCTTCGCATACTGGGCCGTGCCGCGCATGAACGACGCATGGTTCTACCACACCGACAGCGCACAGAAGCTGGGTGTGCCGTGGTGGTGCGGCATCCTGATGCAACTGGCCATGTTCGGCTGCTCAATGGTCCTCACGGCCTGCTTCCTGGCCTGGGTGCCCGGCCGCCGGACCTGGTGCACCGTACTGGGCGCGGGCACGCTCTACGGCTACCTGCTGCACGGCTTCCTCGCCAAGGCATCCCGCTGGTGGGACTGGTACGACGCCGACTGGATCCACACCCCGTGGGGCGCCATCGCCATCACGCTCCTCGCCGGGGCGATCGTGACGCTGCTGTGCACACCACCGGTCCAACACGCCCTGCGCTTTGCCATGGAGCCGAAGATGCGGTGGGCCTTCCGAGCGGAACCCGCGCGCGCTGCGCCGCGGGACCGTACGCCATGACGAGGGAGGAGGGGCGGACCGAACGGCGCTGACCGCTCCCCGCACGGGCAGTGGCTCGCTCCTCGTCGAAGGCGCCGGTGCGCTGCGGCCGGACCCGGTACGACGTGAACTGTCCGTGTAGGGACGGCCGGTGCACCTGACGCCCACCGAACTCCGGCTGCCGGCCTGCCGGATGGCGGCCTCCCGGATGGCGGCCCCGGCACACCCGCCGTGGCGGTGGCCGGGGCTCCGGTGACCGTGGACGCGGCGGCCGGCGGCACACCGGCCGCCGCCGGCCCCGCCGCCCCTCCCCCTGCGGACCGGCCTCCCCGGCCGTCAGGGGGAGGTGCACGGCGTGCGGTGCCGCGGTGCGCGCGGTGCCGACCGTGGGGGTGCTCCCGCAGCGGTGGCCGGAGTCTGCGTGACGGCGCGGTCCCTGCACCGCCGTCGAAGCCGGGAGCCACCGTCTACACGCCGTAGACAATGGGCACGGGGTCGCCTTCACCACGGCCCCGATCGCCCCGGCGGATAGCATCAGTACTGTTGGCTCATACGTGCGGTGGTGGCTCACCTTTGAGCCGATCGATGCTCGACGTGACGTGATCGGAAGTGCCTGCGAGATGGCCAGCAGCCCTAGGAGCCCAGGCCACCCGGACCCAGCAGAGGCGCCGGCCATGGAACCGCCTGCGGCGGCATCGCCACCCCCGACCGGTATCAGCCTCCGCCAGCTGCTGATGTCGCTGGGCGAGCCCCTGGTGGAGCTGCAGGCCGCGCCCGCCGGACTGGACGTCGAAATCCGTAGCGTCGCGCTGCTGGACCCCGAGGATCCGCCGATCGCTCACCCCGGTGAGCTGGTGCTCGCCATAGGCGCACGCGGCCGCGCCGCATTCCCCGCGCTGCGGGCCGGCGGGCGCGACGGTGCCGCCGCCGTCGCGGTCAAGCTGGACACCCCCGCGCAGGCCGCCGCGCTCAGTGCGACCGCCGTCGAGGCGGGCATCGCGCTGCTGTCCGTACGGGGAGAGGCGCGCTGGGAGCAGGTGGACGCGCTGGCCCGCGCAGCACTGGAAAGTGTGCCGCAGGGACGGCCCGGCGAGGGTTCCGAGGAAGGCGACCTCTTCTCGCTCGCCCAGACCACCGCCGTCCTCACCGGCGGCATCGTCAGCATCGAGGACACCGCCAACCGCGTACTGGCCTACTCCCGCTCCACCGACTCCGACGAGGTCGACGATCTGCGGCGGCTGTCCATCCTGGGCTGGCAGGGCCCGGAGGCGTATCTGGCGCGGCTGCGGAAGTGGGGCGTGTTCCAGCGGCTGCGCGCCTCCGACGAGGTGATCTGTATCGAGAGCCACCCCGAGCTGGGCATCCGCCGGCGGCTCGCGGTGGCCATCCGGTCCGGGGAACGGCAGCTGGGCACCATCTGGGTACAGGAGGGCTCGGCGCCGCTGAGCGAGCACTCGGACCAGGCGCTGCTGGGCGCGGCGCGGGTCGCCGCGCTCCACCTCGTGCGCCGGCGCCGGGAGTTGTCGGCGGATCTGACGCTGACCCGTACGCTGGCGGCCGGACTGCTGGAGGGCAGCACCGGCCCCCAGCCGCTGGCCAGCCACCTGGCGCTGGACCCGGCCCGCCCGGCCGCCGTCCTGGGCTTCTCGTACGGGACCGCCGAGGCCACCCCGCCGGAGCTGGCCCGCTCCGAGGTCAGCAACCTGATCTCGGTGCACACCGCCGCCCGGCACCGCAGTGCCCTGGTCACCCAGGTCGATGCGCGGATATATGTGCTGCTGCCGCAGCTGCCGCGCAGCATCGACACCGGCACGCTGCGCGGCTGGGGGCAGGCGATCACCGAGGCCGCCCGCCGGCATCTGGGCCTGTCGTTGCGCGGTTCGGTCGGCTGCATCGTGCCGGGGCTCGGGGAGGTTCCCGAGTCACGTCGGGAGGCGGACCGGATCCTCGACGCCATGGTGAGCGCCGGCGTCGCCACCACGGTCGCCGCGCTGCCGGACATCCAGGCGGAGGTATTGGTCAGCGAGGTGCTGACCCTGCTCTCCGCACACCCCGAGATGCGCGACCCCCGGCTGACCGCCCTGGTCACTCACGACAGCCGGAGCCAGGGGCAGTTGGCCGAGTCCGTCCTGGCCTATCTGAACGCCTTCGGCGACGTACGGGCCGCCGCCACCGAGCTGCATGTGCACCCCAACACGCTGCGCTACCGGATCCGCCGGGCCGAGGAGTTGACCGGTCTGGACCTCGGCCGACCGGATCAGCGGCTGCTGGCGATGCTCCAGCTGCGGCTGCCGTCCGCACCCTGAACCGGAGCGCGGCTCCCGGCGTCCCGGTCGGCCGGGGCCCGCAGCGCCCTCGCCCTCTCCCCGCAAAGCCGGCGCCCCGTCGCCCGGACCGCACAAAACGCCGGTTAGTCCGTGATTCTCCTAAACTGGGCGATATTGCTCCATTGAGCTGACGGGCTGGCGATGATGACATCGGAGAATGCCGTGCCGGGCGGGTCGGACCGCGCATGGGACATGGCGAAGGCAGCCACGGCCGAACTGGACGGACAGGGGCAGGTCGTCGCGTGGACCCGGGCGGCGGAGCGGCTGCTCGGCTATCCGGCCGAGGAGATCCTGCACCGTCCCGCTGCGGAGCTGCTGGCGATACCCGGCGACGAGGCGCGGGTGGCCGCCGTGGCCCAGTGGTGCCGTTCGGGGGACGGCTGGGGCGGTTCGGTGGCGGCGCGCCACCGGGACGGCCGGGATCTGCAGCTGGCGGTGCAGGTCACGCCCCTTCTCGACAGCGCAGGCCGCGAGCGGTGGTCCGTCCTCGCTCTGGAGGAGTGGCGGGTGCCGGGCGGCGGCGTGAACCAGCTGATGCTCGAACCGTTCCTGGCGCATGCACCGGTCGGCATGGCGGTGCTGGACACCGGTCTGCGGTACGTCTGGGTGAACGAGGTGCTGGAGCGCCTGATCCCCCTTGACCGGCGGCTGGGGAAACGGGTGGCGGAGGTGCTGCCGAAGCTGGAGGCCGAGGCGTTCGAGGAGCGGATGCGGCGGGTCCTGGAGACCGGGGCACCGGTGATGGACTACGAGTTCCGCAGCCCCACCTACGCGGACCCCAACCAGGAGCGTGCCTACTCGGCGTCCTTCTTCGGACTGGAGGACCCCCAGGGCCATCGCATCGGCCTCTGGTACATGGTCATCGACGTCACCGAACGCTGGCGGGCCCAGGAGCGTCTGGCCCTGCTGAACGACGCCAGCGTGCGGATCGGCAGCACGCTGGATGTCACCCGGACCGCACAGGAGCTGGCCGATGTCGCCGTGCCGGCGCTCGCCGACTTCGTCGCCGTCGACCTGCTGGATTCGGTCCTGCGGGGGGCCGAGCCGGTTCCCGGGCCGGTCGACGGCACCCCCACCCTGCGCCGCTCCGGTCAGCAGTCGGTCCACGAGGGCTGCCCGGAGGCCGGTCTGGCCGTGGGGGAAGCCGTCCAGCGGTCCCCGTCGTCGCCCATCGCCCGCTGTCTGCTCAAGGGCGAGTCCCTCGTGGAGCCGGTCCTGGACTTCGCCACCAGCTCCTGGGTGACCGAGGACCCGGTCCGGTCGGCCGTGATCCGCGCCTTCGGCTTCCGCTCGGTGATGGTGGCACCGGTACAGGCCCGGGGCATCACCCTGGGCGCGGCGACGTTCTTCCGCTCCCGCCGTCTGGGGCCCTTCGTGGCGGACGACGTCCAGCTCGCCGAGGAGCTGGTGGCCCGGGCCGCGGTGTGTGTCGACAATGCGCGCCGTTTCACCCGCGAGCGCACCGCGGCCCGGGTGATGCAGCAGAACCTGCTGCCGCACGAGCTGACCGGCGGATCCGCCCTGGAGGTGGCGTCGTGGTACTTCCCCGCGGACGCACCGAGCGGGGTGGGCGGCGACTGGTTCGATGTGATTCCGCTGTCCGGGGCGCGGGTCGCCCTGGTCGTGGGGGACGTGGTCGGGCACGGCATCAACGCCGCGGCCACGATGGGGCGGCTGCGGACCGCCGTCCGCACGCTCGCCAACCTGGATCTGCCGCCCGATGAACTGCTGGCCCGGCTGGACGACCTGGTCATCGGCCTGGTGAAGACGCACGGCACCGACCCGGCCGCGGACGCCGGAAACCCGAGCGTGGCCTCGACGTTCATGGGGGCCACCTGTCTGTACGCCGTGTACGACCCGGTCAGCAGGCGGTGCAGCATGGCGCGCGCCAGTCATCTGCCGCCGCTGATCGTCGGCCCCGACGGCGCCGTGGACTGCCCCGACCTGCCCGCCGGACCGCCGCTCGGCCTCGGGACGCTGCCCTTCGAGTCCGTCGAACTGGAACTGGCCGAGGGCAGTCTGATCGCGCTCTACACCAACGGTCTGATCGAGACCCGCGACCGCGACATCGGCGTCGGGCTGTCCAGGCTGAGCAACACCCTCGCGGTCCCCGGACAGACGCTGAAGGACATCGGCGGGAATGTGGTCAAGGCGCTGCTGAAGGGGCCGCCGTCCGACGACGCCGCGCTGCTCCTCGCCCGGACCCACGCCCTGGACGCGCACCAGGTCGCCTCCTGGGACCTGCCCACCGACCCGGCCGTGGTCGGCAGCGCCCGTGCCCTCGTCGGCCGGCAGCTGTCCGAGTGGGACATGGACGACCTGCTGTTCACCACGGAGCTGATCGTCAGCGAGCTGGTCACCAACGCCATCCGCCACGGCACCGGACCGATCACTCTGCGCCTGATCCGGCAGGACGCCCTGATCTGCGAGATCTCCGACACCAGCAGTACCTCGCCGCGGCTGCGCCACGCCCGGACCACCGACGAGGGCGGGCGCGGGCTGTTCATCGTCGCGCAGCTCACCCGGCGATGGGGCACCCGCTACACACCGACCGGCAAGATCATCTGGGCCGAGCAGAGCATGCCGTCCGAGACCGGATCCCCCGTCGAGGCGGACTGAATCCGGATCACCGGAGGGCCGGGCGGGGCGCCGTCGGGACGCCGCGCTTCACCCCACCCCGAGCACGCTGCGGGCGGGGTCCGGATCGCCCCCGCCGGGCACATGGCCGCAGTCGTCCCCGGCCGCGACGGGGCGGCTGACGAGACCGCGTCCCGGCAGGTCGACATAGTCGCAGTCGGCATCGGCCACGACGCGTCGAGGCGAGGCGCCGGACGGGCAGGCCGTGAGATGGGCGGTCACATAGGCCGCGCTGGTCCTGATGATGTCGCGGGTCAGCCCGAGGGGAAGCAGCGAGCGGGTCTCGGCGATCGCCTCGTCCTCGCCGGCCCGCAGCACCACCCGGATGTCCGGTGCCACACCGTGGGCGGCGACCGCGACAGCGATGTTGTCCAGTTCATGGGAGCCGACGGCGGCGAGCGCCCGTGCCCGCCCCAGTCCGAGCCGCGCGAGCACCGCACGGTCCTCGCCGTGCGCCAGCACCACGGGTATCCCCATCGACCGTGCCAGGCGCAGATTCGGGGCGGTGGGCTCGCGCTCGACACCGATGACGGGCACCCCCAGCTGACGCAGGGTCTGGCACAGCCGCAGCCCCACCTGCCCCAGCCCCACCACGATGACGTGACCGGCACGGGGCAGTACCCGCGGCCCCAGGACGCCGACCAGCCGGGGGCCGAAGAGCCGGTCGACGATGCCCGCGGTCAGCAGCGCGGTGAACCCCACCGTCACCAGCATCGCCACCGCGGAGACCACCTCGTACACGGGATGGCCGGGGTGCGGCGCGGCAGGCCCCACCCCGGCGACGACCCGGGCGGCTTCCAGGAAGGCGGTGCTGACCGGCTGGTGGAACACGGCGACCAGCCACATCCAGTCCAGGGCCAGTACGGCGACGATGCCCAGCAGCCCGATGAGCAGCAGGCGGGCGTCCGCGTCATGGGGCTGCAACTGCCCCCGCAGCCGCCCGAGCAACGCGCGCCGCCGGGCCCCCGTACTCGGCCGCCAGGCGGTCTCCACCAGCCGTTCCTCGGGCCGCCGGACCGCCACCGCACCGTTCCCGTCGTCCCATACGGCCAGGGCGTCGGGGTCCACACACAGGCCGGCCAGCGTCGGCGCCAGGAGGTCGGCGGGCGAGACCGGCACACAGTGGCGCAGCAGCAGGCGGAGCTGCTGCGCCACGGTGCGGTCGAATACGGTGACGACGATCCGGACGGTGTCGCAGACATGGCGTACCGCGAGCGCATAGCGCAGTGCGGACAGATCGTCGCCCACGAGAACGGCCACACCGGCCGGCCGTGCGGCGAGCGCCTGGCGGAGGTCCTGGTCGTCCGGTGCGGCGAGATGGTCGACCGGGTGCCCGCTCTCCCCGAGGGAGGCACAGACCCGGCGCGCCAGCGTGGTCGCCCCGATCACCACGATCCCGGCGTCCTGGCTCACCGGCCCCGTGGCCGGATCGCTACCGGGCTCTGCGGCCTCCTCCACCGGGCGCTCCGGTCCCGCCCCACGCTCCGGTGGGTCCCCCGCCGGAGCGTGGTCACGTGATTCACCTGGCGTTACGTTCCGCGACCGGCTGCCGTCGCCCACCACTGATGGTGTGGCGGGCGGGGCGTGGGTCGAGGCGGTACGGGTCTGTCGGGCGGAGGGAAGGGTGGCCATGGAGTCCCCTTGCTCGTCGGCCGTCGGAAGGGCCGAACTCACGCTAGGGCGCACACGGCCCGAGGCATCTGTCCCGCTGACCAAGGGTTCGTCGACGCCGTTGTCCGCCCGCACCAGCGGCCGTCCCGATGCCTGCCGCAGCGGGCGGGGAGCGCGGCCGACGCCCTCCGGTCACGTCACGTCCCCGGAGCGCGAGCCCGTTTTCCGCCAATCTGCATTGGCCTGACGTACAGCTCTCAGGGGGGACTTTGTCCTCTCTCACAAATACGCCGCCGCGCACCGCCACATACGCTTACGCAAATCCCAATCCGGACGTGATGCGGCTCACCTCCCACAAGGAGAGCGGGCCTACAGCGCGGAGGTGCCATCAGCACTCCCCCACCCGCGCAGGGCATCCGAAGGCCACGACCCGCTCGTCGTGCCTTCGCACTTCGTCAGGGCCATGATCGCCGCCTGCCAGCACTCGGCCCTTCCGTGCGTCCAGCCACCGAGGCGATCCCAGCAGTCACCACGTGCATGACCCCTCCAACCCTCAATGGATGTCGAGATGACTTCAACTCCCCCCAGCCCCGTGGCCGCTCCGCCCGCCCCGCCCGGGAACGGTCAGGCTCCGGCGCAGTCAGGGCTGCAGTCGGGCCTCAAGAACCGCCATCTGTCCATGATCGCCGTGGGTGGGGTCATCGGCGCCGGGCTCTTCGTCGGCTCCGCCTCCGGCATCGCCGCGGCCGGCCCCGGCATCCTGCTGTCGTACGCCCTGGTGGGCGCGCTGGTCGTCTTCGTGATGCGGATGCTCGGTGAGATGGCGGCCGCCAACCCGACCTCCGGCTCGTTCTCCGCCTACGCGGACCGGGCGCTCGGCCGCTGGGCCGGTTTCTCGATCGGCTGGCTGTACTGGTTCTTCTGGGTCGTGGTGCTCGCCGTGGAGGCGACCGCCGGTGCGGCGATCCTCACCAGCTGGGTCCCGGCCGTCCCGCAGTGGGCCTGGGCGCTGATAGTGATGATCGTCCTCACCGCCACCAACCTCGCCTCGGTCGCCTCGTTCGGTGAGTTCGAGTTCTGGTTCGCGGGCATCAAGGTCGTCGCCATCGCGGCCTTCATCGTCCTCGGCGGCCTGGCGATCTTCGGCGTGCTGCCCGGCTCCCACAACGCGGCCACCGGCTTCAGCAACCTCACCTCACACGGCGGCTTCCTTCCGCACGGGCCCAGCGCGATCCTCACCGGCGTCCTGATGGTCGTCTTCTCCTTCATGGGCAGCGAGATCGTCACCCTGGCCGCCGGTGAGTCCGAGGACCCGCAGCGCGCGGTCACCAAGGCCACCAAGAGCGTCATCTGGCGAGTCGGCATCTTCTACCTCGGCTCGATCCTGGTCGTCGTCTCCCTCCTGCCGTGGAACGACCCCTCGATCGCCAAGAAGGGCTCCTACGTCGCGGCCCTCGGCTCGATCGGCATCCCGCACGCCGGCCAGATCATGAACGTCATCGTGCTGACCGCCGTGCTCTCCTGTCTCAACTCCGGCCTCTACACCGCCTCCCGCATGGCCTTCTCGCTCGGCCAGCGCGGCGACGCACCGAAGGCCTTCGCCCGGACGAACTCGCGGGGCGTCCCGCAGGCCGCGATCCTGGCCTCCGTCCTCTTCGGCTTCATCGCGGTCGGCTTCAACTACCTGTGGCCGGACACGGTCTTCCAGTTCCTGCTGAACTCCTCGGGCGCGGTCGCGCTCTTCGTCTGGCTGGTCATCTGCTTCTCGCAGCTGCGGATGCGCGGGATCATCCTGCGCGAGAACCCGGACAAGCTGGTCGTCCGGATGTGGCTGTTCCCGTACCTGACCTGGGCGACGATCGCGATGATCTCGTTCGTGCTGGTCTACATGCTCACCGACGACAGTGACGGCGGCGGCCGGATCCAGGTGCTGCTGTCGGTGCTCCTCGCCGGGCTGGTGGTCGGGGTTTCCCTGGTCCGCGACCGGCTCGGCCGCGGTACCGCCGAGAAGGCGGCCGTCACCTCCCGCTAGCCGAAGGGTGGCCGGACGGCCACCGAACGCTGTGCCGTACGGTCAGCGGTGTGCCCGGGCACCCGCTGGCCGTACGGCATACCGGCGCCACTAGCCTGCTACCCGACCCCTGCTTCACCTCCGCCTACGAGCCCACCACCGGAAGGCCGCCGAAACACATGCCCGCGTTCAGACGCCGCAAAGGCAGCCTCCCCCGCCTCGTCCCCGAGCTCGATGACGTCACCCTGGGGCGGGTCCGGCGGCGCGTCGAGACATGCTGGTCCCGCGGTTCTCTGGACACCGCCGTCATGGCCGTCATGGCGGATGTGATCGACGACGCCGGGCAGGACTGGGACCGCAAGGCCCACCGCCTGGGGGTGCTCGCCGTGGCAGCGGGCCGGTCACTGCCCGGCATCTGGCGGCAGCACAGCCCGAACAATCACGGCGCACTGCTGCTCCACGCCTGGTCGGACCTGGTCCAGGCCCGGCAGCAGGACGCCGTCGACCTGCACGCCACCCGCGAGACCTGCCGGCTCGCCGCCGAGCTGCTGCCCGCCGACCCCACCCCGTGGGCCCTGCACCTCGCCACTCTCCGCGTCGAGCGTCGCCCTTCCACGGAGTTGGCAGCGATCTGGCGCGAGATCAAGGCCCGCGACCCCTGGAACCGCGAGGCGCATCTGCAGGCCCTGGGCTATCTCTCGCCGGACGAGTGCGGCTCCAGCGCCCTGGTGCTGGATCTGCTCGACGGGGTCCGCTCCCTGATGCCGCCCGACGCCCCCGCCGCCGGTCTGGAGCTCACCGCGCTCATCATCAGCCACCAGCGAGCGGTCGCCGGCGGCGGGATGACGGCCCTGGGCGCCGGAGAGATCTGGCGGCGCCCCGATGCCGCCCGCGCTCTGGACCATGCCGCGCACTACTGGCCGAGCCCGGGGTTCCTCCGGCACGCGACGGCCCTGGCCGATCTCAATCTGCTCGCCTACGCACTGGTCAAGGCCGGCCGGACGGCCGAGGCCGGGACCGCACTGCGCGCCACCGGCGGGGTCGCGACGGTCTGGCCGTGGAACTTGGACGGCGACCCGTTGGAGCGCTTCTCGCACTTCCACGGCCGCTATGCGAGCGGTGACCCCGACGGCGGTTCCGCGGGGCGTGCCACCTCCTGGCGGCGTTGAGCCAGGGCCGCACCGACCGGGAGCGGCCGCGCCTCTGACGGGCGTGTGTGCGAGGCCCGAGCGTGCGATGACATAGCCGGATCGAGTGGTTTTGTAGCCTCTTGCGGCGTATCGCGAGTGTCCCACCCGCTTCCCGGGGATTCCCTCCCCGAAGAGGGTTGGGAGATTCGCATGCGCGACACCGTCGGCACAGGCCGCTCCGCGGCGACTGGCGGCCGGCGCGTGCTGATGTTCGTCGCGCTGCTGGCCTTACTGCACGCCGCACTCACCACCGGCTGCTCCCACGGGCCGGCCCCCGATGCCCGCGGCTGCCCTCCCCCCGCACATGCTCCCGCCGTATCGGACTCGGCGGCCCGCCCCTGCGTCATGGCGGGGCCGGTGCCGGCATCCACCGGCGACGGCAAGCACCCGGGCAGCGGCATCCGTCGCCTGTGTGACGCGTCGGCCTGTCATCTGCGCCATCAGGGCCCCACCGGGTCCGTCGGCAAGGCGCTCGGGGACTCCCCCGACGAACAGACCCTCACCGCGTCGAAGAACGCCGCTTCCGGGGCCGCCCTCACGGCCGCCGCCCCCGCATCGCCACCCCGCGTGACCGTCCTGCGCTGCTGAGCCGACCCGACCGCATGCACCCACCCCAGCCCGCAACGGGGGCCATGGGGCGATCGCGGTCTGCCGTCATCAGCTCTCGGGACTTCCACCGCAGGAGATTTGGCATGCCCCTCGATGTCTTTGCCGCTCTGGGCGCGCTCGTCCGCGCCGAGGCCGTACGCACCAAGCGGGTGCCCGCGCCCACCCCCGCCGACCAGTCCGCGCCGCAGCAGCCGGGCGGGCCGGCGCCAACGCCGGACGAGCAGCCGACCGCCGTCACCGCGACGCCGTCCTCGTCTCCGTCGCCGTCCCCGCCCTCGTCCCCGTCGCCCGCCCGGAGGGGCCTGCTCGCCAGGATGGTTCACAGGCTGACGACGCTCTTCGGCCAGGGCGGACGCACCCCGGCGCACGGCCCGGGTGCCGGCGGTCAGCGCCCGCCGGAGTGACGCGCACGGCGAGGGCTCGGAGCGTCGACGGGCCCCGGCCGCGCACCGCTTGTCCGTCTCCCCGGTGGGCGCCATCCTGGGGACATGGCCCCCGTTGCAGGCCCGGACACGGTGTCCGGCTGGGTCGTCCGGCGCCCTGGCCCGATTGCCTCCGGGCCGCTGGCCTTCGTCCACCGTCCGGCTCCCGAGCCGGGCCCCCAGGACCTGTTGCTCAGGGTGGAGGCCTGCGGTGTGTGCCGTACGGATCTGCATCTGGCGGAGGGCGACCTGCCCCCGCACCGCCCGTCGACCGTCCCCGGTCATGAGATCGTCGGCCGGGTGGTCGCCACCGGCGAGGCGGTGACGGCGTTCCGTACCGGCGACCGGGCCGGCGGGGCCTGGCTGCGCCATACCTGTGGTGTCTGCCGGTACTGCCGTGCGGGCCACGAGAACCTCTGTCCGGGATCCCAATACACCGGCTGGGACGCCGACGGCGGCTTCGCCGATGCCGCGCTCGTCCCCGCGGACTACGCCTACCCGCTCCCGGACGACGAGGACGCCACACGGCTGGCGCCGCTGCTGTGCGCCGGGATCATCGGGTATCGCGCGTTGCGCCGCAGTGCCCTGCCCGCCGGCGGCAGGCTCGGGATCTACGGTTTCGGCGCCTCGGCACATCTGGCCGCGCAGGTCGCCCTGGCCGAAGGCGCGACCGTCCATGTGCTGACCCGTTCGCCGCGGGCCCGTGAACTCGCCCTCGATCTGGGCGCATCGTCAGCCGGCGACGCCTACGACCGCCCTCCCGAACCGCTGGACTCCGCGATCCTCTTCGCGCCGGTGGGCGAACTGGTGCCGGTGGCGCTGGAGGCACTCGACCGTTCGGGCACGCTCGCCGTGGCCGGTATCCATCTCACCGACATCCCGCCGCTCACCTATCAGCGTCACCTCTTCCACGAGCGGAATCTGCGCAGCGTCACCGCCAACACCCGGCAGGACGGCCGCGAGTTCCTGGCGACCGCGGCGAGGATCGGCATACGGGTCACCGTCAGCCCCTACCCGTTGAGCCGTGCCCCGCAGGCCCTCGCCGACCTGGCCGCCGACCGGGTTCAGGGGGCCGCTGTGCTGACGCCTGACTGACCGGCGCCACGGCTGCCGCGAAACCCGTCACGCCGTGCGCAGGGAGTGCGGAACGTCAACTCCGATGCGCCGGATGACTTCTTTCAGGTACTCGCACCCCTCGCCGTCGTCACGGATAGTAGTCAATTGACTACACCACGCCACCGTTTCGACAAGGGGAGACCAGATGGCCGTCCAGCAGGTGACGACCGGAGCCGCCTACGGGACCGAAGTGGGCCAAGGAGACGCCCGCTACGAGGCCCTTCGGAGAGGGTTCAACCAGCGCTTCATCGCGACACCCGACTACGTGTCGGTGGTCAGCTCGACGAGCGAGGTCGTCGCGGCGCTCAACAAGTATCTGGCGAGCCACCGTTCCGATGAGGATCTCCACCGGCGGATCACGGTCCGGTCGGGCGGCCACTGCTACGAGAACTTCGTCTGCGGCGACGACGTGGGGGTGATCCTCGACCTCGCGCAGATGGACCGGGCCTACCTGGACCAGGAGATGGGCGCGTACTGCGTCGAGTCCGGAGCGAACAACTGGCATGTCGCCACCCACCTCTACGCGCCCTTCGGTGTGGCGCTGCCCGGCGGCTCCTGCTACTCGGTCGCCGCCGGCGGCCATGTGTCCGGCGGCGGGTACGGGCTGTTGTCCCGCCAGCACGGGCTGACCGTGGACTATCTCTACGCGGTGGAGGTCGTGGTCGTCCGCGACGGACAGCATGCGGAGGTCGTGGTCGCGCGGCGTGATGCGCCCGAGCAGGAGCTGCGGGATCTGTGGTGGGCCCATACCGGCGGGGGCGGCGGGAACTTCGGGGTGGTCACCCGGTACTGGTTCAAGGGACTGCCGCAGCCTCCGTCCCAGGTCCTGCTGCATGCCGTGGCCTGGCCGTGGAAGGACCTCGTGGACCAACCCGACCGCTTCAAGTCGCTGGTGCGGAACTACGGGCTGTTCTTCGAGTACGAGAACACCCCGGAGCTCCCGGTGGAACTCCGCCGCGACTACAGCGACATGTTCACCCTGCTGAAGCTGAACCACCGCGCCAACGGCAAGATCGGCCTGATCACTCAGCTCGACGCCACCAGGCCGGACAGTGTGGAACGCCTGGAGGCCTTCCTCGGGTGGCTCACCCAGGATCTGGGCATCGAATCCACCCCGCTGGACCGGCGCATGGGCGAGCATGCGCCCATGGGTGACCTGGAGGTGCCGACCCGGCTGCCGTGGCTCACCGCCACCCAGACGCTCAACGGCTCCGGCGACAACCAGTGCGGCAAGTACAAGTCGGCGTATATGACGCGTGGTTTCACCGAACCGCAGCTCCAGGCCATCTTCACCCATCTGTCGCGCAAGGGCTACGACAACCCCCAGGCGCTGCTCCAGGTCGACTCCTACGGCGGCGCGATGAACCTCCCCGAAAGCGGCGACACCGCGGTCTACCAACGCAGTTCCGTGTTGAAGCTGCAGTATCAGACGTACTGGGCCTGGAAGAAGGACTCCAACGACGACGGGGTCACCGACCATCTCGACGACGAGGCCGACCCCTCGATCGCGGCACCGCACCTGCGCTGGATCCGCGAGTTCTACCGCGATGTCTACAAGGACACCGGCGGGGTGCCGGTGCTCTCGCCGACCGGCACTCCGGCCGGCGAGCAGTCGGCGCCGGTGACCGACGGTTGCTACATCAACTACCCCGACACCGACCTCGACGACCCCGACTGGAACCGCTCCGGTCAGCCGTCGCACCGCCTGTACTACGGCGACAATTACGCACGTCTGCAGGCGGTCAAGAGCCACTGGGACCCGCGCAACGTGTTCCGGCACGCCCAGTCCATCCAGCCGTACACGAGCTGACCCGCCCCGCGGCGGCCCACGGGGAGACCGGTCCGTGCCGCTGCCGTGAAGGAGTGCGCCGAACACCCTCCGTTACCTCCTCGCCGACTCGCTGCTCCCTCCCCCCGTGCCGCACCATGGAGAGGAGGCCGTGAATGACGACATATCCGGTGAGGCGGTGGCGGGGTGGACGCTCCGGCCCCGGAGGGCGGATGCGGCGACCGTGGCTTACAACGACGACGGCTTCCGGCGTACGGAGGCGGTGCAGGCAGTGACCGCACGGGTCCTTGGGTCTACCGGGGCTGAGCTGACCGCCGTCTATGTGCCCGCCGAGGGGGGCGGCGATCTTCAGCTGGCCGAGATGGTCGGCGGCTCCGGTACTCCCTACGGGCTGCCGACGAGGTTCCGGCTGTCCGGCAACTCTCCGGTCGCCGCGTGCTTCCGCACCGGCCTCGCCCTGTGGCTGAGCCCGGCGGAGCTGGCGCAGTACGGCGTCAGCGGTCCCCCGGGCAGTCCTGCTGCGGAGCCGTGGGAAGGCGCCGGGACGCTGCCGTCCGATGTCTCGCTGGGCGTGCTGCCGCTGGGCGGGGAGGCCAAGCGGCTGGGGTGCCTGGTGGTCATGGACAAGGCCCCGGACGCCTTCGACGCCGACCGCCGCCATCTGCTGGAACTGCACGCCGACCAGGTATCCGCGGGACTGGAGGCCGTCGCCGCCCGGGTCATGGCCAGGACGGAACGGCGTTCGCTGCTGGGACCGGGGCTGGACACTCTCCGGGGCGGCGCGTTCACCCTGATGCTCAGCACCGGACGGATCGACGCGGACGCCCAGGTACTGGAGCTGTTCGGGATCGCTCCGGAGGAATTCGACCGGCGGGTGGAGACGCTGCTGGCGCGCACGGCGCCGGACGACGTTCCCGCGCTGATGTCGATCGTGGAGCCGAGCCGGCTGCCCTCCGCCGGCCAGCAGCTGTCGATCCGTATCCGCCGGCCCAACGGCGAGCTTCGCTGGCTGAGCCTGCGCTGCCGGGTGCTGGTCGACGCCGACGGCGCCCCGGAGCGCATGCTGGGCGTGGTCGCCGACGCCTCCTATCTGCGCCCGAGCGCGGACGAGGTCTCCATCGTGCAGCAGCTGTCCGCCGCGCTGGCCGGCGCCACGACCATCCGCGAAGTGAGCCAGGTGGTGGTCGGCGCCCTGCGGATGCCGCTGGGGGCCGGTCGGGTGGCGGTGGCCGAGCTGGAGGCCGACCGGTTCGTTGTGTCCGTCCTCGACCCGCCGGAACCCGATGCCTGGCCCGCCGCCTGGCGGTCCGAGTGGCGGACCGAGTGGCCCGATGCGTCATGTCATTCGATGCCCACGCTGGAGAGCGTGCTGCGGGGCGGCCATGTGGCCCTGTGGCCGCCGGGACACGCTCTCGAATCCGACCTGGCGGGCATCGGGCCCGGCGGTCTCGCCGTCCTGCCGCTGCCGGCCGACGGCCGGATCGTCGGGGTGTGCCTGGTCGGATGGGAGGAGGAGCACGCGTTCGGGCCGGAGGAGCGGTCCCTGCTGACCGCGACCGCGGGTCTGGTGGGCCAGGCCCTCGTCCGCGCCCATGCGCTGGACGCCGGGCATGAGCTCGCCACCATGCTCCAGCGCAGCCTGCTGCCCCGCAAGCTGCCGTCGCTGCCCGGCGGAGTGGCCGTCGCCCGCTATCTGCCCGCCACGATGGGCCTCGAAGTGGGCGGCGACTGGTACGACGTCATCCCGCTGTCCGACGGCCATCTCGCGCTCGTCATCGGTGATGTGGAGGGCCACAGCGCCGGCGCCGCCACGATCATGGGCCAGATGCGCACCGCCATCCGGGCCTACGCGATCGAGGGCCACCCGCCCGATGTGGTGTTCTCCCATGCCAACCGGCTGCTCCTCGGCATGGAGACCGATCTGTTCGCGACCTGCTGCTATGTGGACCTGGACATGGAGGAGGGCATCGCCTGGTTCGTCCGGGCCGGACATCTGCCGCCGTTGCTGCGGTTCCCCGACGGCACGACAGAGGAACTGTCGGTCGAGGGCGGGCCTCCGCTGGGGGTGGCCGTGGAAGGTGAGTTCCCGCTGACCGAGGTGGGCCTGACCCCCGGCACCGTGCTCGTGCTGCTCACGGACGGCCTGGCCGAATCGGCCACGCTCCACCTGGACGACGGCATCCGCCGGGTGCGCGAGCTGCTGGCCGCGGCCGACCCGGCCGATGCCGGGCAGCTGGCCGACACACTGCTCGGGGAGTCGAAGCGGCGCGACGACGATGTGGCGGTGCTGGTCCTGCGCTACGACGGGATGCGCGTCCGCCCGACCCGGGTGCGCTGGGCGGTGTGGCGGCTCCCCGACGCCGTGATGCACGCCCGCCGCTTCACCGCGCGCAAGCTGCGTTCCTGGAACGTGACCGAGGAGCTGGACGTGGCACTGCTGGTGGTGTCCGAGCTGGTCACCAACGCCATTGCGCATACACAGGGCGAGGTGCGGCTGGATCTGACCCTGGCCGCGGACCGGCTGCGGATCGCGGTGAACGATGCTTCGCCCCGCGCACCGGTCAAGCCGACGAGCGTGGACTGGGAGTCGACCGGCGGCCGTGGGCTGCTGCTCGTCGAAGCGGTGTCGGCGTCCTGGGGCTCGGTGCCGCTCAGCGGCGGCAAACAGGTGTGGAGCGAGATCGCGCTGGATCCGGGCGAACAGCTCGGCATCGCGGAGGCAGCGGCCGCCGCGGACGGCCGACGGAACGGTGAGGAGGTCCCGTGAGGTGAACACTCGTCTGCGTGGAGCCGCCGTCATCCTGGCCGGGCTGTGCATGGTGGCCGGGCCGGCCGCCTGCGGGAAGGCCGGCGGGGTGCACGAGCCGAGCGGGCCTGCCTCCGGCGGTGCCCTGAAGATCGGTGTGCTGCTCCCGGACAACACCTCGCGCCTCTACCACTTCGACAAGCCGCTGATCGAGAAGAAGATCCATCAGCTGTGCGCCGAATGCACGGTGGAGGTCGTCAGTGCGGAGCACGATGTGGCCACCCAGCAGCAGCAGATGGACGCGATGATCACCAAACGGGTCCGGGTGCTGATCCTGGATGCCGTCGATTCCAAATCGCTCCGCTCACCGGTCGACAGCGCGCGAGCGGCAGGAATCCCGGTCGTCGCCTACGACCGCCTCGTGGAGGGACCGGTCTCGTCCTATGTCTCCTTCGACGGCGAGAAGGTCGGCCGGCTGCAGGGCGAGGCACTTCTCCAGGCGCTCGGCGACAAGGCGCACGGCGCCCAGATCGTCATGATGAACGGCGCTTCGACGGACCCCAACTCCGCCTGGTTCAAGCAGGGCGCGCTCGAGGCGCTGCAGGGCAAGGTGAAGATCGGGAAGGCCTACGAGACCGCCGAATGGCGACCGGAGAACGCCAACTCCAACATGTCCGCCGCCATCTCCGCCCTCGGCGCCGAGCACATCGACGGCGTCTACTCCGCCAATGACGGGCTGGCGGCCGGCGTCATCTCCGCCCTGCGGGCCGCGAAAGTCGATCCGTTGCCTCCCGTCACCGGCCAGGATGCCGAACTCGCCGCCATTCAACGCATCGTGACGGGCGATCAGTACATGACCGTCTACAAGCCCTTCGCGCCCGAGGCCGGCACCGCCGCCGCCATGGCCGTCGCGCTGGGGCGCGGCAAGAAGCTCGACGGCATCACGACGCACACGGTCAACAGCCCCACCAACCGTGGCATCCCGGCCGTGCTGCTCACCCCGATCTCCGTGACCGTGCACCGCATCAAGGGCACCGTGATCAAGGACGGTATGTACACGATCGATCAGATCTGCACCCCCAAGTTCGCGTCCGCCTGCCAGAAGGCGGGGCTCACCAGGTAAGGCAGGTATCCATGGATTCCAGCCCAGCTCTCCGGCGACCGGTGCCGGCGCCGCCCCTGCTGGCGCTGCGCGGAATCTCCAAGCGATACGGCGCCGTCCAGGCCCTGGCGGATGTCGAACTGGAGGTACGCGCCGGTCAGGTCGTCGCTCTCGTGGGCGACAACGGCGCCGGCAAGTCCACGCTGATCAAGGTGGTCGCCGGGGTCGACTCCGCCGATGAAGGCGTGGTCGAGTGGGAGGGTCGGCCCGTCCAGATCACCCGGCCCCACGAAGCCCAGGACCTGGGAATCGCCACCGTCTACCAGGACCTCGCGCTGTGCGACAACCTCGACGTGGTCGGCAATCTCTTTCTCGGCCGCGAGATCCACCGGACCGGCGTCCTGGACGAGGTGGAGATGGAGCGCCTCACCCTGGACCTGCTCGACATGCTCGCCATCCGGATGCCCGACGTACGGCTCCCGGTCGCCTCGCTCTCCGGCGGTCAGCGCCAGACCGTCGCGATCTCCCGCTCGCTCCTGGGCGAACCCCGGCTCGTGCTCCTCGACGAGCCCACCGCCGCCCTGGGCATCGAACAGACCGCCCAGGTCCTCGACCTCGTCGACCAGCTCCGCGAACGCGGGCTCGGCATCCTCCTCATCAGCCACAACATGGGCGACATCAAGGCTGTCGCGGACTGGGTCGCCGTACTGCGGCTCGGCCGGAACAACGGGTTCTTCGATGTGACGACCACGTCCCACGAACAGATCATCTCCTCGATCACCGGGGCCACGGACAACGCCGTGACACGCCGCAAGGCGCCGGGATGGGAGGCGCAGTCGTGAGCCGGACCTGGGCGCTCAGGAAGCACAAACCGTCCGGTGGGGAGGGCGGCGCCGGTGGGGCGGTGACCGCTGCCGACCGGCGCCGTCTCGCGCCCGATTTCGGGGCGCAGAACCCCCTCGACATGCTCCGGCGGAGGTTCCACAGCGGCGAGCTCGGCTCGGTTCCGGTCGCCCTCGGCCTGGTCGTGGTGTGGGTCATTTTCGAGAGCCTCAACGAGAACTTCCTCTCGCCGCGCAACCTGTCCAATCTGGCCGTGGACATCGTCGGCACCGGCATGATCGCGATCGGCGTCGTCTTCGTTCTGCTGCTCGGCGAGATCGACCTCTCGGTCGGCTCGGTGAGCGGCCTGGCGGCGGCCGCCTTCGCGGTGCTGAGCGTGAGCCACGGCGTGCCGGAGGGGCTCGCGCTGCTGGTCGCGGTGCTCGGCGGCACGGTGATCGGAGCCGTTCAGGGGTTCTTCTTCGCCAAGGTCGGGGTACCGGCGTTCGTGGTCACCCTTGCGGGCCTGCTGGGCTGGAACGGCCTGATGCTCTACATCCTGGGCGCCAACGGCACCATCAACATCGACGACAAGGGCCTGCTCGCGATGCTGACCAGCTACTACTTCAACAATGTGGCCGCCGCGTACGGCCTGGCGGCGCTCGGCACCGCCGGCTACTTCCTCGCCTCGTACCACGACGCGCGGCGGCGCAGGGCCGCCGGCGTGCCCACCCGGCCGCTGAGCGAGATCCTCCTGCGCACGGGCGTGCTGGCGGTGATCGCCATGGCCGCGGCCACCGTGCTCAACCTCTTCCTGGGACTCCCGCTGGCCCTGTTGATCTTCCTCATCATGCTCGTCGGCCTCGACTACGTGCTGCGTCGCACGCGCTACGGACGCATGATCTTCGCGATCGGCGGCAGCGTCGAGGCCTCCCGCCGCACCGGTCTCAATGTCGACCTGGTCCGCATCTCGGTCTTCATGGTCTCCGGGACGATGGCCGCGATCGGCGGTCTGTTCCTGGCCTCGCGCGTCACCTCGGCCAGTCAGACGTCGGGGGCGGGCCTGCTGCTGATGGATGCCATCGCCGCCGCGGTCATCGGTGGCACCAGCCTGTTCGGCGGGCGGGGCCGGACCTGGTCGGCCCTGCTCGGTGTCCTGGTCATCCAGTCGATCGCCTCGGGGGTGGCCCTCATGGGCATCCGGACCGCCGTGCAGTTCATGATCACGGGTGGTGTGCTGCTCATCGCCGTGGTCATCGACTCGCTGTCGAGACGGGCGCAGAAGGCGCACGGGCGGGTCTGAACGCGCTGCCGGGCGAGCGGGAGTTTGGGCCGCGGTACGCCAAGGAACACCTCAGCCGATGCACCCGATCCTGCACGCACTGTCCATCGCTGGATCCATGACCTGGGAGATCACCTGGGCGCTGATCCTGGGCTTCGCGCTGTCCGCGGTCGTCCAGGCCGTGGTGCGCAAATCCACCGTGGTCAGCCTGCTCGGCGACGACCGTCCCCGCACCCTGTCGCTGGCCGCCGCGCTGGGTGCCGCGTCCTCGTCCTGCTCGTACGCCGCGGTCGCGCTGGCCCGGTCGCTGTTCCGCAAGGGTGCGGACTTCACGGCCGCCATGGCGTTCGAGATCGCCTCCACGAACCTGGTGGTCGAACTCGGCGTCATTCTAGCCCTGTTGATGGGGTGGCAGTTCACGGCCGCCGAGTTCATCGGCGGACCGGTCATGATCGTCGTCCTGGCCGTGCTGTTCCGCCTCTGCCTGCGTGACAAGCTGCTGCGGGAGGCCCGTGAGCAGGCCGAACGGGGTCTGCCCGGCTCCATGGAGGGGCATGCCGCGATGGACATGTCCGTGCACCGCGAGGGGTCCTTCGCACGGCGGCTGTTCTCCATCGAGGGCTACACCGCGACCTCGCGCGTCTTCGTCATGGAATGGGCCGCGATCATCAAGGATCTGGTGCTCGGCCTGCTGATCGCCGGGGCCATCGCCGCCTGGGTCCCCGACAGCTTCTGGCGGGCCTTCTTCTTCGACGGGCACCCGCTGGCGGCGAAGCTGTGGGGGCCGCTGATCGGACCGCTGGTGGCGATCGCCTCGTTCGTCTGCTCCATCGGCAATGTGCCGCTGGCGGTGGTCCTGTGGAAGGGCGGGATCAGCTTCGGCGGGGTGGTCGCCTTCATCTTCGCCGATCTGCTGATCCTGCCGATCCTGAACATCTACCGGAAGTACTACGGAGCCAGGATGGCCCTGTTCCTGCTGGTCACGTTCTACGCGGCCGTCGTCGTCGCGGGCTATGCGGTCGAATTCGTCTTCGGCGGACTGGGGCTGATCCCCCGTCAGGCCGACGCACGGATCCCCATGTCCGGGGTCTCCTGGAACTACACCACCTGGCTCAACATCGCCTTCCTCCTCCTCGCCGCCGCGCTGGTCCACCGTTTCCTGCGCACCGGGGGCCGGGCCATGCTCCGCACGATGGGCGGCACTCCGCCCGACAGCCCGGGGACGCACACCGTGCCCGGCGGCACCGGGCACGGCACCCACTGACCGGGCCGGGCCCAGCGTCGCGGGCCCACGCTGAACCGAAAGACACGGCCCAGGGGCCGAGTGGCTCATGCCGGAGCGGGCGAGGTCGAGCACCCTGGAGGTATGGGCGCGAATGCGCCGAGCGCGCCAGGAACGGAGCGAGGCCATGAAGGATGTCATCACCGCCGGTGTGGACGGTACGCCCGAGTCCCTGTCGGCGATCCAGTGGGCGGCACAGGAAGCACGGCTGCGCCATGCGCGCCTGCGGCTGTTGCATGCCTGGGTGCTGCTCGCGCCGGAGCCGGTGCCCCACCCCCTTGAGGAAGGGGATCAGAACTACTGGCCCCATCGGATGATGGACGAGGCCGTCGCCGCAGTGCGCACCCGCTTCCCCGACCTCCCGGTGGACCCGGTTCTGGTGTCCAAAGACCCGCTGGAGGCCCTGCAGGAAGCCGCGGGACAGTCGGACCTGCTGGTCCTGGGCTCACAGGACCTGGGTCCGGTGTCCCGCTTCGCCCTCGGCGAGCTCGGTCTGAAGCTGGTGGCGCACACCGAGTGCCCCACGGCTCTGGTCCGCGCCCGGCAGGACGCCGCGGCGGTCGAGCAGGACGGGGAGGTGATGGTGGGGCTGGGCCTGCACGGACCGTGCGAGGCGCTGCTCGCCTTCGCCTTCGACACCGCCGCGCGGCGGGCCGTCACTCTGCGTGCCGTACACGGCAGGCACCTGCCCTCGTACGCGTACAACCGGGGCGGTGGCGTGGAGCCGATCGCCGCCGAGGAGGCCGCGCAGGACGCACGGCAGGAGCTGGCCGCGGTCCTGCACCCGTGGCGGGAGAAGTATCCGGACCTGCACGTGGACGAGCGTGTGGTGATGGAGAGTCCGGCGCCGGCCCTGTTGCACAGCGCCGCGGACGCGGGGCTGCTCATCGTCGGCCGGCGGCACCGGCACCGGCTGCCGACACCTCGTATCGGCCATGTCGTCCAGGCGGTCGTCCACCACGCTCCGTGTCCGGTGGCAGTGGTGCCGCACGCATGACCGCGAGACGGCGGGCGTCCACGGGCTGAGACGGCCGGTGGCCGGCGCCATGACGCCCCGCGGCAGAAGGCGGATGATGACGGTGAGGGCTCATACCGGCGGGGACCGGCTGCCGAGGGCGTGACGGCCCCGTTCGCGGCCTGAGGCGACGACCCCGGTAGAAGGCAGAGGTAACCATGGCAACGACAGTCGAGTGGCCCGTCCGTCTGTACCTCTTCGAGGAGGACGGAACGACCAAGGCACGCGTGGTGCTCCGGACCGGAACCACCACCCTCACCGGGCGCGGCACGGCCCGCTGCAGCCCCGAGGACCCGGATGTACCGGAGATCGGGGACGAGATCGCGGCCGGGCGTGCGATGAGGGACCTCGCCGGGCAGTTGCAGCGGGTGGCAGATCTTGATCTCGAAGGCGTCGGTGCCGGGCCGCCCCGGCATGAGCATCGCGCCTCCTACGGCTGGGCGAGCGCGATGGCGTGAGTCCGGTGCGGGCGCCGTCCCGGCCGACCGATGGCACGGCGCTCCGTGGAAGGAGTCGGCCATGTCGGATGCGACGCTCACCGACCTGTATGAAGCGACCATGGCCCTCTCATATCTGCACGAGGGCATGACGCAACCGGCGACATTCAGCTGCTTCGTACGGGCCCTGCCGCCGGACCGGGGGTTCCTGATCGCCGCCGGGGCCGAGACCGTCCTCGACTTCCTCTCCGACTTCGCCGTCGGACGCGATGATGTCGAGGTGTTCGCGGAGGCGCTGCAACGGCCGGCAAGGGATCTGGCTCCGCTGCTGGGGATGCGCTTCACCGGGGAGGTCCGGGCCGTGCCGGAGGGGCGGGTCGTGCTGGCCGACGAACCGTTGCTGGAGCTCACCGCTCCGCTGCCGCAGGCACAGTTCGTGGAGTCGTATGTGCTCAATCACCTCACCCATCAGACGACCATCGCGTCCAAGTGCGTCCGATGCGTGCTCGCCGCACGGGGACGCTCCGTCGTGGACTTCTCGCTGCGGCGCACCCATGGAACCGCTGCCGCCCACCAGGTGGCCCGGCTGGGTGCCATGACCGGTTTCGCGGGCACCAGCAATGTGGCGGCGGCGCACGCCGAGGATCTGGCGACGGTCGGCACGATGGCGCACTCGTACATCGAGGCGTTCGGGGACGAGGAGGCGGCGTTCACCGCGTTCGCGCTCTGCCATCCGGGACCGGTGACTTTTCTGGTGGACACCTACGCCACCGAATCCGGCGTCGCGGCGGCGGCCCGGGTGCTGAACGCGCTGGGGCGCGGTGACGGGTCGGCCATCCGGCTGGACAGCGGTGACCTCGCGGAACTGGCCTTCCGGGCCCGCACGATCCTGGACAACGCGGGACTGCCGCAGGTCCGCATCGTCGCCAGCGGCGGGCTGGACGAATTCGCCGTGCACGATCTGGCGCGGGCGGGAGCGCCGATCGACGGGTACGCCGTGGGCACCAGCGTCGGGGTGAGCGCCGACGCGCCCTCGCTGGATTCGGCGTACAAGCTCGTCGCGTACGACGGCCACCCCGTGATGAAGCTGTCGGTGGCGAAGGCAACCGCACCGGGCCGCAAGCAGGTCTTCCGCCGGCCCGGGTGCCACGATGTGATCGGCCTGGCCGACGAGCCGGTTCCCCCGGGCAGTACACCGCTGCTGGAAACCCTGATGCGCGGGGGCGAGCGCAGCGCACCGCGCGGCCGTGTGGAGGACGCCCGGGAGCGGGTCGCGGCCGATGTCGCGGAGCTGCCCGCGACGGCCCGGTACACCCGGTCGCCGCAGGCCGTGCGGGCGAAGGTCTCGAAGCGGCTCTCCGCCCTGACCGAGCACGTCCGGCGGCAGGTCGAGCGCGAGGTCCTGGCCCCGTTCGGCTCGCACGCCTGAGCCGCCGGGGGCTTTTCTCCGTACCGTCGTCGTATGGCGGACAAGCAGGGCGGCAAGGGCCCCGGGAAGCTGTCGCGGTCGCGGTACGAGCGGGAGCTGTACCGGCTGCAGACGGAGCTGGTGAAGCTCCAGGAGTGGGTGCGTACCGAGGGTGCCCGGCTGGTCGTCGTCTTCGAGGGGCGTGACGCGGCCGGCAAGGGAGGCACGATCAAGCGCGCCACCCAGTACCTCAACCCCCGGGTGGCGCGGATCGTGGCGCTGCCCCGGCCCACCGAGCGGGAGCGCACCCAGTGGTACTTCCAGCGCTACACGGAGCACCTTCCCGCGGCGAGCGAGATGGTGCTCTTCGACCGCAGTTGGTACAACCGGGCCGGTGTCGAGCGGGTCATGGGCTTCTGCACACCGGCCGAGCACCAGCGGTTTCTGCGTCAGTGCCCGGTCTTCGAGCGGATGCTCGTGGAGGACGGGATCCTGCTGCGCAAGTACTGGTTCTCGGTGAGCGACGAGATGCAGGAGCGGCGGTTCCGGCGCCGGCTGGAGGACCCGACGCGGCGCTGGAAGCTCTCCCCCATGGATCTGGAATCCCTGACCCGCTGGGAGGAGTACTCGCGGGCCAAGGACGAGATGTTCGTCCATACCGACATCGCGGAGGCACCGTGGTACGTCGTCGAGAGCGACGACAAACGCCGGGCCCGGCTGAACATGATCGCCCATCTGCTGTCGACGGTGCCCTACCGTGCCATCACCCCGCCGGAGCTCACCCTGCCGCCGCGGCCTCCGGCCACCGGCTATCAGCGGCCGCCCCGGGATCTGCAGACTTACGTTCCCGATCATGCGGCCGGGCTGGAGAAGTAGGCGCAGGGCTGCGGCGCCGGCTCAGGCGTGCTGCGGCACGACCGCCACGGGGCAGGCGGCGTGGCAGAGCGCGGTGTGCGCCACCCGGCCGGGCTGCAGACCGAAGTGTCCCTGTCGGCGCTGTGCTCCGACCACCAGCAGATCCGCGGCGGCGGCGCGTTGCACCAGGACCTTGTGGGCCGGTCCCTCGACCATGGCGCGGTGCACCCGCACCGCCGGATGCGCGTCGGCCGCCTGTGCCAGAGCGTCGTCCAGCAGCGCAGATGCCTGCTGTTCGTGGTAGCGGTGGGCCTCCGCGGGGAGCGGCGGGGCGTCGGGCGTCTCGTGTGCGGGGTGGCGCCAGGCGCAGACCGCCTCCAGCGTGCAACGGCGGACCTCGGCCTCGCGGAAGGCGAAGCGGACGGCCGCCATTTCGCCGGCCGGGTCGGCGACGCCGAGGAGGATGCGCGCATGGGTGCCCGCGAGTCCGCCCGCGTCACCGCGTACCACGATCACCGGGCACCGGGCGCGGGCGGCAACCGTCAGACTGACCGACCCCAGCAGCAGGCCGGTGATCTCCCCGCGTCCCCGCGACCCCAGGACCAGCGCCGATGCATGGAGGGCCTCGTTGAGCAGGACGGTGACCGCGTCGTCGGCCAGCACCTCCGCCGAGACCTTGACGTCCGGGTGACGGCGTCGGGCGTGTGCGGCGGCCGACTCCACGATGTTCTCCGCCAGCACCTGCTCACTGGGACGATCCGGGCCCTGCGCCTGTGACGTTCCCTCGTAGCGCTCCCACCGGGAGGCATGGACGATCCGCAGCGGGAGTCCGTGGCGTGCCGCCTCGTCCACCGCCCAGTCCAGCGACCGGAACGCGGCATCCGATCCGTCGGTTCCGACAGTCAGCGGATGCTCCATCGCCCCCACTTCCTTTCGCTCCTCGGCGAAGAGGCCGTACTGCCACCGTCGCACCACGGTCCGGTGCGCGCAGGGGACGGATGGCCACCGGCCATGGGCCGACCGGATCCTCTCGGCGCTTTGGGGGCGCTCCGCCGGGAGCGCCCCGGACTCTCAGCGCGACTACCGTGGAGGTGTGGCCCGCCACGGTGCGGGGCACACCGCGGAGGCATCGTGAGCAACGACGGAAGCCAGGTCGCAAGGGCTCGCAGCAAGATCCTCTGGCCGTGGCGGCGCAATCCGCTCCGGCGGCGGTCGGATGTGGCCCAGGCCTGGATGGTGCTGGTCACCGGCGTGCTGATCGCGGTGTCCGCGCCGGCCGCGGGGTTGGCGGCCGCCGGCACGGTGGATACCGGTGCCGGACAGGCCGGCGCCCACTCCGTCGCGGCCGTTCTGACCGAGGACCCTCCGACCCGTGTCGGCGTGGACGTCTCGGGCGGCGCCGTGACACGGGTGCACGCAACGGTGCGCTGGACGGCTGCCGATGGCGCGGTCCGTACGGGCGAGACCGCAGTGGCGCCGGGCCTGCGGGCCGGTGACCGTACCTCTGCCCGGCTCGACGGCCGCGGGGCGCTGATACGCGATCCCGTCACGCCCACCCAGGCGAGGGGCGAGAGCATCGCGATCGGCACCGTGGCGGCGAGCTCGACCGCTCTGCTGCTGCTCGGCGCCGAACGCACCGGCCGCGCCCTCCTGGACCGCCGGCGCTACGCCCAGTGGGAGCGGGAGTGGGCGGCGGAAGACCCCCGGTGGGGGCAACGGGCGGCGTGAAGCGACGCGGGGGGCGGCCAGGTCGTGCCGAGGCCGTCGGGCCCGGCGGCACCCACCCGAGCGGGAGACGGCGTGCGGCGCGCCCATGGTGCACAGCCGTGGTGCCATGGAAGGGACACACCGACGAACGGAACCGTCACCATGAGCGGCGCGCCGTCCCTGGCCGCTTGCCTGCACTCACTGCGGGCCGTGGTCTTCGACACCGACGGGGTCATCACCGACTCCGCCCGGATGCATGCCGCGGCCTGGAAGGGCGCCTTCGACCCTTGTCTGGCGGCCGTCGGCGGACAACGCCCCTTCGACCCGGTGGACGACTATCTGCGCCATGTCGACGGCCTCTCCCGGCAGGACGGGGCGGCCGCGTTCCTGCGCGCACGGGGCCTCGATCTGCCGCTCGGCACGCCGGACGACGCACCGGGCACGGACACCGTCGGCGCCGTCGCGGCCCGCAAGGACGCGCTGTTCACCGCGAGTCTGCGGACCGATGCCGTCACCACCTGGCCCGGCACCGTGCGCCTGCTGGGGGTGCTGCGTGACCAGGGGGTGCCGTGTGCCGCCGTCTCCGCGTCCCGTCATGCCACCGAGCTGCTGTCCGCGGCCGATGTGCTCGGGCTCTTCCAGGCCGTGGTGGACGGCAACGAGGCGCGCCGGATGGACCTGCCGGGCAAACCGGACCCGGCGCTCTTCGTGGAAGCGGCCCGGCGACTCGGTGTCCCGGCCCGGGACACCGCCGTGGTGGAGGATGCCCTCGCCGGTGTCGAGGCCGGCCGCCGCGGCGGATTCGGCCTGGTGGTGGGCGTGGACCGGACGGCCGGCCCGTACCGTGCCACCGCGCTGCGCCGCCGTGGCGCCGATGTGGTGGTGACCGACCCCGGCGAGCTGCTGACGTCCGGGGAGGGGGGATGACGGGCGCCTGGACCTGGTCTTACGACGTCCGGGGCGGGCGGATGACGCGCCCCTGGAGCTGGTCGTACGAGGGGTACGACCCGGACACGGAACGGCTGCGCGAAACGCTCTGCGCGCTCGGCAACGGCTACTTCGTCACCCGTGGCGCGGCGTCCGAGGTGCTGGCCGGGCCCGCGCACTACCCGGGCACCTACGCCGCCGGCTGCTACAACCGGCTCACCTCCATCGTGGCGGGCCACCCGGTCGAGAACGAGGACATGGTCAACCTGCCCAACTGGCTCCCGCTGCGCTACCGGATGTGCCCCGCCGACGCGGCGCCCGGCCCCTGGCTCTCCCCCGACCACCCGCAGCTGGCGGAGCACCGGCAGACCCTGGACCTGCGGCACGGCACGCTGACCCGCTGGTCGGTCTACGAGGACGAGGCCGGCCGGCGGCTGAGCGTGGAGCAGTGCCGCCTGGTGCACATGGGAGAGCCCCATCTGGCCGCGCTGCGCACCTGCTTCACGTCCCATGGGTGGGCCGGCACGGTGGAGGTGGAGTCCGGGATCGACGGTGCGGTGCGCAATGCCGGCGTCGCGCGCTACCGCGAGCTGGCGGACCAGCATCTGACGGGGTGGGACACCGGTGCCGAGCGACGGGACACGGTGTGGCTGAGCTGCCGCACCCTCGACTCGGACATCCGTATCGCGCTGGCCGCCCGGACCCGCGCCTCCTCAGGCCGGGGCGGGGCGCCCATGCCGCAGCTCACCGCACTTGCAGCGTTCCACGCCTTGGTTCTGCCCGTCGTCCCCGACTCCCCCGCGGTCGTCGAGAAGACCGTGGCGCTGTTCACCTCCCGCGACCCGGCGATCGAGAGCCCGCGGCATGCGGCCGTGGACTGTGTGGTTCTGGCCCCGCACTTCCGGCAGTTGCGGGCGTCGCACCGCCGCGCCTGGGAGAATCTGTGGCGGCAGGCCAAGCTGGAGGTCCCCGGCGAGGCGGGCGGAATCCTGCGTCTGCACCTCTTCCATCTCCTGCAGACCCTCTCGCCGCACACCGCCGAGCTGGATGTCGGGGTGCCGGCGAGGGGCCTGCACGGCGAGGCGTACCGCGGGCATGTCTTCTGGGACGAGCTGTTCGTGCTGCCGTTTTTGAACCTGCACCTTCCGCAGGTCTCCCGGTCGCTGCTCGACTACCGCTACCGGCGGCTGCCCGCCGCCTGCCATGCGGCGCGGGAAGCGGGCCGCACCGGCGCGATGTACCCCTGGCAGAGCGCCGGCGACGGCCGTGAGGAGACCCAGCAACTCCATCTCAACCCGCACTCGGGGCGCTGGCTGCCCGATCATTCCCGGCTCCAGCACCACGTCGGATCGGCGATCGCCTACAACGTGTGGCAGTACGGACAGGCCAGCGGCGACACGGAGTTCCTGCACACCAGGGGAGCGGAGATGCTGCTGCAGATCGCCCGCTTCTGGGCATCGGCCGCGGACTGGGACGCCGCGCTGGGCCGGTACCGCATCCGTGGGGTGGTCGGTCCCGACGAGTACCACGACGGCTATCCGGGAGCCGCCGAACCGGGCGTGGACGACAACGCGTACACCAACGTCACGGCGGCCTGGGTGCTGATGCGTGCCCTCGATCTGTGCCGCACACTCCCCGAGGCCCATCACCGGCAGCTGTGCGAACGCCTCCAGCTCTGCCCGGAGGAGCCCGAGCGCTGGGAGGACATCGCGCACCGGCTCCATGTGCCCTACCACCGCGGGGTGATCAGCCAGTTCGCCGGATACGGGGACCTCGCCGAGCTCGACTGGCACGGATACCGGCAGCGCTACGGCGACATCCGCCGGCTGGACCGGATCCTGGAGGCGGAGGGCGATACCGTCAACCGCTACCAGGCCTCCAAGCAGGCCGATGTGCTGATGCTGGGCTATCTCTTCTCGCCGGCGGAGCTCGCCTCGGTGTTCCGTCGGCTCGGCCACCGCCTCGACGACGACCTCTGGCACGCCACCGTCGACTACTACCTCCACCGCACCAGCCACGGCTCCACCCTCAGCGCCCTGGTCCACGCCTGGGTCCTGGCCCGTGTACACCGTCCCGACGCCTGGACGTACTGCGAGGAGGCGCTGACCGGGGATGTGGCGGACGTCCAGGGCGGCACCACCGCGGAGGGCATCCACCTGGGCGCGATGGCCGGCACCCTGGACTTCGTCCAGCGCGGTATGACCGGTCTGGAGACCCGCGACCAGGCGCTGTGGCTCGACCCGGCGCCGCTGCCCGAGCTCTCGAAGTTCGGGGTCCGCATCCGCTTCCGGCGGCACTGGGACATCGATCTGCGCATCCGCGCCGAGCAGGTACGGATCGCGGTACCGGCCTCGGAGAACGCCGCGGTGCGGGTAAAGCTGCGCGACCGCTCGTTCTCCCTCGCCCCCGGTACGTCGCGCCGGCTCGACCTGCCCGAGGAGTGACGAGCCGGCGACCCGTGCCGGACACGGCTCGTCCGCCGGACGGGCCGTGTCCCGCTGAGGACGGGCGGCTGCCTCACCGCCGCAGTGGGCCCTCGCAGCGGAAGTCCGCGCTGCCCTCCCGGCCCGAGGGCCAGACGTCGGTGGGACCGAAGGAGCAGTTCATGTCGGTGAAGTTGTTCGCGGTGGGCCCGGCGCGGTCGAGGATGAAGTAGTCGACGGTTTCGGACATGTCCTTGAAGATCTGGTCGGGGTTGCCGGAGTTGCCGAGGTTGGCGGTGATCCGGCCGTTGCAGGTGAACCGGCCGTTGCCCCGGTCGCCCTCGTCCTTGCAGACGGGCGTGTTGGAGGTGGCGGCGGCGAAGGCGCTCTGCACCTCGGCGGGGGTGGCGAACTTCAGGGAACCGTTGGGCGTGAACGTCGTGTTCGGTACGAAGAGGTCGTCGACGAGGGCGATCTGTGCGTCGAGGAAGGCGTCGTACTGCTGCTGCAGCCCTGCGTCGGAGCCCATGCGGTTGCGCCAGGAGTCGAACGCGGCCGGGTCGTCGGCGCGCAGATACCGGTACATCTCCTGCAGTTTCGCCGGGTGTTCGCGCCACAGGAACTCGAAGAACGTCCCGGCGTAGGAGTAGAAGCGGAAGCCGTCGTGGTCGTACGTCGCGTGCAGGAACTCGTTGACGCTCATGCGGGGTTTGCCGCCCGTGGTGTCCGTGATGATGTCGCGGACGAGTGACTGGCGGACGGCGATGCCGTTGTCACGGGTCGAGCCGTCGAAGAACTCGGCGCTGCCCTCGTCCATGGCGGTGGTGCGGTCGCCCTCGTACCAGGGGCCTTCGCCGAAGAAGCCGGGGACGGCGAAGCGGCCGTTGAGGTAGTGGACGTACTCGTGCCGGAAGAGCTCTTCAAGGGTGAGGCTGGAGTCCTGGGGGACGCGCCGCTGATAGGTGTAGAAGGTCGCGCCCTGCTCGATGTAGACGCCGCCGTTGTTGGTGCCCATTCCGGTGAGCAGCGGGTGGTAGACCTCGTAGCCGGCGCGTGAGGCGTACAGGACGATGGTGAGTGTGGTGTTGGGGTCACCGGCCAGCGGTTCGGTGGTCCCGAGCACCCGGTGGAACTGGGCCCTGACCTGCTTGGACGCATAGTAGAGCTGGTCGACGACGGCACGGTCGAGGGCGGTGCGGACCTTGATGGCGCCATTGTCGTAGGAGTAGGTGCGCGGGAAGATCCGCTTTTCGATGTCCTCCTTGCACACCCCGTACGGCTTGCAGGCGTCGAAGGAGATGAGCCAGGTCGCGACCTTGGCCCAGGGTTCGCTGCCGTCGCCGAAGTTGCGCACCGTGAGGGGGAGAAGGGCGCCGAGGTCGGTGACGATGGCCTTCTTGAGGGAGTCGATCTGGCCGAAGCGGCCGTACTCCCCGAGCGCATCGCGGACGACCCAGGCGTTGGGTGTGCCCTTGAGATGGGTGTATCCGGCAAAGGCCTTGAAGACGGCGCGGTATCCGGGGTCCGTGGCGACCGCGTACTGGAAGGCGGTGTCCTTGTTGCCGGGGTAGACGCCCAGGTAGTTGACCGAGAGGCCGGCGAGGGCGGCGTTGGCCCATGCCGGGTCTTTGTAAGTGGCGGAGTGGGACGGGTCCATGGTGGCCAGGACCTTCTGGATCAGGTCGAGTTGATGCTGGCGCAGGCCCGGGGCGCTGGCGGCGTAGAGGGCTTCGCGCAGGGTGTCGGCGTTGGCCCGGGTGACGTCGAAGGTCCGGGCCGCGGTGCCGAAGGCCTCGACGGCGCCGCGTACGGCGGCGACGGTGGGGGCGTCGGTGGTGTCGATCTCGTCGTGGGAGAAGTCCTGGTAGGCCACCGCGTGCAAGTACGTGAACATCTCGTACAGATGGCTGGTGTTCTTGCTGTCATGGGCGGCGGCAAGTCCGGTGATGCGACGGGCCACCGCCTGGACGTGGGCGTCGGACATGACGGGGATGAGCCGGGGGTCCCACGTCCAGACGAGGTTGCGCAGACAGTCGTCGGCCGTGACGGCCGGGTCGGCGAGGAAGTCCGCGAGCTGTTCGGGACTCAGGCCGGTGATGCCGTCGAGGGTGCAGGGGGCGGCGGCGGGTCTGGGACGGTGCGGCGCGCCGACGGGCTTGGTCTGCGGGCCCGGTATACGGCCGCTCTCGACGAGGGAGCGCGGCGCGGGTGCCGGGGCGGGGTCGAACTTCGGTGTTCTGGCAAGGCGTTGGACCTGGTCGAAGGGGTTGGCGGTGGGGGCGGCGGGCCGGTGTCCGGGCTGCTGCGCCCGGGGCCGCTGCGAGGAGGTGGCCGACGTGTGGGGTGCCGCCTGGGCGGCCTGGACGGCCGGCAGGGCGAGGGTGGTGGCGAGGGTCGCGGCCAGCAGGATGCTGCGCGGCATACGCGGGTGTGACACCTGAACCTCCGAGAGGGGGTGGGGGGTTGTGTGTGGGTGTTGAGGCAATGGCCTTCACTCCACGAGGTGTGACCCGTAACATAGTAATGTGAAATTGCACTGACAAGGCTTCAGGTAACGTTCTTTACCGGAGGTGTCGATATGACCTCGCGCGCCGCCCAACTCCACACCGGGAGCCATGACTTGCCGGTGTCGGACGCCCTCGCCGACTTCATGACCGGTCAGTGGGCCGCCGCCCCGCTCCCCGACGGCCCCCGCGTCCCGGGCTTCGCACGGTTCGCGGGCCGCCGGGCCCGGCTCACCGCGCGCTTCCCCGGCGAGCGACTGCTCGTCCCCGCCGGGGAGTTGAAGGTCCGCTCCCACGACTGCGACCACCGCTTCCGCCCGCACAGCGCCTACGCCTGGCTGACCGGACTGACGGGTGAGGACCAGCCGGGGCACGTCCTGGTGCTGGAACCGGACGGCGAGCCGGTGCTGTACCTCCGGCCGCGGCCGCCGCGGGACCGCGACGGCGCCTTCTACCGGGACCGCCGCTACGGCGAGTTCTGGGTGGGCCGCCGCCCCGATCTGGCCGAGGCCGGGCGGCTCACCGGCCTCCGCTGTGCGCACCTGGACGACCTCGCCCGCCACCGGGCCGACCGGGACGCCTCCCAGGACACCGAACTCGCCTCGGCCCTCAGCGAGTTGCGGCTCGTGAAGGACGACTGGGAGGTGGCTCAGCTACAGCAGGCCGTCGCGCACACCACCACCGGCTTCGAGGATGTCGTACGGTCCCTCCCCGCCGCCCTGCGCCACCCGCGCGGCGAACGCTGGATCGAAGGGGTCTTCCAGCTGCGCGCCCGCGCCGAGGGCAACGGCACGGGGTACGAGACCATCGCCGCCGCCGGCGCCCACGCCTGTGTGCTCCACTGGATCCGCAACGACGGGCCGCTCGATCCCGCCCAGTTGCTGCTGCTGGACGCGGGGGTGGAGACCGACTCGCTGTACACCGCCGACCTCACCCGCACCCTGCCGCTGTCCGGACGCTTCTCCCCCGTCCAGCGCCGGGTGTACGAGCTGGTGCTCGCCGCGCAGGACGCGGGCATCGCCGCCCTCAAGCCGGGGGCGAGCTTCCGCGACTTCCACCGGGCCTGTTCGGGCGTCCTGGCCGAGGGCCTGGCCGGCTGGGGCGTGCTGCGCATCCCGGCCGAGGAGGCGCTCGCCACCGACAGCGGCCTGTACCGGCGCTACACGCTGTGCAGTTCGGGCCATATGCTCGGACTCGATGTGCATGACTGCGCCCGGGCCCGCGCGGAGCAGTACCTGGACGGCGTGCTGACGGAGGGACAGGTCCTGACGGTCGAACCAGGGCTCTATCTGCAGCCCGACGACACGACCATGCCTCGGGAACTGCGCGGCATCGGTGTCCGTATCGAGGACGATCTGGTGATCACCGCGGACGGTGCCCGGCTGATGTCATCGGCACTGCCGCGCACCGCCGACGCCGTGGAGGAGTGGATGGACGGACTCCTCTCCGGGTCGGCCTGACCCGACGGCCCGGTCAGCCCTGGCGGACGCCCAGGGTGCGCTGCGGCCGCGGTACCAGTGGTTCGTCGCGGCCCTGGGCCCACAGCGAACGGACATGGCCGAGGTGGCGGGCCATACAGGACTCGGCCGCCTCGGCATCGCCCGTCAGCATCACATCGAGCAGCTCCCCGTGCTCTTCGGCGGAGGGCAGCAGCTGGTTGCGCTCATCGAGACGGGTGAGGCCGTAGAGACGGGAGCGCTTGCGCAGATCGCCGACCGTCTCGACCAGGCGGTCATTGCCGCTGAGGCCGAGCAGTTCGAGGTGGAAGCGGCGGTCGGCCTCCAGGTAGCCGATGAGGTCGTGCGCACGGGCGGCGGTGACGATCTCCAGGGCGGCCGGGCGGAGGGCCTCCAGCTGTGCGCGGCCGGCGGTGCGGGTGACCTGGCCGACGACCGGGACCTCGATCAGGGCACGGATCTCGGTGTACTGGTCGAGGTCGCGCTCGCTCACCTCGGTGATCCGGAAACCCTTGTTGCGGACCGGCTCGACCAGCCCCTCACGGGCCAGGTCGAGCATCGCCTCGCGCACCGGGGTGGCGGAGACACCGAAGTCCGCGGCGAGGCCCGGGGCCGAGTAGACCGACCCCGGGCGCAGTTCCCCCGCGATCAGGGCCGCGCGCAGCTGATGGGCGACCTGATCGCGGAGCCGCTCCTGAGCGGTGATCAGGCTGCGGTGCTTGAGTTCACCCATCGTGGTCCTCCGAGTTGACGCGGAGTGCCAGCGTACAATGTCACGTTGCGCAAAATTCCTGGTGTGGACGACGGCCGGTGTCACGGCCGTGGTTCACAGCAGAAAACCTGCGGGGAACGGGTCGGACGGGTCGAGGAAGTACTGCGCGGTGCCGGTCACCCAGGCCCGGCCGGTGACGGTGGGGACGACGGCCGGGAGCGAGCCGACCGTGGTCTCCGCGACCAGCCGGCCGGTGAACTCCGTTCCGATGAACGACTCGTTGACGATGTCCTGGTGGAGGGGTAGTTCGCCGCGCGCATGCAGCTGTGCCATCCGTGCGGAGGTACCCGTGCCGCACGGCGAGCGGTCGAACCATCCGGGGTGGATGGCCATCGCATGCCGGGAGCGGGTGGCATCGGACCCCGGCGCGGCGAAGTAGACGTGCTTGAGGCCGCCGATCCTCTCGTCCTCGGGGTGGACCGGCCGCTCGGCGGCGTTCACGGCGTCCATGAGGGCGAGTCCGGCGGCGAGGATGTCCTTGGCCCGGGCCCGGTCGAAGGGCAGGCCGACGCTGTCCAGCGGCAGGATCGCGTAGAAGTTGCCGCCATAGGCGAGGTCATAGCGGAGCGTGCCGTAGCCCGGGACGGTGACCTTGCGGTCGAGCCCGGCGCAGAAGGCGGGCACATTGGTGAGGGTGACGGCCGTGGCCGCCCCGTCCCTCACCTGCACCTCGGCGGTGACCAGTCCGGCGGGGGTGTCGAGCCGCACCCTGGTCACGGGCTCTTGGACCTCCACCATGCCGGTCTCGACGAGGACGGTGGCCACCCCGATCGTCCCGTGGCCGCACATCGGCAGATAGCCGGAGACCTCGATGAACAGGACGCCGTAGTCGGCGTCGGGGCGTGTCGGCGGCTGGAGTATCGCGCCGCTCATGGCGGCATGGCCGCGCGGCTCGTACATCAGGAGCGTACGGACGGCGTCGCGGTGCTCGGCGAAGTGCAGTCGGCGCTCGGCCATGGTGGCGCCGGGAATGGTGCCGACGCCGCCGGTGATGACGCGGGTGGGCATGCCCTCGGTGTGGGAGTCGACGGCGTGGAACACATGGCGGGTGCGCATGCGGAGTCCCTCTCAGTGGTGGCCGTCGGCGAAGAGCTTCCCGGTGGCGGCGCGGACCGCGGCCGACTGCTCGGCGGTGAGCGGGGAGCGGGGCGGGCGGGTCGGGCCACCGCGGTGTCCGGCATGGTCCATGGCGAGCTTGATCGCCTGCACGAACTCGGGCTTGGAGTCCCAGCGCAGCAGCGGGTGCAAGGTGCGGTAGAGGGGCAGCGCGGTGTCGAGGTCACCGGCGACGGCGGACCGGTAGAGGGTGCTGCACGCCTCGGGCAGTGCGTTCGGGCAGCCCGCGATCCAGCCGACGGCGCCGGCGAGGGCGAGTTCGAGCAGAACATCGTCGGCGCCGATCAACAGGTCCAGCTCCGGCGCGACTTCGGCGATCTCGTACGCCCTGCGGACATCGCCGCTGAACTCCTTGACGGCGACGATGCTGCCGTCGTTGTACAGCTCGGCGAGGAGGCCGGGAGTGAGGTCGACCTTGGTGTCGAAGGGGTTGTTGTAGGCGACGACGGGCAGGCCGGCCGCGGCCACCTCGGCGAAGTGGGCACGGACCGCGGCCGGTTCGGCACGGTAGCCGTTGGGCGGCAGCAGCAGTACGGAACCGGCACCCGCCTCGGCGGCCTGCTCGGCCCAGCGGCGCGAGGCGGCGCTGCCGTAGGCGGAGACACCGGGCATCACCCGGTCGCCGTCACCGGCGGCTTCCACGGCGGTACGGAGGACCCGGGCGCGCTCGTCGTCGGTGAGCGTCTGGTACTCGCCGAGGGAGCCGTTGGGGACGACGCCGTCGCAGCCGGCGGCGAGGAGCCGGGCGACCTGCGCGGCGTAGGCGTCGTGGTCGACGGAGAGGTCGTCGCGGAAGGGGAGGGCGGTGGCAACCATGATGCCGTGCCAGGGGCGGGTGCGCGTGACCATACGAAGTCTCCTTCTATGAGGTGTGACATTTTACTGAGTGTCCCAGGGACTTGCCAAGGTCGCCCGAGGGTTAACTAACCCTGTTCTCTGGCGAGTTCTCCCAGCACGACGGGACAGGCGAGTGGTCTGCGGTCGGCCGCAGGCCCGGCCTCCCCCGCGAGGCGGGCCACCGCGGAGCCGCACATCCGCCCCTGGCACCAGCCCATTCCGGCCCGGGTGAGCAATTTGACGGTGCGGGTGTCGCGGGCGCCGAGGTCGGCGACGGCTTCCCGGATCCGCCCGGCGGTGACCTCCTCACAGCGGCAGACGTCGGTGTCCTCGCGCAGCCAGCCGGTCCAGCCGGGGCGCGGCGCATGGGCGGCGGCCATGGTCCGGGCGAACCGGCGCAGCCGGTCGCGGCGCCGCCGCAGCGCGCTGCGGGCAACCCGTTGCGCGATGCTGTGGGCCGCCAACTCGCCCTCGGCGAAGGCAAGTTCCGCACCCCCGACGCCGCCGGCCTCACCGGCCGCCCAGACCCCGTCGACCGTGGTCCGCTGCTGGTCGTCGAGGAGCAGCGCCCAGGTGCCGTCCGGGGTGCGGCGGGTGGCGCAGCCCAGCGTGGTGGCCAGCTCCAGTTGCGGTACCAGCCCGTACCCGACGGCGAGCGCATCGCACGGGATGCGCCGTCCGGTCCCCGGCAGCGGCCGCCAGTCCCGGTCGAGCCGGGTCAGGGTGACGGCCTCGACCCGGTCGGTGCCGTGCACGGCGGTGATCGCGCTGCGGGAACGGATGCGTACGCCGTGCCGGAGCAGGGTGGCCCCGTGCGCGGCCCCTTCGGCGAGCTTGCCGGGGTTGGCGGCCAACGTACGCGGGGCGCGGGCGTATCCGGCGTAACCGCTCGCCTCGGCGACGACCGGCACCGTGGCGCCGGCCGCGGCGAGCGATCCGGCAACGGCGAGCAGCAGCGGCCCGCTGCCCGCGACCACGATCCGCCGCCCCGGCAGCACCAGCCCCGCCTTGAGCATGGCCTGCGCGCCGCCCGCGCCGACGACACCGGGCAAGGTCCAGCCGGGGAAGGGCAGTTGACGCTCGTGGGCGCCGGTGGCGAGGAGCACCTTCCGCGCGGTCACCTCGACCCGGCCCTGCGCTCCGTCGGGCCCGGTGACCGCGTGCACGGTCCAGTGCGCGGTGTCCCGGGTGACGGCCCAGACGTGGTGCGCGGCGAAGTGGCTCACCCGGCCCGCGGCGAGCTGCTCGTCCAGCCGCGCGGTGCGCCGCGCGAAGGCGCGCCAGGAGTGATGCAGGGCCTCGGGGCGGGTGGCGCCCAGTCCGGGAGCCGGCTGCCGGTAGAACTGCCCGCCGGGCCGGGCGGCCGCATCGACGAGCGCCACCCGCAACCCGAAGCCGGCGGCCGTGACGGCGGCGGCGAGCCCGGCCGGCCCCGCGCCGATAACGACGAGGTCATGGGTGTCAGACGGTGAGTTCGGCACGCCCGTGACCTTCCTGGGTGGTGATCGCGTCCCCCGGCCTGACGGGCACCAGACAGGCCCGTTGGTTGGGTTGGCCGTTGACGGTGGCCAGACAGTCGAAGCAGGAGCCGATTCCGCAGAAGGCGCCGCGCGGCCGCCCGTCGCGCCGGGTGGTCCGCCAGGAGAGCACCCCGGCCGCCCAGAGTGCGGCGGCGACGGTCTGACCGGGCAGCGCAGGCAGCGGCCGCCCGTCGAAACTGATCTCGAACGCCGGTCCTGGCTCGGCCCGTACGAGGTCGGCGGGGTGGCGTCGGGGCATGCCCGGGCTCCTCTCTGTGGTGGTGAGCGGGCGACGTGGGCGCCAACGGGGCCGGAACCAGGGCTGGTCGGGTGTGGCGATCTCGTCACCGGCCGGCCCGGCTCGCTCAGGACCGGCCCCGTACACCTCGCCCCTGTCCCTCTCGGCCCCCTCCGCCCCTGCCCCCGCGGACCCGGCCCCGCTCATCCCTGCCCCGCCCCTTCGGCGAAACGATCCGGGCGGAACGGCCGCGCGTCCAGCGGGCCGGGGGCTTCCGTCAGCGCGGCCGCGATCAGCCGGCCGGTGGCCGGGGCGAGGCCGATGCCCGCGCCCTCGTGGCCGCAGGCGTGCAGCAGGCCCGGGAGGCGTGGGTCGGGGCCGATCGCCGGGAGGTGGTCCGGGAGGTAGGGCCGGAACCCCTGGTACGTGCGCATCACCCGGACACCCGCCAATACGGGGAACAGAGCCGCCGCCTGGGCGGCGAGCCGGCGCAGCACCTCGACCGAGAGCGTGCGGTCGAAGCCGATGCGTTCGCGGCTGGCGCCGATCAGGACCGGCCCCGCCCGGGTGCCCTCGACGACGGCGGAGGTCTGCAGCGCGGCCGACCCGCTGGCCACATCGGCGACATAGTCCGCGGCATAGACCTTGCGTCGCACTACGCGTGGCAGTGGCTCGGTGACCAGGACATATCCCCGACGGGGCAGGACGGGGACGGTCACCCCGGCGAGCGAGGCCAGCCGGCCGGCCCAGGTGCCGGTGGCGTTCACGACCGCGGGAGCGAGGAGGTCGCCCTGCGGGGTACGGACGCCCCGTACCGCCTTGCCGGGCCCCCGCAGTACGGTCGTGACCTCCGCGCCCAGATACAGCCGCGCCCCGGAGGCGCGCAGCAGATGGGCGGCGGCGAGGGCGGGTTGGACCTGGGCGTCCTGCGGGTAGAGGACGCCTCCGGCGAGGCCGGGTGCCAGATGCGGTTCGGCGTCCTGCAGCCGGTCGGCGGACAGGCAGGCGCTCTGCACGCCCGCTCTGCCCTGCGCCGCGCGGAACGAGCGCAGCGAGGCCATACCGGCCTCGTCGGAGGCGACGACCAGTCCGCCCTTCGTCTCGTACTCGATCTCCGGCGGGAGCTCGGCGGCGAGTTCGCGCCACAGCCGGGTGGAGAGCAGCGCGAGGTCGAGTTCGGGCCCCGGTTCCTTGTCGGAGACGAGCAGATTCCCTTCACCGGCGCCGGTGGTGCCGCCCGCGACGGGGCCGCGGTCGACGACGGCGACGGAGAGGCCGGACCGGCCGGCGTAGTAGGCGCAGGCGGCGCCGACCACTCCGGCCCCGACGATGACCACATCCGGAGCATCCAGGGGCTGTCTGTGTCTCGTGGGCACGTCAGTAATATGTCACACAACACAGGTTCCGGAAAGGGGACTTGGCGGGTCCCGTCGAGGGGCACCCGGGCGCACGGCGAATCGCCGCTCCCGGCGTCCGGCGGCTTCGCTCACGGCAGCGCGCCTCGTCACCGCCCGCGGTCTAGCGTGGAGGGATGAACGAGACCGGGGCGGCGGGATCGCCGCCAGGACCTGGTGACAGTGCCTTTCCCGCCTCTCAGGCGGGGCGGTGCGGCGAGCTCGCGGAGCTCGATGCGCAGCTGGTCCGCTGCCGGGCCTGCACCCGGCTGGTGGAGTGGCGGGAGGAGACTGCCGCGCATCCGCGTGCGGCGTTCCGGGACCAGGAGTACTGGGCGCGCCCCGTGCCGGGGTTCGGCCCGCCGGATGCGTCGCTGGCCATCGTCGGGCTCGCGCCCGCCGCACACGGCGGCAATCGCACCGGCCGGATGTTCACCGGGGACGCCTCCGGCGACTTCCTGTTCGCCGCTCTCCATGCGGTCGGTCTCGCCTCCCGGCCCACCGCGACGCACCGGGGCGACGGGCTGGAGCTGTACGGCGTGCGGGTCACCGCGCCGGTCCACTGTGCTCCGCCGGAGAACAAGCCGACGCCCGCCGAGCGGCACACCTGCCGGCCGTGGCTGTCGGCGGAGCTCGAACTCCTCAGCCCCGGCCTGCGTACGGTCGTGGTGCTGGGTGCCTTCGGCTGGCAGGCGCTGCTGCCCGTACTGGGCGAGGCGGGGTGGCCACTCCCCCGGCCCCGCCCCGCGTTCGGTCACGGCGTGCAGCTGACCCTGCCCGCCACCGGGCGGCGGCGGGAACTCCAGGTACTCGGCAGCTACCACCCCAGCCAGCGCAATACGTTCACCGGCCGGCTCACCTTCGACATGCTCGTCGATCTGCTCGGACGCGCGGCGGGGCTCGCGGGGCTGGAGCGTTCAGGGGACTGACACCCGGACAGCCGGGGATCACGCATACGCCGCCATGCGGCCCTGGACGGCGACTTCTATCCTGAGAAACAGGACGGCTGCGCAGACCGGTGGGTTACGGCTTTACGGGCGAGGAGTGCTTGTGCGCCATCACCTGGCGGGCCAGGCCGAGGAGGCCGCTTCGGGCGGTGGCTCCTTCTCGCATCGCGACCGGGCAGTGATCGTCGCTGCCGCGCTGTCCATCCTCATCGTGCAGATGGACTGGTTCGCGCTCGATCTGATGCTCCCGGTCATCGCCAGGGATTTCGGCACCTCGTCGACCGACCTCCAGTGGCTGATCAGCGGTTACATGGTTGCCATCGGCGCCTTGATGATCGTCGGTGGCCGGGCCGCCGACCTGCACGGGCGGCGACGGGTCATCGTGATCGGCCTGACCGTGTTCGCCACCCTGTCCGTGGTGTGCAGCGCCGCCCAGAACGCGCCCTGGCTGATTGCCGCGCGGGTCGTGCAGGGGGTCGGCGCGGCCTTGATCTTTCCCGTTTCCGTGGCGGTGGTGACCAGTTACTTCCGGGACGACCGGCAGGGGCGGGCGGTCAGTACGGTGCTGGCGTTCAGTTCCGTCGGCACCGCGCTGGGTCCGTTCGTGGGGGGTGTCTTTGCCGAACACGTCAGCTGGCGTGCGGTGTTCCTGCTGAATGTGCCGGTGTGTCTGATCGCCGCGCTGCTGGTGCTGCGCTTTGTCCCCGAGACCCGCGACGAGCAGGCGACCCGCCGTCTCGACCTGCCCGGCGCGGCGGCCGTCGCCCTCGGTCTGACGTGCCTGATGGTCGCGGTCGACCAGGGGCAGGGCTGGGGGTGGGCCTCCGCCCCCACCCTGGCCACCGTCGCCGTCGGTATCGCCTTCCTCGCGCTGTTCGTGGCGGTGGAGCGGCGGGCGCCGGAGCCGTTGATCGATCTGTCGCTGTTCCGCAATGTGAAGTTCGATGTGATCACCCTCGCGGGTTCGCTCTCGAATGTGGTCTATTGCCTGGTCGCGGTGCTCTCGGCGCTCTATCTGCAGCAGGCGCGGGGGCTGTCGCCCTCGCACGCCGGGATGGTCTTTCTGGCGCTCTCCTGCGGGGTCGGGGCGGCCAGTTACCGGGCCGGGCGGCTGGCCCTGCGCTGGCGTGCCGAGCGGTTGATGGCCTGCGGCATGCTCACCAGCGGCATCGGGGTGCTGGTGCTGACCTGGGTGCGGCCCCTGGGCTGGTACGCGGTGGTCTTCGCCGTCTGCGGGGTGGGCATCGGGCTGGGGTGGGCACTGACGAATGTGGCCACCCAGGCGCATGTCCCCGCGGAGCGGACGGGCGCGGCATCGGGTCTGGTGCTGACGTCCCTGGTGCTGTTCGGCGCGGCGAGCGTGGCGGTCGCGACGACGGTGCTGGAGGTCATCAGCGGCTCCCCGTCGACCGCGGCCGCCGACGGTCCCGCCATCGAGGCGGTCCTGCGCGGCACTTCCGTGCTGGCCTTCCTCGGCGCCTTCGGTCTGCTCGCGGTCACCGCCCCAAGGCTGCGTGCGCGCAGGGATTCACCGCTCTCCGACTGAGGGCATGGCGGAGGGGCCGAGAGCTGGCCCTCCGGCCGTGGCCTCACCTGTCACCGCGCCCCGTACACCGGCTGTGGTGTGCCCGCGGCGGCCAGCAGCTCACGGGCCGTCTCGCCCGCCTCGGCCGGCGTCCAGCGGCTCTTCCTGTCCGCGGTGGGGCCGGGGCGCCAACCCTCCATCACGGTGATCCGGCCCGCTTCGGCCTCGAAGACCCGGCCGGTGACCCCGGCGCTGCCGGCCGAGGACAGCCAGACCACCAGCGGGGAGACGTTCTCCGGGGCCATTGCGTCGAACTCCCCGTCGGCGGGCGCCGCCATCGTCCCGGCGAAGGTCTGCTCGGTCATACGGGTACGGGCGGCCGGCGCGATGGCGTTGATCTGCACGCCGTAGCGGGCCAGTTCGGCGGCGGCGACGAGGGTGAGACCGAGGATGCCGGCCTTGGCGGCGGAGTAGTTGCCCTGGCCGACGCTGCCGAGCAGCCCGGCGCCCGAACTGGTGTTGATGATCCGGGCGTCGGGCGTACGGCCTGCCTTGGCCTCGGCCCGCCAGTGGGCCGCGGCGTGCCGCAGCGGCAGGAAGTGGCCCTTGAGATGGACGCGGATGACGGCGTCCCAGTCGTCCTCATCGAGGTTGACGAGCATCCGGTCGCGCAGGAATCCTGCGTTGTTGACGAGGATGTCGAGACGGCCGAAGGCGTCCAGGGCGGTGGCGATGAGCGAGCGCGCGCCGTCGGTGGTGGTGATGTCGCCGGTGTGCGCGACGGCCCGGCCGCCGCGGGCACGGATCTCTTCGGCGACCTGCTGGGCCGGTCCGGCCGAGGCACCGGCTCCGTCGGCGGCCACACCGAGGTCGTTCACCACCACCTGGGCGCCTTCGGCGGCGAGGGCCAGCGCATGGGCGCGGCCGAGGCCCCGGCCGGCTCCGGTGACGGCGGCAACGCGTCCCGTGCAGATTCCGGTGCCGGTCATGTCCGTTCTCCTGTTCCGGTCATGTCAGTGGTCCTTCGTGGCGTCGGGCGCGGCGGGATGGTTGACGGTGGCGGCGTCGAGGAAGGCGGGGCGCTCCCCGCCGCCATGGACGAGCAGGCTCGCGCCGGTCAGATAGGCGGCGCGGTCGGAGGCGAGAAAGACGCAGGCGTCGCCGATCTCGGCGGGTTCGGCGAGCCGGCCGAGCGGGACGGTGGCCCCGACGGCCGCGATGCCCTCCTCGTCGCCGTAGTGCAGGCCGGCGAGTTCGGTGCGCACCATGCCGAGGACGAGGGTGTTGACCCGGACGTGGGGAGCCCATTCGACGGCCATGGAGCGGGCGAGGTGGTCCAGGCCCGCCTTGGCCGCGCCGTAGGCGGCGGTGCCGGGCGAGGGGCGGGTGCCGCTGACGCTGCCGATCATGATGACCGAACCGCCGGCCGGCCCCTCCCGCATCACCTCGTACGCGGCGAGCGAGGCGGTCAGCGGTGCGAGGAGGTTGAGTTCGACGACCCGGGCGTGCCGCTCGGCGTCCGCCTCCCCGAGCAGCCGGTACGGCGTGCCTCCGGCGTTGTTGACCAGGCAGTCCAACCGGCCGTGATCGGCCATGACTTGGGCGAAGAAGGTGCGTACGGCGGCCGGGTCGCGCAGGTCGAGGGGGCGGAAGTGCGCACGGCGGCCGGCCGCCGTGACGGGGGTGTCCGGCGGTCGTCGTGCGCAGACCACGACCTCCGCACCGGCCTGCAGGAAGGCGCGGGCGATACCTGCGCCGACGCCCCGGGTGCCGCCGGTGACGACGGCCAGTTGCCCGGACAGATCGAGAGCCAGGCTCAACGGGCACCCCTCCCGCAGCGCGCCATCCGCTGCTAACTTCGCTACCTAACAAACGCTTGGTGGAAAGGTAGCTGATCTGCTCATGGGTGTCTCCACCTCCGAGCCGGACCAGGGCATCGCCGTCGTCACCGCCGACTTCCCTCCGGTCAACGCCCTTCCCGTACAGGGCTGGTACGACCTCGCCGACGCCGTGCGTGCGGCCGGCCGTGACCCCGGCATCCGCTGCGTCGTCCTCACCGCGGAGGGCCGCGGCTTCAACGCCGGGGTCGACATCAAGGAGATGCAGCGCGACACCGCGTCCGGCGGGCACGGGGCCCTGATCGGCGCCAACCACGGCTGTGCCGAGGCGTTTTCGGCGGTCTACGAGTGCGAGGTACCCGTCGTCGCGGCGGTGCACGGCTTCTGTCTGGGCGGCGGCATCGGCCTCGTCGGAAATGCGGATGCGATCGTGGCCAGCGACGACGCCACCTTCGGCCTTCCCGAGCTGGACCGCGGCGCGCTCGGCGCGGCCACCCATCTGGCCCGGCTGGTCCCGCAACACCTGATGCGCGCGCTCTACTACACCTCCCGCACCGCCACCGCCGCCGAGCTGTGGGCGCACGGCTCCGTCTGGAAGGTCGTCCCGCGCGCGGAACTGCGCGAGGCCGCACGGGACTTGGCCCGGGAGATCGCCCGGAAGGACGGCTCTCTTCTCCGTCTGGCCAAGGCCGCCCTCAACGGCATCGACCCCGTCGACGTACGGCGCAGCTACCGCTTCGAGCAGGGCTTCACCTTCGAGGCGAACCTCAGCGGAGTCGCCGACCGCGTCCGCGACACCTTCGGCACACCGGGCGGCACACCGACGAAGGAAGGCTGATCCGTGACCGACAAGACCATGACGCCCGAGGACGTCGTCTCCCGGCTGCGCAGCGGCATGACCCTCGGCATCGGCGGCTGGGGCTCGCGCCGTAAGCCGATGGCGCTGGTGCGGGCGCTGCTCCGCTCCGACATCACCGACCTGACCGTGGTCTCGTACGGCGGCCCCGATGTCGGCCTGCTCGCCGCCGCGGGCCGGATCCGCACACTCGTCGCGGCGTTCGCGACCCTCGACTCGATCCCCCTCGAACCGCACTTCCGCGCGGCCCGTCAGCGCGGCGCTTTCGAGCTGATGGAGATCGACGAGGCGATGTTCATGTGGGGCCTGCACGCCGCCGCCAACCGGCTGCCGTTCCTGCCGGTACGGTCCGGCCTCGGTTCGGATGTAATGCGGGTCAACCCCGGCCTGAAGACCGTCACTTCGCCCTACGAGGACGGCGAGACCTTCGTCGCGATGCCGGCCCTGCGCATGGACGCGGCACTGGTCCATCTGCACCGCGCCGACCGGCTCGGCAACGGCCAGTACCTGGGCCCCGACCCGTACTTCGACGATCTGTTCTGCGAGGCCGCGGACAGTGCGTATGTCTCCTGCGAACGGCTCGTGGACGACTTCGCCACGGCCACCCCGCAGACCCTGCTGGTCAAGCGGCACTCGGTCACCGGGGTCGTCGAGGCCCCGAACGGTGCGCACTTCACCTCCTGCGTCCCCGACTACGGACGTGACGAGGCCTTCCAGAAGCTGTATGCGACCACGCCCTGGCCGCAGTTCGCCGAGCGGTTCCTGTCCGGGGACGAGAAGACGTACCAGTCCGCGGTCCAGACCTGGCACGAGGAGCAGCAGTGAGCGCCACCACGACGACCCGCGCCGAGTACTGCGTCATCGCCTGCGCCGACGCCTGGCGCGACAACGGCGAGGTGCTCGCGAGTCCGATGGGCCTGATCCCGTCGATCGGCGCCCGGCTCGCCAAGCACACCTTCTCCCCCGATCTGCTCCTCACCGACGGCGAGGCCATGATCGTCGGCCTCGACGGATCGGCCGAGGGCTGGCTGCCCTACCGTCAGCACCTCACCATGGTCACCGGCGGCCGGCGCCATGTGATGATGGGCGCGAGCCAGCTCGACCGCTTCGGCAACCAGAACATCTCCTGCATCGGCGACTGGCAGCGGCCCGCGCGCCAGCTTCTCGGCGTCCGCGGCGCCCCGGTCAACACCCTGAACAACCCGGTCAGTTACTGGGTGCCGAAGCACTCGAAGCGGGTCTTCGTCGAGAAGGTCGACATGATCAGCGGGGTCGGTTACGACAGCGCGGCCGCCGCCGGGCCGTCCGCGACCCGCTACCACCGCATTCCGCGCGTCGTCTCCGACCTCGGTGTCTTCGACTTCGAGACCGCGGACCGCGCCATGCGGCTGGCTTCCGTGCATCCCGGTGTGACGGTCGAGGAGATCCAGGAAGCCACCGGGTTCCCGCTCGCGCTGCCCGGCGAAGTGCCCCGCACCCGGGAGCCCACCGCCATCGAGCTGCGGCTGATCCGTACGGTCCTCGACCCGGAGGGGCGGCGCAACGGCGAGGTGCCGACGCCATGACGGACGTCAGGATCGAGACGCCGCTGACCGAGCTCGTCGGGGTGCGCCATCCCCTCGTGCAGACCGGCATGGGGTGGGTGGCGGGGCCCCGGCTGGTGTCGGCCGCGGCCGAGGCGGGCGCCCTCGGGATTCTCGCCTCGGCCACCATGACCGTCGAGCAGCTGCGCTCGGCGGTCCGCGAGGTCGCCTCCCGTACGGACGCGCCCTTCGGGGTCAACCTCCGCGCGGACGCGGGAGACGCGGGCGACCGGGTGCGCCTCATCGTGGAGGAGGGCGTACGGGTCGCCTCGTTCGCCTTGGCCCCCTCCCGTGAGCTGATCGCCCGGCTGAAGGACGCGGGGGTCGTCGTCATCCCGTCCGTCGGCGCCCGCCGCCACGCCGAGAAGGTCGCGGCCTGGGGCGCGGACGCGGTCATCGTCCAGGGCGGGGAGGGCGGCGGCCACACCGGGAACGTCGCCACGACCGTGCTGCTCCCGCAGATCGTGGACGCGGTCGATATCCCGGTCATCGCCGCGGGCGGCTTCTTCGACGGCCGGGGCCTGGTCGCGGCGCTCGCCTACGGCGCGGCCGGTATCGCCATGGGCACCCGCTTCCTGCTGACGTCGGACAGCACCGTGCCCCGGGCCGTACAGGACCGCTATCTGACCGCGGGCGTCAAGGACATCACCGTCACCACGAAGGTGGACGGTCTGCCCCACCGGATGCTGCGCAGCGAGCTGGTCGCGGCGCTGGAGCGGTCCGGACGCGCCACCACGCTGTTCACCGCGCTCCGCCGGGCCGCATCGTTCAGGAAGCTGTCCGGCCTGAGCTGGGCGCAGATGGTCCGTGACGGCCTGGCGATGAAGCACGGCAGGGACCTCAGCTGGAGCCAGGTCCTGCTCGCCGCCAACACCCCGATGCTGCTGAGGGCGTCCATGGTCGAGGGCCGTACCGATCTCGGTGTGATGGCCTCCGGACAGGTCGCCGGTGTGCTCGGGGATCTGCCGTCCTGCGCGGAGCTCGTCGACCGGATCATGGCCGAGGCGGGCGCGACGCTGGGCGCGCTGCCGCGCTGAGCGGCCACCGCGGCCCGCCGGGGTGCCGGTCCCGGGCGCCGGGCCCGGCGGTCCGTCCTACGTGGGCGGCGGCCTGACGACGCCGGTCAGAGGCGCTCGATGACGGTGACGTTGGCCTGCCCGCCGCCCTCGCACATGGTCTGCAGCCCGAACCGGCCGCCGGTGCGTTCCAGTTCGTGCAGCAACGTGGTCATCAGCCGGACGCCGGTCGCGCCGAGCGGATGGCCGAGAGCGATGGCGCCGCCATTGACATTGACCCGCTCCGGGTCGGCGCCGGTCTCCTTCAGCCAGGCCAGCACCACGGGCGCGAACGCCTCGTTGATCTCCACCAGATCGATGTCGCCGATCGACATCCCCGCCTTCTTCAGCGCGTACGCCGTCGCCGGGATCGGTGCGGACAGCATCCGGATCGGGTCCTCACCGCGCACCGACAGATGGTGGATGCGGGCCCGCGGGGTGAGGCCGTGCTCGGCCACCGCCCGCTCGGAGGCGAGAAGCATGGCGGCCGCGCCGTCGGAGACCTGCGAGGAGACCGCCGCGGTCAGCCGGCCGCCCGCAACGACCGGCGCCAGCCCGGCCATCTTCTCCAACGAGGTGTCACGGCGGGGGCCTTCGTCGGCGGTGACGTCCCCGTAGGCGACGATCTCGCGGTCGAAGCGGCCCTCGTCGATGGCGCGGACGGCCCGCCGGTGCGAACGGAGTGCGAACTCCTCCATCTGCTCGCGGGAGATGTGCCACTTGTCGGCGATGAGTTCGGCGCCGTGGAACTGGTTGACGGGCGCCTCGCCGTAGCGGGCCCGCCAGCCCTCGGAGCCGGCGAACGGGCCGTCGGTCAGGCCGAGCGGGGCGGCGGCCTGCCGGCCGGCGAAGGCGATCGGGATCTGCGACATGTTCTGCACACCGCCCGCGACCACCAGATCCTGGGTGCCGGAGAGCACGCCCTGGGCCGCGAAGTGCACGGCCTGCTGCGACGAACCGCACTGGCGGTCGACGGTGACTCCGGGCACCTCCTCGGGCAGCCCGGCGGCCAGCCAGCATGTCCGGGCGATGTCCCCGGCCTGGGGGCCCACGGTGTCCAGACAGCCGAAGACGACGTCCTCGACGGCGGCCGGATCGGCGCCGCTGCGCGCCATCAGCGCCGTCAGCACATGCGCGCCCAGGTCGGCGGGGTGGACGGCCGACAGGCCGCCGCCCTTCCTGCCCACCGGGGTGCGGACCGCGTCGACGATATAGGCCTCGGACATGGGGTCTCCTTGGTCAGATTCTGCGGACGTGGCGGTCGGTTCCGCAAGGTGGTGCCGGCCGGCGGGCGGTCTCCCGGGGCTGTACGGCACCCCGGGCCCGCCGCGCCTCACGCGTGCTGGGAGCTGACGGACACCGTTTCCCCGGTCATGTACGAGGCGTAGTCGCCGGCCAGGAAGACGATGACATTGGCGACCTCCCAGGGTTCGGCGTAGCGGCCGAACGCCTCCCGCTCGGTGAGCTCCGCCAGCAGTTCGGGCGTGGTCACCTTCGCCAGGTGCGGGTGCATCGCGAGGCTGGGCGAGACCGCGTTGACACGTACGCCGTACTCGGCGGCCTCCATGGCGGCGCACCGGGTCAGCGCCATCACCCCGGCCTTGGCCGCGGCGTAGTGGGCCTGGCCGCGCTGGGCACGCCAGCCGACGACCGAGGCATTGTTGACGATCACGCCGCCGCGGCCGGCGGCCCGCATCCGGCGCAGGGCGGCCCGGGTACAGCGGAAGGTGCCGTTCAGGGTGACATCGAGGACCGTGGCCCACTGGGTGTCGGTCATCTCGACGAGGTCCGCGGTGCCGCCGAGCCCGGCGTTGTTGACCACGATGTCGAGGCGCCCATGGCGCTCTTGGGCAGTCTCCAGCAGGGCGTTGACCTGGTCCTCGTCGGTGACATCGCAAGGCAGCGACGCCACCTGCCCGGCGCCGAACTCCTCGGCGAGCGCCTCGGCGGTGGCCGTCAGCCGGCGCGCATGGGCGTCACCGAGGACCACCCGGGCGCCCTCCTCCAGGAATCTGCGGGCGGTGGCACCGCCGATGCCGGCCCCGGCGGCCGCGGTGATGACGGCGGTGCGGCCGTCGAGCAGATGGTGGCCGGGCACGTAGGGCGGCGGTGTCATGCGTGAGCCTCCTCTTCCCGCAGCCGGCTGCGGATCCCGGGGCGAAGGCTCTCGACGGTGGCGGGGGCCTCGACGCCGCTCATGCCGGTACGTTAACCTACCAAACACTTGTTAGGGAAGGAGGGCGGATGCCCGCTGCCCGCAACGACGCGCCCCCGCGCGACGAACGCCAGAGCCCGGTCGCGCCCGCCACCCGGGAGGCGGGGGCCTGATGGACCTCGACATCGCCGCCGACGAGGAGGCGTTCCGGGCCGAGGCCCGCGCCTGGCTCGCCGAGCAGGTACCCGCCCGTCCGCTGCCGTCGCTGGAGACCGCGGAGGGGTTCGCCGCCCACCGGGAGTGGGAGCACCGGCTCGCCGCGGACCGCTGGTCGGTGGTCTCCTGGCCCCAGGAGTACGGCGGCAGGGGCGCTTCGCTCCTGCAGTGGCTGCTGTTCGAGGAGGAGTACTACGCCGCGGGCGCCCCCGGGCGGGTCGGCCAGAACGGCATTCATCTCCTCGCCCCCACCCTCTTAGCGCACGGCACCGACGAGCAACGCGCCCGCATCCTCGGCCCCATGGCGCGCGGGGAGGTCATCTGGGCACAGGCCTGGTCGGAGCCGGAGTCGGGGTCTGATCTGGCGTCGCTGCGCTCGACCGCCGTACGGACCGAGGGCGGCTGGCTGCTGAACGGGCAGAAGACCTGGTCGTCCCGGGCCGCGTTCGCCGACCGGGCCTTCGGGCTGTTCCGCAGCGACCCGGACGCCGCCCGGCCGCACCAGGGGCTCAGCTATCTGATGTTCCCGCTGGACGCACCGGGCGTGACGGTACGTCCCCTCGGCCGCCTGGACGGCAAGCCGGCCTTCGCCGAACTCTTCCTCGATGAGGTCTTCGTGCCGGATACGGACCTCATCGGCGAGCCGGGGCAGGGATGGCAGGTCGCCATGAGCACCGCCGGCAACGAACGGGGCCTGACGCTGCGCAGTCCGGGCCGCTTCACCGCGGCCGCCGGGCGGCTGGCCGCACTGTGGCGCGAGGCCCCCGGGACGGCCGGCCCGGCCCTCGGCGAGCGGGTGGCCGACGCGCTGATCGGCGCCAGGGCGTATCAGCTGTTCACCTACGCCAACGCCTCCCGGATCGCCGACGGGGGGTCGATCGGCGCCGAGTCGAGCCTGAACAAGGTCTTCTGGTCCGAGCTCGACATCGCCCTGCACGAGACCGCGCTTGACCTGCTCGGCCCGTACGGCATGCTCGCCGATGAAGCCGACGAGGCCCCCGCGCACGGGAGTTGGGCCGAGGCGTACACCTTCTCGCTCGCCGGGCCGATCTATGCCGGCACCAACGAGATCCAGCGCGACATCATCGCCGAGCGGCTGCTCGGTCTGCCGAAGGGACGCCGGTGATGCGCTTCCTCCTGACCGCTGAGCAGCGGGAGTTCGCCCGCACGCTGGACGGCATGCTGGGGGCTTCCGGCACCCCGGCCGTGGTGCGGGCCTGGGCGGCCGGGGAGCAGAAGCCGGGCCGTGAGCTGTGGGCGCGGATCGCGGCCGCGGGTGTGTTCGCGCTCGCCGTTCCGGAGCGGCACGGAGGAATGGGGCTGCTGCCGGTCGAACTCGCCCTCTCTTTCGTGGAGTTGGGTCGGCATGCCGTACCGGGTCCGCTGGCGGAGACGGTGGCCTCGGCCGCGTTCCTGGCGCGTCTCGGCGAGGATGCCACGGATGAGGCCTGGCTGCCGCGGATCGCCACGGGCGATGCGGTCGTCAGCCTGTGCGCCGGGGTCCCGTACGCCGTGGACGCGGATGCCGCCGATGCCGTCCTCCTCGTCCAGGGCGACACCGTGCGCCGCGCGGACAGCCACGGCCCCGTGCAGCCCTCCCTCGACCCGGCCCGGCGACTGTCCCGCCCGCTCGGCGGCACCGTCCTGGCCGAGGGCCCCGCGGTGACCGAGGCCGCCGCGCACGCCGTCGATGTCGCACGGCTCGCCACCGCCGCGCAGTCCCTCGGCCTCGGCCGGGCCCTGCTGGCGGCGACGGTGTCCCACGTCCGGCAGCGCACCCAGTTCCAGGTGGCCATCGGCTCGTTCCAGGCGGTCAAGCACCGGCTGGCGGACACCCTGATCGGGCTGGATTTCGCACAGCCGCTGGTGTATGCGGCGGCGCTCGCGGTGGCGGCGGGTGCCCCGTCGGCCGGCCGGGAGGTGGCGGCGGCGAAGGTCGCGGCGGGCGAGGCCGGTTACGCCGCGGCGCGTACGGCGCTGCAGTTGCACGGCGCCCTCGGTTACACCGAGGAACTCGACCTCTCGCTGTGGATCCGCAAGGCCCGCCCGCTGCGGGACGCCTGGGGAACCCCGGCCGAGTGCCGCGCCCGCGTCCTGACCGGCTGACGTCGCGGGCGCCTGGCATCACGGGCGCCGCGGACGAGGGCGCGATCCACGGGGTCCAGGTGGCGTCAGCTGCGTGAGTGGATTCACCATTCACGAACGACCTGAAGGTTCGTAGAGCTTATCCCGGCCGCTACACCGTGTGCGGACGGCGTCACCGTGCGGCAAACCGCCCAAAAACGGAAGTTGATCACATGAAGGCGCTGCGGCGGGGACGGCCGCATCGCCGGCACCTGCCTCGCCGCCGGCCGCCAACCGCCAACCGCCGGACAGGGCCCGCCGCCTCGCCCGGCGCCCGGCCAACGGCCGGGCACCCCGGGCCGGGCAGCGGCATCCGAGCACAACGCCCCTACGGGCGCTTGCGGTCCAGCGCCTCCAGGTCGGCCAGCATCGCATCGGCCAGATCCCGCTCGGAGGCGTAGTGCCGCTCCGACCACTTCAGGACGAGTGAGGGGTAGGCCGAGGAGTCTTCCGCTGGGGCACCCTCGGCGTCGGTCTCGGCACGCTGCCGCATCGTTTCCGCGTACTCCCGGTGCCGGCCCAGCACTTCACGCATCTGCTCGGCCTCCAGCAGATGGCCGAGCCACAGCCGCAGCATCACACCGTGCTTGAGGACGGGTGGTTCCACCGGCGCCTCGTGCGCCCAGTGGCGGACCGCCGCCAACCCTTCGTCGGTGATCACATAGACCCGCTTGTCGCGGTTGCCGGTCTCCTGGGCGACCATCCGCGAGCTGACGTAACCCACCTTCTCCAAGCGCTTCAGCTCGCCGTAGATCTGGCTGAAGGAGGGGCTCCAGTAGAAGAAGCGCAGCGACCCGTCCGACCATTTCTTCAGGTCGTAACCGGACAGCTCCTCACCGAAGGAGAGCAGGCCCAGTACCGCCCAACTGGTGGCCGGCAGCGCAGGTCGCTCCGCATCGCCGACGCTCACGGCGCCCGCCTTCTTCTCCGTCACGTTCCGCAGTGTACGGTCCGCGTCCGCGCCCGCCCGACCGGCCGTCGCCAACTGCCCCTCCCCGTACTCGTGTTCCCGCTGCACGCATTTCCCCCGGGAAGGTGCCCGTGGTTGGTTGCGCGGAATTCGCGACGACCGTCGAGGCACACCCCCGGAACCAGACCCCTAGCGGGACGCGCCCAGGTGATCCGCGACCGCGTCGAACCGGCCGTCTGCGCCGAGGAGATGAGCTTCGACCGGATCCGAGCGGGCCCGCGAGGCGCTTCCGGGACGCCGTCGAGGAGGCGTACGCGGCCACCCAGTCGGGCTTGAGCACCCGTGCGGCCGGGCCGAGCCGTGAGCCGGACCGGGGGCGACGGGGGGACTCCAACGGGGCACGCCCCCGGCCGCGGACCGCGCGATCGATGCCGCCGCCGGCCGGCTGCGCGGTGCGGACCGGCACCCGCTGGCCAATAGTGGAAAGGTGAGCCCGCTACAGGGAGCTTCCCCGCGGTCCGGGCCGCGACGGTCGGCCGGCGGGCCCGTCGGGGCGCTGCTGCGCAGACTGCGCTATCTGCTGGAGCACGGCAGACACAGCTTGCGCGGATACCGCTCCGTCGTCGGCAACGCGGTCCGGGTGACAGCCGCCTCCTGCGTGGCCTTCTACTTCTGCCGCTACGCGCTGAACCTGACCGTCATGTCCGTCTACGCCACGTTCACCGTGGTGGCGCTCGGCGTGCTCGCCCGGATCCCGGGGTCCGGGCGCCAGCGCGCCGCGACCGTCCTCACGGCGATCCCCGCCGGACTGGTGCTGGTCACGCTGGGCACACTGCTCGCCGTACAAACATGGGCAGCCGTGCTCGGCATGCTCGTCATCGGATTCGTGGTGGCGTACGCGGGCACCACCGGGCCGCGGATCGCCGGGGCGGCACCCGGGATGCAACTGCTCTACATCCTGCCGTGCTTCCCGCCCTACGCCCCGGACGCCCTGAGCCAGCGACTGTCCGGCTTCCTGCTGGGCGCGGTCCTGCTCGCGCTGGCCCAGCGCTTTCTGCTGCCCGAACCGGACACCCCGCCCTTCTGCCGGCTGCTGGCCGATGCGGCCGACGCCGCCGCGCGCCTGGCCGACCATCACGGCGGCCCGCTTCCCGTGCAGGCGCTCGCCCAGGCGCACCGGGCCGGGGACGCCCTGCATCCGTCCCGTGTGCCGCCGGCCGATCGGCCCGCCTCCCCCACCCTCACCCACAAGGCCATGACGCATGCCACCGAGGCGGTCCGCACCCTGCTGGCCCGGCTGGACGCCCTGCACACCGGGGCCGGGCCGCACGACGCCTACCACCCGGAGACGGTGGTGCTGCTCCAGGGCATCAGCGCGGCGGCCCGTGAGGCAGCGACGGCGCTGCGGCGGGGCGAACGGCTGCGGCCCGGCGAGGGGCCGTCCGCCGCGGTTCTGCAGAGCGAGCTGGCCCCTGTGCGGGCCCACCGGGCCGTGGACACGCTGGAGCGGCTCAGCACCGATGACCGGCTGATCTATCTGCGCCGCCGGTCCCAGGTGGTGCAGGCCGCCGACTGCGCCGTCGTCCTCGCCCTGGCCACCCGGCTGCTGCTCGGCGACCGGTCCGTCGAACAGAGCCCTGACGGGCACACCTTCACCTATGCGCAGGCGCGCGCCCACGAGCTGTGGTGGCAACGGCTGACCACACACCTCACACCACGCTCGGTGATCTTCCAGAACGCCTGCCGGTTCGCGCTCGGCCTGGCCACCGCGCGGGCCGTCGCCGGACTCCTCGACCTCCAGCACGGCTTCTGGGTGCTGCTGGCGACGCTCACCCTCACCCGTACCACCAGTCTGGAGACCTGGTCCGCGGTCCGGCAGGCGCTGATCGGCACCCTGGCCGGCGCGGTGCTGGCCGGCGGGCTGCTGGCGCTGGTCCACGATCGGGAGACGGTGTACGCGGTCGTACTGCCGCTGGTGATGCTGGCGGCGTTCATCCTGGGGCCGCTGCGCGGGCTGGCCTGGGCCCAGGGCGGGTTCACGCTGGTGGTGGCCACGCTGTTCGCGCAGGTCTCCCCCGTCACCTGGCAGCTGGCCCCGGTCCGGCTGGTGGATGTGCTGGTCGGCAGCCTCATCGGACTGGCCTGCGGGCTGGTGGCCTGGCCACGGGGCGCGGGCCGCGAGGTGCGCCGAAGCATGGCGGGCCTGTGCTCGGCCGTCGCCGACGCCATCGGGCACACCACCGCGCGGGTGGTCGAACACTCCGGCAGCACCGACTTCTTCGCGATCAACCGGGCGCTCACCCTCGCGCAGGAGAGCCTGGCCCAGTACCAGTGCGAGCTGCGGGACGAGGCCGCCGGGCAGCCGGACTGGCCCTCGGTGCTGGTCGCCGGGGCGGACGCGCGGCGCGGTGAACGGCTGCTGCCCGGCCGGCCCGGACGGATCGCCCCGCACGAGGTCGGCGCCTGGCTGCGCCATGCGGCCGACCGGACGGCAGCCGACTACCGGTCCCTGGCCCGGCGGCTCCGCACGGACAGCGACGTGCCCCGGGAAGACGCCCGGCCGCTGGACATCCGCGCGCTGTTGGCGGTGGCTCCGGCCGTCCCGCACAACAGCCCGGACCGGGACACCCGCGCGCTCTCCGCCGCGCTGCTCATCGACTCGGTGATCTGGCTCGATGGGCTCACCGCCGATCTGGACCGGATCCACAAGGAGGTGTGACGCCGCGCCGCCGGAGGGCGTGCGCCCGGGTCAACGCGTGCCCGGCGGCCGCCACTCCAGGAGCAGGATCGTGGCGTCGTCACTCAGCCCCTCGTGCCGGCTCTCCAGAATGGCGTGCATCAGCTGACGGAGCGCTTCGGAGGCGAGCTCTCCGGCCGCGGTGGCCCGGATGATGGAGTCGGTGAAGCCCGCCAGGCCGAAGCGGCCGCCGCCGGCCGTGCGGGCCTCGGTCACGCCGTCGGTGTAGAGCAGCACCCGGTCCCCCGGCTCCAGCGCCTCCCGGTGGACCGTGCGCGGGGTGTCGGCGAGGGTGGCGGGCGTGCCCATCGGAGGTTCGCCGGGGCGTTCCAGCGCCTTGTCGAGGACCTGGTGGTCGCGGATCAGCAGCGGCGGCGGATGGCCGCAGTTGCACCAGGTCAGCACCCCGCTGAGGAGATCCAGCCGGGCGGCGATGCCGGTGCAGTACTGCTCGGGCAGCCAGTCGGCGAGCACCTGGTCCACGGTCTTGACGAGTTCGGGCAGGTCAGCGCCCATCCGCCGCGCGCTGCGGCAGCCTGCCATGGCGATCGATGTGGTCAGTCCCGAGGCGAGGTTGTGCCCCATCGCGTCGAGGATCACCGCATGCAGCGTCGACTCGGTCAGCGCATGGTCGAAGGCGTCTCCGCCCAGCTCGTAGGCCGGTTCCAGGACGGCGGTGGACACGGCCCGCGCGCTGCCTACGGTCCGAGGGGGCAGCAGGGAGCGCACCAGCTCGGCGGGCAGCGTCATCGTGTCCGTACGGGTCCGCTGCACCAACTGGTCGCTGACGCGCCGCTGGGAGGTGATCGCCATGGACAGGACCGCCACCAGCGTCCGGCAACGCCGCAGCAGGGCGCCGTCCAGTGCGTCGACATGCATCCCCACCACCCCCAGCCGGTCCGCACCGTCGATCAGCGGCAGCCAGACGATCAGCGGGCCGGCGGAGCTCTCCTCGACGCGGAGCCCCAGCGTGCGATAGGACCAGCCGGCCGACGAGTCGTCCACCAGGAGCCGTTCCCCGCCGGCGAGGGGCGTCAACTGCCGCTGCTGGAGGTCCACGAGGTAGACGGTCACCCGGCGCAGACCGATCTGCGCGGCGTAGCGGTCGATGAGGGCAGGGAAGTGTGACGGGGGCGCGCTGTGGACGGCAGCCAGGAACTCCTGCAGCAGATGTTCGCCGTCACCAGCAGGAACACTCTCGACGGCCATCCGCGCGTCCCTCCGAGCGCCGTGCATCCCTTGGGCACTGTGAGCCAAGTGTCTTCCGGGCGCCCGCGCCATCCGGGAGTGCCATCCGGCGGACCGGGCGCTCCGGGGCCGGATGCGGGGCACCGGGCCGTGGCCTGCCCGGGTGCGGATGGAGTTGCGGGCCCTGATCCTGAAGCAGTGGAGTCGTGTGTGACGTGTGGCGTCGCCTCTCCCGGGCATCCGCCGGACAAGACCACGAAGCAGAAGCAACAGCACAAGGAACCCGACCAGGCAGCATGTCGCGGTACCGCCGTGGCAGCGGAACGGACACACATGGGCAATGGATTCATGGGTCCGGAGGGTTACGGCCCGGACTCCTTCGGTGACTTCCTCGCGCGCTTCTTCGGTGCCGCGCAGTCCGCGAGCGGCGAGCCGGGGAAGCCCGCGCCCCGGCAGGCGGACATCGCACGCATGATGAGCGGTCCCGCCCGGGATCTGGTGACCTCCGCAGCCGCTTACGCCGCCGAGCACGGCAGCCCCGAACTCGGCACCGAGCACCTCCTGCGGGCCGCCCTCGCCGCCGAACCGACCCGCAGCTTGCTGCAGCAGGCGGGGGCGGACCCCGACGCACTGGCGGCCGAGATCGACCGCGGCGCAGGTTCGGGGCCGAAGCAGTCCAGCGTCGCCGTGACCCCCGCGGTCAAGCGGGCGCTGTTGGGCGCGCACGATCTGGCGCGGGACCACGGATCCTCGTACATCGGCCCGGAGCACGTACTGGACGCGCTGGCGGCCAACATGGACTCGGCAGCGGGGCGCATTTTGAACCTCGCCCACTTCGATCCGCAGGCCGCACCGCAGGGCAGCTCCGGGACCCCGCCCGCGGGACCCGATCACGGCACCCCGCCGAAGCACGACACACCGACCCTGGACAAGTACAGCCGCGATCTGACCGACCTGGCCCGGGCGGGCCGGATCGACCCGGTCATCGGCCGCGAGGAGCAGATCGAGCAGACCATCGAGGTGCTCTCCCGCCGGGGGAAGAACAACCCGGTGCTGGTCGGCGATGCGGGGGTGGGCAAGACAGCGATCGTCGAGGGCCTGGCCCAGCGTCTGGCCGACGGAGACGTCCCCGAGAACCTGTCGGGCCGGCGCGTCGTCGCCCTGGATCTGACGGCCGTCGTCGCCGGCACCCGCTACCGCGGTGACTTCGAGGAGCGGATGAACGCCATCATCGAGGAGGTCCGCACACACCCCGACTCCCTGATCGTCTTCATCGATGAGCTGCACACGGTCGTCGGCGCCGGCGGGGGCAGCGGGGACGGCGGTTCCCTGGAAGCGAGCAATATGCTCAAGCCCGCCCTGGCACGTGGCGAGATGCATGTCATCGGCGCCACCACCCTGGAGGAGTACCGGCGGAACATCGAGAAGGACGCCGCGCTCGCCCGCCGTTTCCAGCCCATCCTCGTGCCCGAGCCGAATGTCGCCGACACGGTGCAGATTCTGCGCGGGCTGCAGGACCGCTACGAAGCACATCACCAGGTGCGCTACACGAACGAGGCGCTGCTCGCGGCGGTCGAGCTCTCGGACCGCTATATCGCCCACCGCTTCCTGCCCGACAAGGCGATCGACCTGCTCGACCAGGCCGGCGCCCGGGTCCGGCTCCGCTCGGGTGCCAAGGGCACCGACGTACGCGATCTGGAACGCGAGCGGGAGCAGCTGGTCAGGGACAAGGACCAGGCGGTCGCCGCGGAGCAGTACGAGCGGGCCACCGAGCTGCGTGACCGGGTCGCCGAACTCACCGTGCGGATCGAGGCCGGTCAGGGCAAGCCGCCGAGCGACTGCCGGATCGTGGAGGTCACCGCCGAGGACATCGCCGAGATCGTGTCGCGGCAGACCGGCGTGCCCGTGAGCAGCCTGACCCAGGAGGAGAAGGAGCGGCTGCTCGGGCTGGAGGAACGGCTGCACACCCGGGTGATCGGCCAGGACGACGCGGTCACGGCCGTCTCCGAGGCGATCCTGCGTTCGCGGGCCGGCCTTGCCGACCCCGACCGCCCGATCGGCAGCTTCCTGTTCCTCGGTCCGACGGGCGTGGGCAAGACCGAGCTGGCCCGCGCGCTCGCCGAGGCGCTGTTCGGCAGCGAGGACCGGATGGTGCGCCTGGACATGAGCGAGTATCAGGAGCGGCACACGGTCAGCCGGCTGGTCGGTGCTCCCCCGGGATATGTCGGCCATGAGGATGCGGGCCAGCTGACCGAGGCGGTGCGCCACCACCCGTATTCGCTGCTGCTGCTCGACGAGGTCGAAAAGGCGCACCCCGATGTCTTCAACATCCTGCTGCAGGTCCTCGACGACGGGCATCTGACCGACTCCCAGGGCCGCCGGGTCGACTTCAAGAACACCGTCATCGTGATGACGAGCAACCTCGGCTCCGAGGCGCTCAGCGGCGGTCGCGGGGTGCTCGGCTTCGGCCCGGAAAGCACGGGGGCGGAGGCCGGCGACGGCGCGCGGGAACGGGCGCTGGGCACCTTGCGCGAACACTTCCGCCCGGAATTCCTCAACCGCCTCGACGAGATCATCGTCTTCCGCCGGCTCACCGACGACCAGCTGCGGCAGATCACCGGTCTGCTGCTCGACGGGACCACCCGCAGGCTGCGCGCCCAGGACATCTCCGTCGAGTTCACGCCCGGCGCCGTGGACTGGCTCACCCACCGCGGCCACCAGCCCGAATACGGGGCCCGGCCGCTGCGGCGCACCATTCAGCGGGAGGTCGACAATGCGCTCTCGCGGCTGTTGCTGGACGGTGCGCTGTCGGCCGGTGGCACGGTGCGCGTGGAGGTGAAGGACAACGAGCTGGCGTTTCGCACCGACGAGAAACAGCCGGGTGCCGGGTGACCCCGCTGGGCCCGCGCGACACGTCCCAGGGGCGTCACGAGTCGCCGGAGGAGCGGGCCGACCGGCGGTGGAACGAACTGTTGCAAGAGGTGCGGGTGATCCAGACCGGGGTGCAGATCCTCTTCGCGTTTCTGCTCACCGTCGTCTTCACCCCGCGCTTCGTCACGCTCGGACAGACCGACAAGGCCATCTACGTGGTGACGGTCCTGCTGGGGGCGGCCACGACCGGCGCGCTGGTCGGCACGGTCACCTTTCACCGGCTGGTCACCGGGCACCGGTTGAAGCCGGAGACGGTGCTGTGGGCCTCCCGCCTGGCCGTGCTGGGGATCGTCCTGCTGCTGGCGACGGTCGCCTCCGCGCTGCTGCTGATCCTGCGCATCGCCCTGCACAACTCCGTCGTCCCCTGGGTCGTCGCGGGGCTGGTCGCCTGGTTCGTGATCTGCTGGTTCGCGCTGCCCGCCTGGATTCTGCACCGGTATTCGTCCAAGGACTGAGCGGGCAGGTTCCGGGCAGTCCGGCGTCTCCGGCTCCTCCGGCGCCTGATCCTCTTCCGGCTCCCGATGCGCCGGGCGGCCACGCGCGTCAACGGCCGCCAAGGGCGCGGGCCGAGACCCTGACCTGGGTCTCGGCCCGCGCCCTTGGCGGCCGTTGCGCCGTCGCCTGTTAGGCGCGCGCGGCGGCCGGACCTGCCTGGCGCGGGCGGAAGAGCAGCGCCGCGCCCGCGAGTCCGGCGCTGACCACCGCCAGGCCCACCGCCAGCAGCTCGGGCCACATGCCCGCGTCTCCCAGGCCGCTGCCCAGGGGGGCGAAGACGCCGGCCCGGGACAGGGCGTGCAGGGCGATGATGATCATCGCCGCGGCGGCGCTCACGGTCCAGACCAGGGCGGTGTCGCGCATCGCCAGCCAGCCGGCCAGCAGCAGGTACACGACGGCGATGGCCATCGAGAGCCCGGCGGCCGCCTGGGCGCCCTGCAGGTGCGACGAGTTCACCGGCAGATGGCTCAGACCGCACAGCGCCAGGGCCGCGGCAGCGGGCCAGCGCAGTACGGACCGCAGCACACCGGGGACCGCGTATCCCGGCTGCTGCCGGGCCGCATCGGCCGGGGAGGCCCACGGCGGGCCGCCGTGCGGCATGGCGCCGGGGGGCCGCTGGGACCAGGGCGTGCGCTGAGGCGGCTGGCTCAGCACGGATTCGCGGTGTGCGGTGGGGATCGGCTGCCCGTTGCGGCCCAAGGGGCGGACATCGGGGTCGAGTACATGCATGGACGCGGTGGGTTCGGGCTCGCCGGGGTCACCGGGGCCGGGCGGGAAGTGATCGGCCATGCCGTGGAAACCGGCGCCGCCGTTCTTCGTACGGTCGAACAGCTCGATCAGCTGCGCCACCTCCTCGACGGACCGGTCGACGGCCACCGCGCGCAGCGCCTCATAGCTCGACTCTGCGGTGTGCGGGGTCGCCCGCAGCATGTCGAAGAGCGCGGCGACCTCGCTCACCGGCCGGGAAACCACTGCCATGCGCAGGGCTTCGTCGCCGGGGTTGGGAACGTCGCCGCTGCGCTGGAGCAGTTCCACCAGGGCGGCGACTTCCTCCAGGGGCCGATGGGTGACTGCCTCCCACAGAAGCGTGTGGGCCGAGTTGTTCTCAGGGGTCATGGGCGGAAAGTGCTCGCCGGGTTCTGTCGATGACAGTCCGGCGTCGCCCCCACAAAGTGCTGGTTCGGATGTCATGGAGGGACTCCACTGAACGAGGGGAGCGTCAAACACCAGAAGCGCTGACACTCGGCGGACGTTGAGAGTGCTGAGCTTCAGCCAACGTCCCTTCCGTGTGCCCCCGCCATTCAGGAAGGCCATCCGGTGGAGACACGCCGGTACGCCCGGGCGTGCCGCGCGCGACGGTCGCGTATCGGCGGACCGGATCAGCGGGCGCCGGGCGTGGACTCGGATCGGTCCTCGACGGCGCGGCCCGGCCGCTCTCGGCGGGCTGGGGACGGCTCCGCAGACCCACCGGAAGGTGGTGTGGCGCCACCTGTTCTTCCCGGTGATTACGGTCGGGCAGCCGCCCTCACGGGGCGTAGCTCTTCGAGGTGCCGAGCGCCGCCGAGCCTGATTCGCTGGTAAGGCAGCTCTCCATACACCGTTCAAGGACAGATCATGAGCGCAACAGGAGAATCACGCGGACGCATCCAGCAGATGCGCGAGAAGGCCCAGGAATTGCAGGCGGCCGCGGAACGCGCGGGCGACCCGGAGGAGCGGAAGCGGCTCCAGGAGAAGGCCCTCAGGCTCCGGTCCCAGAGTGAACAGGAAAGCGGTATGGCCAGCGGAGACATTTACCCCGCCGAGTAGGTCCGACCGGACCCCCGCGGGCGGAGCGAGGAGGTGCGCCCGGCTGTTCGAGTGGCTTCGGCGCGGGCGCCGATCGGCGGTCCGCGCCACCGGGAAGCGGTTACCGCATGATCCCATCCGATTCCCCATGGGCCGGTGGGGCGGTGGCCGGGACGGCGGCCGGGCAGTCCATGGCCGACCGTGCGGGCTATGACGAGCACTTCCTCGGAGTGCCCGTACCGCTGCCGATGCCCAGCAGCCCCGCGGTGGAGACGGTGGTGCTGCCCTACACCCACTTCACCGTGGTGCTGCGCCCGGACCGGCGGATGGCGGCGGCCGCCGCGGTCTGTATCGACGGCGGGCGTCTGGTGGAGCAGGTGCCGCGGGAGAGCGGCTGGCAGTTCGATCCGCGGCTGGACGAGGACCGGCAGACCGGCAACGAGGTGTACCGCGACAACTCCCTGGACAAGGGGCATCTGGTGCGCCGGCTCGATCCCGTGTGGGGTGGGGCCGCGGAGGCGCACCAGGCCAATGCGGACACCTTCCACTTCACGAACGCCGCCCCGCAGGCGGATGTGTTCAACCAGGGCAAGCAGGTCTGGCAGGGGCTGGAGAACCATCTGCTCGACGGCGTCGCCCGGTTCGACCGCAAGCTGGCCGTCCTGACCGGGCCCGTACTGCACGACTCGGACCCGCCGTACCGGGGCGTCCAAGTGCCGATGCGCTTCTGGAAAGTGGTGGCGTTCCTCCGGGACGGCTCGCTGGCGGCGACGGCGTTCGTCCTCGACCAGAGCCCGGACCTGACCCGGGACGCCGAGCGGGCCCTGGCCGGCGCGACGCCGGGGGCGCCGCCGCCCCTGGGCGCGTTCCGGACGTTCCAGGTGCCGGTGGCGCATGTCGTCGAGCTCACCTCGCTGAACCTGGGGCCCCTTCCCGCCGCCGATCTACTGCCCGCCGTACGCGCCCCCGGGGAACGCTGGAGACGGCTCGCCTCGCACGACGACATCGTGCTGCAGCACAGCTGAGCGGCGGGAGGCACAAGCACCGGTCCGGGTGTCCACGCCGAGACCGAGACGGCACGGCGCGGCGACTACCCCGGCGTACGACGGCCGGCGCAACGAACCGGAGTCGATGCGCCGGATGTTCATGGACCTCTACGACGTCAAACGGCTGCGGCCCGGCACCGCCACGGAGCCGGTGCCGGGCCGGAACGTCATCAGGCACGGCTGTTCCGCGCCGGGCGGCAACAGCGGCTCACCCGTCATCGACCTCACCGACCACCACCGTGTGCTGGGCCTGCAGTTCGGCGGCCGCTACGGCGGCGGCAATGTCGCCGTTCCGCTGTGGCAGCTGGTGGACGATCCGTTGCCGGACCGGGCGGGGATCAGCTTCGTATGAGCCGTGCCGTGGTGCCGTCCGTGAGCCGGTCCTACTTCTTGACGAATTCGGTGGTGTAGGTCTTCTTCAAGTCCACCGTGGCGTTCTTGAGGTTGGGGTTGAAGGCCTTCAGGACGCGTTCGACGGTGGCGGGGCCGTCGGCCGGCATCACCCCGTCCTTGGTGAACATCGGCAGGGTGGCCTTGATCGACTGGGCGTACAGTTCCTTGCCGCCCTGGGCGTAGTCGGACGGCATCTTCGCGGCGATCTGCTCGGCGGTGTGCGTGGACATCCACTTGAGGGTCTTCACGAAGGCGCGGGCCAGCTTCTGCACGGTCTCCTTGTGGCTGTTCACCCAGTCGGTGTTCATGTAGAGACTGGACGAGGGATAGGGGCCGCCGAGCGCCTTCTTCGAGCCCTCGGGGGTGCGCATGTCGATGAGGACCTTGCCGAGCTTCTTGTCCAGGATCTGCGCGACCGTCGGGTCCGTCGTCATCCCGCCCTGGATCGAGCCCTGTTGGAGGGCCGAGATGAAGGTCTGGCCGGCACCGACCGCCACCGGGGTGAACTCGTTCGTCTGCACACCGTTCTTGACCGCGAGGTACTTGGTCAGGAAGTCGGTGGAGGAGCCGAGGCCGGTGACGCCGAGCTTCTTGCCCTTGAAGTCCTTGGCGGAGGTGAGGCCGCCGGACGCCTTGTCGGAGGCGACTTCGACCTCGCCGGGGGCGTGCGCGAGCTGGACCACCGACTCCACCTGCTTGCCCTTGACCTGCAGATCGAGGGTGTGATCGTAGAAGCCGACGACGCCCTGTACGTCGCCGGAGACCAGCGAGGTGGTGGCCTGTACACCGGCCGGTTCGGTCAGCAGCGTGACGTGGATGCCTTCGTCCTGGAAGTAGCCGAGCTGCTGGGTGAGTCTCGCGGGCAGATAGATGACCTTGTCGAGGCCGCCCACCATGATCTTGACCTTGCCGTTCGTGTCGTCGGAGCCGGCGGCCGAGGAGCCGCCGCAGGCGGTGAGGGTGGTCAGGGCGAGGGTGGCGGCGGCCACGGCGGCCGAGATCTTCCGTGAGGTATGCATGGTCACGTCCTTTTGAGGTGGAAAGGGGTCGGTGGGGCGGGGTTCAGCGGCCGTCGCCGGCATCGGCCGGCTTCCAGCGGAAGAGCCGGCGTTCGAGGAAGGCCAGCAGGCCTTCGGCGAGCAGGGCGACGACGGCGAGGATCACCATGGCGGCGTACACACCGGCCGCGTTGAAGGTGCCCTGGGACGCCGCGACCAGCAGGCCGAGGCCCTTGGTGGCACCGATGTACTCGCCGACGATCGCGCCGATGAGCGCGAAGCCGAAGCTGACATGCAGGCTGGTGAAGATCCATGAGGTGGCGGAGGGGATCACCACCTGCAGGGTGACCTGGCGGTTGCTCGCGCCGAGGATCCGGGAGTTGGCGACCAGGTTGCGGTCGACCTCCCGTGCGCCCTGGAAGGCGTTGAAGAAGACCGGGAAGAAGACGAGGACGACGGCGGAGGCGACCTTGGAGGCCGGTCCGAGGCCGAACCAGATGAGGAAGATGGGGGCGAGGACGATGCGCGGCAGTGCGTTGAGCACCTTGATGTACGGGCCGAGTACCTCGGCGAGAAAGCGGATCCGGCCGAGCGCGATCCCCAGCACCACACCGCCGATCACGCCGATGACCCAGCCGAGGAGCGCTTCGTAGAGCGTGTACCAGATCTGCTCCCACAGCGAGCCCTGCGGGGTGCCGTGCAGCGCCCACTGGCTCATCTGGTTCCAGATCCTGGAGGGCATGGAGAAGTTGAAGGGATCGATGACGGCGGCGCGGGCCAGCCACTCCCACAGTCCGATCAGGACGACGAGCAGCAGCACCCGGGTGCCGTGGACCATGATCTTGTGCTGGCGCGCGGCCCGCGCCCTGGCCTGCGAACGGTCCGTACGGTCCGCTCCGGCCGGGGACTTGACCGGGGTCACGGTCTCAGGCGACATCTGCGGCACCCCTCTCGCGGGTGATCCGGACCTCTTCGCCGAGCGAGGACCAGATCTCCCGGTAGATCTCGATGAACCTCGGTTCCAGACGGACCGACTCGACCTTGCGGGGGCGCGGCAGATCGATCTCGAAGACCTCCTTGACGGTGGCCGGACCGGCGGTCATGACCACGACCTTGTCGGCGAGGGCGATGGACTCCTCCAGGTCGTGGGTGACGAAGACGACGGAGGCGCCGGTCCCCGACCACAGCTCCAAGAGCTCGTCCGACATCAGCGCCCGGGTCTGCACATCGAGGGCGGAGAACGGCTCATCCATGAGCAGGAGTTCGGGGTCGTTGACGAAGGTCGCGGCGAGGGCGACGCGCTTGCGCTGCCCGCCGGAGAGCTGGTGGGGATAGCGGTCCTCGAAGGCCGCCAGCCCGACCCGGGCGAGCCAGTCCCGTGCCCGCTGCCTGGCCTCGGCCTTCGGTACACCGCGGAACCGGGGGCCGGCCATCACATTCGACAGCACGGTGCGCCAGGGGAAGACCGCGTCCTGCTGGAAGACGAATCCGATCTTGTCCCCGATGCCGCTGACCGGCTCACCGGCGACCAGCACCTCGCCTTCGGTGGGCTCCTCCAGGCCGCTGACCAGGGTCAGCGTGGTGGACTTACCGCACCCGGTGGGGCCGACGACCGCGACGAACTCCCCGCGTTCGACGACCAGATCCAGATCCCGGACGGCGGTGTGCAGCGCCCCCGAGGGAGTCCGGAATGCCTTGCTCGTACCCCGTAGTTCGATAGCGGGGCTCGTGTGGCTGTTCATGGCTGGGGAGGCTAGAAGTGATCCGGGCCACAGCGGCAGCCTTGTGGGCGCAAGCCACCTTTCTGCGCGCAAGCCCTGTTGTGCTCATTTTGCTCACGCTAGAACGGCTAAGTCGTCACCAGGGGGTGCGCCTCCGCTCACTCACGGCTTACGGTGCGGGCACCGCGAGGTAAAAAGGAAGATTCGGTTCCGCAAGGGTGCGGGGGCCGGAGACAAGGGAGACCCCATGCGGATCCGCTGGCCCCGACGGGTCTTTGCGCAGGTGCTGACCGCACAAGTCACCCTGACCACCGGTGTCATGGTGCTCGCCACCGGCCTGTTCCTCGCCCCGCTCAGCTCCGAGCTGGACGACCAGGCGATGCGCCGGGCGCTGTCCATCGCCCAGACCACCGCCGCCGACCCGGACCTCGTCCGGGAGCTGGTCACCACCGGGCCGACGGCGCACGGTCCGGTGCAGGCCGACGCGGAACGGATCCGTACCGCGACCGGGGCGCTGTACATCGTTGTGATGGACACCCGCGGAGTGCGCTGGTCGCACACGAACACCGACGAGATCGGCCGGCACGTCTCCACCGACCCGAGCCGGACCCTCGCCGGGCGGCAGGTGCGGCAGATCGACACCGGCACGCTGGGGCGGTCGGCCCGCGCCAAGGTGCCGCTGCGCGATGACCGCGGCCGGATCGTCGGCGCGGTGTCGGTCGGTATCGCCTACGACAGTGTCCGGGGGCGACTGTTCGGCACCATCCCCGGGCTGCTGCGGTACGCGGGAGCGGCGCTGGCCGTCGGCGTGCTGGCCGCGGTCGTGCTCTCCCGCAGACTACGACGCCGTACGCACGGAGTGGCGTTCGCCGATATCTCCGCACTGCTCGACGAGCGGGAGGCGATGCTGCACGGTATCCGTGAGGGTGTCGTCGCCTTCGACCGGCGCGGCCGCATCCGGCTGGTCAACGACGAGGCCGCGCGACTGCTGGGCCTGGATACGCGGGCCGCCGGGCGGGCGCTGGACGAGGTGCTGCCGCCGGGCCGGACGACGGATGTGCTGGCCGGGCGGGTGGACGGCGCGGATCTGCTGGCCGTCAGCGGCGGACGGGTGCTGGTCGCCAACCGTATGCCGACCCCGGACGGCGGGGCGGTGGTGACCCTGCGGGACCGCACCGAGCTGGAGCTGCTCGGCCGTGAACTGGACAGTACCCAGGGGCTGTTGGACGCGCTGCGGGCCCAGGACCACGAGCATGCCAATCAGCTGCACACGGTGCGCGGGCTGCTGGAACTCGGCCGGCACGACAAGGCGGTGGAGTTCGTCAGCGAAGTGGCCAGTGCGCAGCGGGCCTCCGCGGAACAGATCGCGGAGCGGGTGCACGATCCGCTGCTCTCCGCACTGCTCGTCGGCAAGGCCGCCATCGCGGCCGAACGCGGAGTGTCACTGCGGGTGTCGCCCGCGACGCTGCTGCCCGATGCGGTGGTCGATCCGCGCGACCTGGTGACCGTGCTGGGCAATCTCATCGACAATGCGCTGGACGCCACCGGGGAGCGCCGCTGCGACGAGCCGTTCGTCGAGGTCGAACTGCGGGCCGAGCGCACCACCGCCGTACTGCGGGTCTCGGACACCGGGCCGGGGGTGCCGCCGCCGCTACGGGAGCGGATCTTCGCCGAGGGCTGGTCCACCAAGGAAGTCCCGTCCGCCGGAGCCCGGCCGTCCGCGCGCCCGGTGGCCTTCCACCGCGGCCGGGGCATCGGCCTGGCGCTGGTGCGCCGGCTCGCCGAGCGCTACGGCGGAATGGCCCGGGTGACCGCCCGCGCGGGCGGCGGCGCGGTCTTCACCGTCGTCCTGCCGGAGGCGCTCGCCCGGCAGGACGACTCGCGCGGGCCTCAGCTCACGGCCGCGGGAGAGCCACGATGAAGGGAGAAGCACGGTGACAGGAGCGCCACGACGGCCGGCGCGCGGCGGGCGAGCGGAGCCGCCGGAGCGAAGACCCCTGCCGAGCGGAGCAGCACGATGATCGATGTCCTGGTCGTGGACGATGACTTCCACGTCGCCGAGATCAATGCCGCGTATGTCTCCCAGGTATCCGGCTTCCGGGTCACCGGTCGTGCCCACACCGCCGCGCAGGCGCTGGCCGCCCTGGAGCGCGCCCCTGTCGATCTGGTGCTGCTCGACCACTATCTGCCCGACGAAACGGGCCTGGCGCTGGTGCGACGGCTGCGGCAGCTCGGCCACCGCGCCGACGTGATCATGGTGACGGCGGCGCGTGATGTCGCCACCGTCCAGGACGCGATGCGCTCTGGTGCGCTGCAATACCTCGTCAAGCCGTTCGGCTTCTCCGGACTGCGCGCCAAGCTCGAAGGCTACGCCGCGCTGCGCCGGACCGTGGAGGGGGTGGGGGGCCGCGGTGAGGCGGGCCAGGAACAGGTAGACCGGATCTTCGGCGCCTTCCGGACCACCGACGCCCCGCACACGGAGCTCCCCAAGGGCCACTCTGCGGCGACCGTCGATCTGATCCGCCGGGTCCTGGGTGCGGCCGGGCATCCACTGTCCGCCCACGAGGTCGCCGAACGCGCCGGTGTCAGCCGCTCCACGGCCCAGCGCTACCTCAAACACCTCGAACGCAGCGGCCACATCATCCTGACCCTCAAATACGGCGACACCGGACGCCCCGAACACCGCTACCGATGGGCGAGCACCCACTGAACCGCACCTGCGCGCGGCGGTCCGTACGCCCGCCGCCGCCCGGCAGCTCACCCGCCACCGCGCTCCGCGGACCGGGTGCCGCCACGGGCCGGACGGGACGTGCGGCCACACCGTAGGCTGCCGATCATGAATGGCGCGACGACCGGCGGGACGGGCCCCGGGCTCGACATCCTCGACGCGATACAGCTGTCCGCCGATCCGGAGCCGGCGGCCGGCTTCGCCGCGTCGGCACACCGGATCCTGGCGGACCTGGTGCGCGGCGGTGCACCGCTGGGCTGGGCCGAGCCGCCCCCGGCGGACGAGGTGGCGGAGCTCGTCGACCGTGTGCTGCGCGCCGCGCGGGCCGGGGACGGGGCGCTGCGTGCGGCCTACGCCGACCGCCGGCTGGTCGGGCTGGGGTACTGGCTGCGCTATGCCCGTGCGACCAATCGGCAGCACGCGGACCTGGAAAAGCTCGCGGTGGCGTCCGAGGCCCATGGCCGCGGTGTCGGCCGGGCGCTGACCACCGGCCTGGTCGAGGACGCCCGGGATGCCGGGATCGAGGTCCTCACCCTGGACGCCCGGGGCGACAACACCAGGGCGCTGGAGCTCTACCGGTCGCTCGGCTTCCGCGAGTACGGCCGTCTCCCCGACTTCGTCGCGATGGGCGGACGCCGCTACGACAAGGTCTTCTACATGCTGGACTTCCGCGGCAGCGGACCGTGTGACGAGGCGGCGCCGCGCCCGCAATAGCGGCCTCGTCACACGACGGCGCGGGGGACGTAGGGGCGAGGGTGCGAGGCGCCCCGGGACCGGGTCCGGACCGGATGCGGCGCAGGTCCGGGACCAGGTCTGTGTGCCGGCCCAGAGGAATCATCTGCGCCCCACCCCTTGACAGCTCCCCCGGCCGGGTCCGACGATCCCGGGGTGAACCTGTCAGACAGCCAGACAGCTGGCGATGTGCCCCGGCGGATCAGCGCGATGGAAGCGGTCCTGCACCACTTGCGCGGCGCCATCGAGCGGGGCGAGTACGCGGTCGGGGACAAGCTCCCCTCGGAGGCGGAGCTCTGCCGGCGGCTGGAGGTGAGCAGGCCCGTGCTCCGGGAGGCGCTGCGGGCGCTCCAGACCATGGGCCTGACCGTCTCACGTACCGGCAAGGGCACCTTCGTCGTCTCCGACGGCGCGGTGGCGGACCCGACCTTCGGCGACTATGTGGCGAGCGACCTCCTGGAAGTGCGCCGTCATGTCGAGATCCCGGTGGCCGGTTACGCGGCGCTGCGCCGGACGCCGGAGGACCTCGATCAGCTGACCCATCTGCTGGAGCGGATGGAGCAGGAGACCGACACCACCGCATGGGTGGCGATGGACTCCCTCTTCCATCTCGCCGTCGCCCAGGCCGCCCGCAATCCGGTCTTCCGCAGAGTCATCGAGGAGATCCGCGATGCACTGGCCCGCCAGTCGGCCTTCCTCAATGAGCTCGGCGGGCGGCGCGAGCAGTCGAACCGGGAGCACCGGGCGATCGTCGAGGCACTTGTCGACAGTTCCGAGCACGACGCGGTGGAAGCCATGACGCACCACCTCGCACGCGTCGAGACGACGCTGACCACCATCGTGCGGCCGCCACACCGTACGACCCCCTCCACGGAAGACGAGGATCACGCGTGAGCGAGCAATCCCTCCGGCAGGCGGAACGGCAGCAACAACAGGAAGCGGGGCGGGACGCCGCGCAACGGACGGGCGGGCATGTGGATGCCGGTGACGCCGGGTACCAGAAGTCCCTCACGTCCCGGCACGTCAACATGATCGCGATCGGCGGGGCGATCGGCACCGGGCTGTTCCTCGGCGCCGGCGGCCGGCTCGCCGACGCCGGGCCGTCGCTGGCCGTGGCGTATGCACTCTGCGGGCTGTTCGCCTTCCTCGTGGTGCGCGCCCTGGGTGAGCTGGTGCTGCACCGGCCGTCCTCGGGTGCGTTCGTGTCGTACGCCCGGGAATTCCTCGGTGAGAAGGGGGCGTTCGTCGCGGGCTGGATGTACTTCCTGAACTGGGCGACCACCGGGATCGCCGACATCACCGCGGTGGCGACCTATACGCACTACTGGGGCATGTTCTCCGATGTGCCGCAGTGGGTGATCGCGCTGATCGCGCTCGCGGTCGTGCTGACCGTGAACCTCATCTCCGTGAAGATCTTCGGTGAGCTGGAATTCTGGTTCGCGATCGTCAAGGTCGGTGCGCTGGTCGCCTTCATGCTGATCGGCATCTTCCTGCTGGTCACCCAGCATCCGGTCGCCGGCCACTCCCCCGGGCCCGCGTTGATCTCCGGCCACGGCGGGCTCTTCCCGACCGGGACACTGGCGATGCTGCTGGTCATCCAGGGTGTGGTGTTCGCCTACGCCTCGGTCGAGCTGGTCGGTGTCACGGCCGGCGAGACCGCGGAGCCGGAGAAGATCATGCCCAGGGCGATCAACTCGATCATGTGGCGGGTGGCGCTGTTCTACGTCGGCTCGGTGGTCCTCCTGGCCATGCTGCTGCCCTGGAGCTCGTACTCGGCCGGCGAGAGCCCCTTTGTCACCGTGCTGTCCAACGTCGGGGTGCCGGCCGCGGGCGGTGTGATGAACCTCGTCGTGCTCACGGCCGCGATGTCCAGCCTCAACTCCGGCCTCTACTCGACCGGGCGCATTCTGCGCTCGATGGCGATGTCCGGCTCCGCGCCGCGGTTCACCGGGGTGATGAGCCGAAGCCAGGTCCCCTACGGCGGCATTCTGCTCACGTCGGGAGTCTGCGTCCTGGGCGTGGGCCTCAACTACATCGTGCCGAGCGAGGCGTTCGAGATCGTGCTGAATTTCGCGGCGATCGGCATCCTCAGCACCTGGGCCATGATCATGGTCTGCCATCTGCTCTTCTGGCGGAAGACCCAGGCCGGGCTGCTGGTCCGCCCCGGCTACCGGCTCCCCGGCTCGCCCTGGACCGAGATCGTGACGCTGGCCTTCCTGGCCTTCGTCCTGGTGCTGATGTGGGCCGACGGCGGAGCCGGCCGTACGACCGTGCTGTCGCTGCCCGCGGTCGCGGCCGCGCTGGTCGGGGGCTGGTTCCTGGTACGGGGCCGGGTCGACACCCTCCGGGACGCGGCGGCGCGCGACAGCGGCGGGCAGACGGCCGCCGACGGCACCGGCCTCACGGCGGGCACCGGCAGCGCGGCCCGCACCCCGCACCCCGAAAACCCCCACAGCAGCGAAAGCACCGAGAACTGATCATGAGCCAGAGCACCATCCTGCCGCCGCACCGCGCTCCGGGCGAACCACCCGCGGTCCGCGAACCGGCCCACGTTCCCGTCGCCCATGTGGTGCGCGGAGGACTCGTCGAGGGCGTCCACCACGGCTCGGTCGTGGTGCTGGCGGCCGACGGGAGCGTGGAATTCCAGGCGGGCGACATCGAGGCCGCGTTCTACCCGCGCTCGGCGCTCAAGCCGGTCCAGGCGGTCGGTCTGCTGCGCGCGGGGCTGCCGCCGCTCGACGACGAGGCGCTGGCCCTCGTCGCGGCCAGCCACTCCGGTGAGGAACGGCATCTGGCCACCGCCCGGCGCATCCTGACCACCGGCGGGCTCGCCGAGGACGAGCTGCGCAATGTCCCCGATCTGCCGTACGGCCCGGACGTACGGGACGAGTGGCTCCGCCGCGGCCTCGGGCCCACCCGCCTCGCGCAGAACTGCTCGGGCAAGCACGCCGCCATGCTGCTGACGGCCCGCGCCCGGGGCTGGTGCCCGGACAACTACCTCGACCCCGGGCACCCGTTGCAGCGGGAACTCGCCGCCACCGTGGAGGACCTCACCGGCCAGGGCATCGCCCGGGTCACGGTCGACGGCTGCGGCGCCCCGCTGTTCTCCGTGTCCCTGCACGGTCTGACCCGGGCCGCCGCCCGGCTGGCGACGGCCGCCTCCGGCACCGACGAGGGCCGGGTCGCACACGCCATGCGCGAGCACCCGGAGATGGTCTCCGGCAGCGGACGGGACGTTGCCCGCCTGGTGCGGGCGGTGCCCGGTCTGCTCGCCAAGGACGGCTTCGAGGGCGTACAGATCGCGGCGCTGCCTGACGGGCGGGCGGTCGGCGTGAAGATAGCCGACGGCGCCGACCGCGCCCGGATGCCGGTCACGGCGGCGGCCCTGGCGCACTGTGGGGTCGACCCCACAGTCCTGGCCCCCTTCGCCACCACCCCCGTCATCGGCGGTGGCGCACCGGTCGGGACGCTACGGGCGACGGAGGCGCTGACTCCGCACCACAACTGACGCTGCGTCAGTACACGGCACCCCCTCCCCCCCAGCTCACAAAGGACCACCTGCACCATGACTGCCGCCGGCCACCGCCGCGAACACGATCTGCTCGGCGACCGCGAGATACCCGCCGACGCGTACTGGGGCGTGCACACCCTGCGCGCCGCGGAGAACTTCCCCATCACCGGTACGCCGATCGCCACCTACCCGCACCTGATCAATGCGCTCGCCGCCGTCAAGGAGGCCGCGGCCCGGGCCAACCAGGACCTCGGGCTGCTCGATCCGGAGCGGGCCGACGCGATTTCCGCCGCCTGCCGGGACATCCGGGCCGACGGGCAGCTGCACGACCAGTTCATCGTCGATGTCATCCAGGGCGGTGCCGGTACGTCGACGAACATGAACGCCAACGAGGTCATCGCCAACCGGGCGTTGGAGATCCTGGGCCACGACAAGGGCGACTACCGCCATCTGCACCCCAACGAGCACGTCAACCTCAGCCAGTCGACGAACGACGTCTACCCGACGGCCGTGAATGTCGCCACGATCATTGCCGTGCGGGAACTGCTCGATGCGATGACCGTGCTGCGCGAGGCCTTCGCGGCCAAGGCCGAGGAGTTCCGCGACATCCTCAAGATGGGGCGCACCCAGCTCCAGGACGCGGTGCCGATGACCCTGGGCCAGGAGTTCTCGGCGTACGCGGTGATGCTGGAGGAGGACCAGAGCCGGCTGGCGGAGGCCGTCCTGCTCATCCATGAGATCAACCTCGGCGCCACCGCCATCGGCACCGGTCTCAACGCCCCCAAGGGCTACGCCGAAGCGGCCCGCGAGCACCTGGCCGCCCTTACCGGCCTGCCCCTGGTCACCGCCGCCAACCTCGTCGAGGCCACCCAGGACTGCGGGGCGTTCGTCCATCTGTCGGGTGTCCTCAAGCGTGTCGCCGTCAAACTCTCCAAGAGCTGCAACGATCTGCGGCTGCTCTCCTCCGGCCCGCGCGCGGGTCTTGCGGAGATCAATCTGCCGCCGGTACAGGCCGGTTCGAGCATCATGCCCGGCAAGGTCAATCCGGTGATCCCCGAGGTCGTCAACCAGGTCGCCTTCGAGGTCATCGGCAACGACGTCACCATCACCATGGCCGCCGAGGCGGGCCAGCTGCAGCTCAACGCCTTCGAGCCGGTGATCCTGCACTCCCTCTCGGAGAGCATCACCCACCTCGGGGCGGCCTGCCGCACCCTCGCCGAGCGCTGTGTCTCGGGCATCACCGCCAATACGGAGACGCTGCGCGCAAGTGTGCAGAACTCCATCGGGCTGGTCACCGCACTCAACCCGCACATCGGCTACACCGCCGCCACCGCGATCGCCAAGGAGGCGCTCGCCACCGGGCGCGGCGTCGCCGAACTGGTCCTGGAGCAGGGGCTGCTCCCGGCCGACCGGCTCGCCGCCCTGCTGCGCCCGGAGGAAATCGCCGGTACGGGCGGTGCCGTGGCCACCGTCTGAACCCTGGCCGGACCGCGGCAGTTCCGGTACCCGCTCCCGTACGGGCCGGGCAGGCGCCCCTTCGGGGTGCCCGCCCGGCCCGCGGTCGTGGACGGGCTGCCGGTGTGCGCGGCGCGGGTCAGCCGATCGGCTCCGGCATCGGGACGACGTCGTAGGCGAGCTCGATGACATGGCCGGTGGCCGGGTCGGCGAGTTCGACGCGCCAGCGGGCCGCGAACTGATCGACGCCGTCGCGCATCGGGATGGTTCCCGATATCAGGACCGTGCCGGGCCGCAGATCGCCGCGCTCGCGCAGGACCTCGGTCCAGTAGCCGGGGGTGAGCAGCTCGCCCGCCGTGCCGTCCTGGAGGAGAACCTCCTCGCCGCCGCCGACGGGGGTCACCCACGCGCGCAGGGTCAGGGCGTCGAGGCGGTCGGCGACCTCGGCCAGTCGCCATGCCGTACGGGCGAGCACATCGGGTCCGGCGTTCTTGCTCCAGGCCACGCCGTGCGCCTCCAGTGCGCGGTCGGTGTGGTCGCAGGCCGCGGTGAGGAGCAGATCTCCGGTGTCGTCCACGACGAGTGCCCACTCCGCCTCGCCCGAGGTACGGGCGTGCTGCACCGGCACCTGAGCGGTCTGCTGGCCCAAGTAGGGCGCGACCGGGTAGAGGGCGGGGACGGTGGACGGTGCGGGCACGCCGAGTTCGGCCAGTTCCGCGACATGAGCGGCCACATCGTCCTGGCTGCGGCCGGCGTACCCGGCGTTGAGCAGCCTCGACACCTCGACCCTGCGCTGCGTGCCGTCAGGGAGCTCGAAGGTCAGAGCGGCCATGGTTCCTCCAGGTCACAGTGGGTTGCGCGGAAGTAAATTCGCCCCCCGGAAGGGTTGCGCATACGCCTTGTATACAGCAAGTATGCCCTGCAGTGCAGCAACCGATTCCGAGGTGGCCCTGACCCATGGACAACGAAGAACACCGCGGTGCGCAGCTCCGCAAGGCACCCCGCCCCGACCGTGGTGCGCTGGTGCGCGCCTTCGTCGCCAGCCTGACCGGCACCTCGCTGGAGTGGTACGACTTCGCGGTCTACTCGGCCGCGTCGGCGCTCGTCTTCGGCAAGCTCTTCTTCCCGTCGGCGGACCCGCTGACCGGCACCCTGCTGGCGTTCTCCACCTATGCCGTCGGCTATGTCTCGCGACCGATCGGCGGGTTCCTCTTCGGGCGGCTCGGGGACGTCATCGGCCGCAAGAAGGTGCTGGTGGCGACGCTGGTGCTGATCGGTACCGCGACCCTGCTGATCGGCCTGCTGCCCACCCAGGCGACCATCGGCCCGGCCGCGCCGGTGGTGCTGGTCCTGCTGCGCTTCGCCCAGGGCGTCGGTGTCGGCGGCGAGTGGGGCGGCGCCGTGCTGCTGACCAGCGAGTACGGGGATACCCGCAGGCGCGGCTTCTGGGCCTCGGCGGCACAGATCGGCCCGCCCGCCGGCAATCTGATGGCCAACGGTGTGCTGGCGACCCTCGGCGCGCTCCTGACGGAGCAGCAATTCCTGGCCTGGGGCTGGCGGATCGCCTTTCTGCTGTCCGGTGTCCTGGTGGTCTTCGGGCTGTGGATCCGGATGCGACTGGAGGAGACCCCGGTCTTCCGGGCCATGGAGGCGAGCGGCAGCCGGCCCGAGGCACCGATCCGTGAGGTGTTCACGACCCAGCCGCGGGCCCTGGCGGCCGCGATCCTCAGCCGGGTCGCGCCGGACGTGCTCTATGCGATGTTCACCGTCTTCGTCCTCACCTACGCCACCGAGCAGCTGGGCCTGCCACGGGGGAAGGTGCTGGCGGCCGTACTGATCGGCTCGGCGCTGCAGATCGTGCTGATCCCGCTGGCCGGGGCGCTGTCGGACCGCTGGAACCGGCGCCGGATGTATCTCGCCGGCGCGGTCGCGGCGGCGGTGTGGCCGTTTGTGTTCTTCCCCATGGCGGACAGTGGTTCGTGGGGGCTGCTGGTGCTGGGCGTGGTGGTGGCGCTGGCGATCCACTCCCTGCTGTACGGGCCGCAGGCCGCGTTCGTCGCCGAGCAGTTCACCCCCCGGTTGCGCTACACCGGCTCCTCGCTGGCGTACACGCTGGCCGGGGTGATCGGCGGGGCCGTCGCGCCGCTGCTGTTCACCGCGCTGCTGGGCTCGTTCGGCAGCTGGCTGCCCCTGGCGCTGTACCTGGCCGGGACCGCCGTGGTCACCACCGTGGGCGTGCTGCTGGGACGGGATCCGGCGCACGATGAGGACGAGGAGTACACCCGCCTGGCGAACGGCGCCGGGCAGCCGGCAGGCAGGATGACCTCGGGTGCGTCCGGCATCTGAGGCAACCGGCCCGCGGCCGGGTCCCGACGACACCGACCGGAACGAGAGAAGAGAGATCCGTATGCGCATCGCGCTGTGCCAGATGACGGCATCGACCGATCCGAAGGAGAACCTCGCGGACGTCCAGGACCAGGTCCGTCACGCGGCGCGCGAGGGGGCCCGGCTGGCGGTCCTTCCCGAGGCGGCCATGGTGCGGTTCGGGGTACCGCTGGCTCCGGTGGCCGAGCCGCTGGACGGGCCGTGGGCCGAGGGGGTGCGAGCGGTCGCCTGGGAGACGGGGGTGACGGTGGTGGCGGGCATGTTCACGCCCGCGCCCGACGGGCGGGTGGCCAACACCCTGCTGGCCACCGGACCCGGGGTCGAGGAGTCCTACGACAAGATCCATCTGTATGACGCGTTCGGGTTCCGGGAGTCCGAGACGGTCGCCGCGGGCACGCGGGTGGTGACCATCGATGTCGACGGCGTCCGGGTGGGCCTGGCGACGTGTTACGACCTGCGGTTCCCCGAGCTGTTCCGGGCGCATGCGGACGCGGGGGCGACGGTATCGGTGCTGCCCGCCTCCTGGGGCGCGGGACCGGGCAAGCGCGCGCAGTGGGACCTGCTGGTGCGGGCGCGCGCCCTGGACGCGACGGTCTGGCTGGCGGCCGTGGGCCAGGCCGCCCCGGATCCGCAGGCCGATCCGGAAGCACTCACCAAGGCGCCGAACGGTGTCGGGCACAGCGCGCTGATCGGCCCCGACGGGACCGTCCGCGGACAGCTGGGCGGCACCGCGGACCTGCTGGTCGGGGACGTGGACACCGAGGAGGCCGCCCGGGTCAGGCGGGCCGTGGCGGTGCTGGACAACCGGCGGCTGTAGGACCCGGCCGCGGGGATCAGGCGGCCAGGAGGATGCGCCGGGTCGCCCGGATGTGGCTGTCGATGGCCGCACAGGTGGCCGCGGCATCCCCGGCCACCAGGCCGTCGAGGATCTCCCGGTGTTCGGCGAGCACCTCGTCCTGGCGGTTGCCCGAGCGGTAGAGCGCGAGGACGCCGGCCCTGATCTGGCGGCTGCGCAGGGCGTCGTACTGGCGGCTCATCAGGGTGTTGCCGACGGCGGCGACGAGGGTGGCGTGGAAGCGGTGGTCGGCGGCGATGAACTCCTTGGTGGTGTGCTCGCCCCGCAGGGTGTCCTGGTGGGCCAGGATGTCCGCCATCTCGTCGAGGGGTGCGGTGCCCCGCTCCGTCGTACGCTCCGCGGCGAAGCGCTCGATCAGGCCGCGCATCTCCATCAGGTCCCTGATCTCGCGGCCGGACAGCGGGGCGATATGCGCGCCGCGCTTGGGCACCAGCCGCACCAGGTCCTCGGCGGCGAGCAGCAGCAGGGCCTCGCGGATCGGAGTGCGGGAGACGCCGATCCGGTCCGCGATCTCCTGCTCGGACAGGAACCGGTCCTGCATCTCCGGGTCGGTCAGCACGCTGTCCTTGAGATACGCGTAGGCCTTCTCGCGCCCCGACTGCATCGCCCGCTCTCCCCCACTCGTGACATCCCGCTCCGACTGCATACAACCTGTATGCGCAGGTTACACGCTGGGCGGGCCATCAGCCGGGGACGGTGGTCCGGCCGCTGTGCGGCGTACCGGAACCGCTCACACGTCGGTACGGATCACCACCACCAGGGTGCGCGGGCCGTGCACGCCCTCCACGCGCTCAAGCTCGATGTCGGAGGTGGCCGAGGGGCCGCTGATCAGCGTGATCGGGTGCTCCGGCAGGAGCTGTGCCACCGCCTCCGGCACACCGGTCCGCACCGACGACAGGTCGACGACGCACACATGCAGGTCGGGGACGAGTGTCAGTGCGCGCCGTCCCTGATCCGCCGCGGCGCCGTCCAGAAAGATCGTGCCCGTCTCGGCGCAGCTGACGGCGGAGGCCGTCACCACGCCGTCCAGCACGTCGAGCCGGGGCACCGCAATGTCCGGGGAGTCCGTCAGGATCTCCCCGTCGTACCCGGCCAGCCAGGCCGGATCGAGCCCCGGAGGCACCCCGATCTTCCGCGCCCCGCGCGCATGGAGCACCTCGGCGATCACCGCCGCGGTGGCGTCGGCCGTACAGGTGCGCACCTGTGCCTGGTAGTCGACGAGCCGGTCGACGATGAGGGCGAGTCGCTCTCCGTCGGGGAGGGAACTCCCGGTGCGGTAGGCGCGGGGAACGGTCACCTCGGGCCGGTGGGAGAGGGCCAGGGCGTCCTGGACGCGTCGGAGCACCGTCTCACGTGCGGTCGCGGTCACGGTGCCTCCTGCGGATCGTCGTCGGTGTGCCATGCGCCTTCCTCCGCCGCCGCCCGCATCGTGGCCGCGCCCTCGGCCGATGCGAGCCAGGAGCGGAAGGACTGCTTGGGCGGGGCGGGGGTGTCGCGACTGTCGCTCCAGCCGTGGAGCGGCGGCGGCAGACGGGAGAACGTTCCATTCCGCCCCGCCAGTACGCGCCCGAGTCCCGCCGCCTTCTGTGCGGCCGTGAACAGCTTCGGCTGCTTCATGACGGCGGCCGCGGCCTTCATCGCCAGCTTCTCGGCGGTCGTTCCGGACTGCTCGGTGTGCTGGTGCCGCAGCTCGACCAGCAGCGACGGAATGTCGATCTTCACCGGGCAGGCGTCGAAGCAGGCTCCGCACAGCGTGGAGGCGTACGGCAAGGAGCTGTTGGGATCGTCCTTGGCCGCATGCATGCCGGCGAGCTGCGGGGTGAGCACCGCGCCGATCGGGCCGGGGTAGGTCGATCCGTAGGCGTGGCCGCCGGTCCGCTCGTACACCGGGCAGACATTGAGGCAGGCCGAGCAGCGGATGCAGTTGAGCGCCTCGCGCCCGATCGTGTCCGCGAGCGCGGCCGTACGCCCGTTGTCGAGCAGCACGAGGTGGAATTCCTGCGGGCCGTCGCCCGGCGTCACCCCCGTCCACAGCGAGGTGTACGGATTCATCCGCTCACCGGTCGAGGACCGCGGGAGCAGCTGAAGGAAGACTTCGAGGTCCTGGAAGCGCGGCAGGAGCTTCTCGATGCCCATGACGGTGATCAGCGTCTCGGGCATCGTCAGGCACATCCGGCCGTTGCCCTCGGACTCGACGACCGACAGGGTGCCCGTCTCGGCGATCCCGAAGTTGGCGCCGGAGACGGCCACCTTGGCCGTCATGAACTTCTCGCGCAGATACGCGCGTGCCGCGGCCGCCAGCTCGGCGGGGGCGGCGTCCAGTGCGGGGTCGACGCCGGGGATCCGGCGAAGGAAGATCTCCCGGATCTCTTCGCGGTTGCGGTGGATCGCGGGAACCAGGATGTGCGACGGCCGGTCATCGGCGAGCTGCACGATCAGCTCGGCCAGGTCGGTTTCGAGGGCGGTGATCCCCTGGCTCTCCAGGTGCTCGTTGAGGCCGATCTCCTGGGTGGCCATCGACTTGACCTTGAGGACCTCGTCGTTGCCGGTCCGCTTGACCAGCCGGGTGACGATCTCGTTGGCCTCGACGCCGTCGCGGGCCCAGTGGACGGTGCCGCCGTGTTCCGTGACCTTCCGCTCCAGCTGCTCCAGCAGCTCGGGCAGCCGGTTCATGGTGTCGGTCTTGATCGCCGATCCGGCGTCGCGCAGCTGCTCCCAGTCGGGCAGTTCGCCGGTGACGGCCAGGCGCTTGGCGCGGATGGAGTGGGTGGCCTTGCCCAGATTGCGGCGCAGTTGCTCGTCGCCCAGCCCGTCGTGGGCGGCCTTGGGGAAGGTGCGCTCGCCGCGCAGATGGCCCGTTCCGTGCGGGGAGCGCGGGGGGACGGCGGGCATGCCCAGGAAGGTGCCGCTCGTCGAGGGGCCGGTCGGGCTGCTCATCGGGCGGCCTCCGTCAGGGCGTACGGCGCGGTGCGGCAGGAAGCGAGGATCTGCGCCAAGTGCAGCGTCCGCGTACCGGACTTGAGGCGGGAGAGACCGCCGCCGATGTGCATCAGGCAGGACGAGTCGCCCGCCGTGCATACATCGGCGCCGGTGCCGGTGATGTGGCCCGTCTTGTCCCGCAGCATCGCCGAGGACGTCTCGGCGTTCTTGACCGCGAAGGTGCCGCCGAAGCCGCAGCACGCGTCGGCCTCGGGCAGCTCCACCAGGTCGATGCCCTCGACGGCGCGCAGCAGCCGCAGCGGCTTCTCGCCGACCCGCAGCATCCGCAGTGAATGACAGGTGGGGTGGTAGGTCACCCGGTGGGGGAAGTAGGCGCCGATGTCGGTCGCGTCGAGTACGTCGACGAGGAACTCGGACAGCTCGTACGTCTTGGTCTTCACGGTGGCGACCCCGGCGCGCAGCGCGGCGTCCCCGTACCGCTCGGCGACGATCTCGTGCTGGTGGCGGACCGATCCCGCGCACGATCCTGACGGCATCACCACCGCCTCGATCGACGGGTCGCCGAACTGCTCGGCGAAATTCCGTACCAGCGGCACCGGCTCACGCTGATAGCCGGTGTTGACGTGCATCTGACCACAACAGGTCTGCTGCGGCGGGAACACCACGTCATGGCCCAGTCGGGCCAGCAGGACCGCGGTGGATTTCACCGCCTCCGGGAAGAGCGTGTCTCCCAGACAGGTGGCGAAGAGTGCGATGCGCATAGAGCCTCCCTGGGGCTTATGGTCCGACCATACTCGCTTCAGACCGAAGAAAAAAGTAAGGGCGAAGTTTGGTCCGACCTTATTGACATGCGACATCTTCAGTGGGCTACTGAGGGCCGATTCGTCAGCCACAGGGCGCGCCGCGATCGCCGGGGACGGGACATCCGACAGGCCGGGCGGCGCGCAGAACTCGATGAGGAGACTCCGTGGCCACCACACCACCGGCCGCCCTGGCGGCCTACACCCCCGACGTGGCCGCCGTCGGGAACAGCCTCACCGCCACCGCGCTGCTGGGTCTGGTCCCCCTGGCGACCTTCTTCCTGTTGCTGCTGGCGGCCAGGCGCCCCGCGCTGCACTCCGCCCTCGGCGCCCTGCTGGCCGCGCTCCTCGTCGCGGTCCTCGGCTACGGGATGCCCTTGCAGCTCGGCGTCCTATCCGCCACCCAGGGACTGGCCTTCGGCCTCTTCCCGGTGATGCTGATCGTCGTGTCGGCCATCTGGTTCTACGAACTCACCGTGGTCAGCAACCGTTTCGAGGATCTGCGCCGCTCCTTCAACTCCGTCGGCCGCGGCGATCTGCGCATCCAGGCCATGCTGATCGCGTTCTGCTTCGGCGGACTCCTGGAGGCCCTCGCCGGGTTCGGCGCCCCGATCGCGATCACCGCCGCCATGCTGATGGCGCTCGGACTGCCGCGGCTCACCTCGGCCGTGGCGGTCCTGGTCGCCAACACCGCACCGGTCGCCTTCGGCGCCATGGCCATCCCCATCACCACCGCCGGCACCCTCACCGGCATACCGGCCGAGGACCTCGCCGGCGTCATCGGGCGTCAGAGCCCGCTGCTCGCCCTCTTCGTCCCGCAGCTTCTGCTCTTCATCGTCGACGGGCGACGCGGGCTGCGGCAGTTGTGGCCCATCGCCCTGGTCACCGGATCCGTCTTCGCCCTCGCCCAGTTCTGGTGCTCGGCCCACTTCGCGTACGAGCTCACCGATGTCGTCGCCGCGCTCGCCGCTTTCGGCGCCGCCGTGGTCATGCTGCGCTTCTGGTCCCCCACGACGCCGGACGACCAACGCTCCCAGGTCGAGGCCGAACCGCTGACCGGCCGCCGCGTCTCCTTCGCCGTCCTGCCGTACATCCTGGTGATCGCGGTCTTCGCCCTCGCCAAGCTCCACCTCGGCGGACTCGACATGCCCAAACTGCTCGGCGCCTGCACCCTCCAGCTCAACTGGCCCGGCCTGTACGGCAATCTCCTCGGCGCCGACGGCTCCCCCGCGGCCGGCGCGGTCTACAAGCTGGAGGTCCTGAGCAATCCCGGCTCTCTGCTCATCCTCTCCGGCCTCCTCGTGATGCTGATCTACAGCCGCGCGAAGGACTCCGACCGCTTCCCGATGAGCGCACGCATGGGCCTGTCGTGCGCCGGGCGCACCGTGCGGAACATGCGGATCGCCATCGCCACGGTCGCCACCGTGCTGGCACTGAGCTACGTCATGAACCAGTCGGGACAGACCCTCGCCATCGGCACCTGGCTCGCCGCCACCGGCGGATTCTTCGCCGCGCTCTCCCCGGTCCTCGGCTGGCTCGGCACCGCCGTCACCGGCTCGGACACCTCATCGAACGCGCTGTTCGCCACGCTCCAGCAGACCGCGGGAAAGACCGCGGGCATCGACCCGACCCTGCTGGTGGCCGCCAACACCACGGGCGGCGTCGTCGGCAAGCTCATCAGCCCGCAGAACCTGACCATCGCGGCGACCGCGGTGGATCAGCCCGGCACCGAGCGGATCCTGCTGCGCAAGGTCGCCGGATACAGCGTCGCGATGCTGGCGGTCCTGTGCGTCCTGGTCTCTCTGCAGTCGCTGCCGGTGCTGTCCTGGATGCTGCCGTAGGGGTAGATGCTGCCGTAGGGGTGGGGGAGGGACGGGCCGCCACCCCGTCCCTCCCCCACCGGCGAGATTTCCGCGCCCGCCCCCATGGGGCCGGACTCCGGCCCGCCTCAACCTCAGCCTCTGCCTCGGTTTCCGCCTACCGGTCTCCGGCCTCGGCCCGGTCTCCCCGGTCCGCCTCGCCGTCCTGGTCCGCCTTGTCCGCCTGGTCCGCCTGGTCCGCCTGGTCCGCCGGCGGCTTCTCGTCGACCAACGTGCCGTGGAAGCCACGGATATGTGCCTCGACCAGGTCGGCAGCCTTCGCGCCCTTGCCCGCACGCACCAGACGCAGCAACTCGGTGTGCTCGGCGTTCAGCGCACCCGCCGTGGCCGGCCAGTCCTCCGCCGTCTCCAGCGCCTGCAGGATCAGCGGACGCACCGATTCCCGCACGGCCGAGGTAAGGGTGGAGGTGAGCTGATTGCCCGAGCTACGGGCTATAGCGACATGGAACCGGGTGTCCAGGTCGTTGAAATCGGCGACCGCCACCTCGGGCTCCTGCATGCGCACCAGGAGCGCTTCGGCCTCGTCGAGATCCTCCGCCGAGGCGCGCTCAGCGGCCGCCTCGAAACTGGAACGCTCCAGCACCACCCGGGCCTCCAGCACGTCCTGCAGGCGGTAGCTGCCCAGGGCGAAGTGCAGCCGCAGCAGCCGGCCCAACGCGTCGTCCGGGTTCCGTACGATCCGCGCCCCGGCGTCCGGCCCGCGGCCCGCCTGCGCGACCAGCACCCCGATCGTCTCCAGCACCCGCAGCGCCTCGCGCAGCGCGGACCGGCTGACACCGAGAACCGGTGCCAGCTCGCGCTCGGGCGGCAAACGGTCCCCGGCCTTGAGCTCTCCCGAGAGCACCCGCTCCTCGATGCGCTCCAGCACGAGCTCATGTGTGCGCGACTGCCGCACAGGTCGCCATTCGGCAGACATCCACCACTCCCCGGCTCGGCCCTCATGCTCCCTTGCAAAAACTATGTCACACAGGGCGTGTGGTCGGACCATATGGCCCGAGCTCAGGGTGGCTGCTCGCCCGCCCCGCCCCGGGGGGGGGGACGGGCGCAGGCGCGGCTTCGACGAGGCCGCTCGGGGGGCACCGGTTGTACTCCGCCGCCCCCAGGGCGTCACCCCGGCGCCGGGCTCACCCCGCGTCCTCCCGGAGCAGGTCGGCGCACTTCTCGCCGATCATCATGGTGGTGATGCACGGATTGACGGTGACCAGCTCCGGCATCACCGAACCGTCGGCGACCCGCAGGCCCGTGATGCCCTTGACCCGCAGCCGGGCGTCCAGCGGCGCCATGGCGTCGTCGTCGGCGCCCATCTTCACCGTCGAGGAGGGGTGGTAGACGGTGTTGTGGGTGGTGCGGATGTAGTCGAACAGCTCGTCGTCGGTGCGTACGTCGGGGCCGGGGGCCAGCTCCGCGCCCGCCCAGTCCGCGAGCGCGGGCCGGGCGGCGATCTCGCGGGCGAGGCGGAGGCCGTGGGTCATGACGCGGATGTCGTGTTCGTGGGTGAAGTAGCGCGGGTCGACCTTGGGCTTGTCGCGGAAGTCGCGGGTGCGCAGCCGGACCGTGCCGCGGGAGCGGGCCCGGGTGACGTTCGGGGTGAGGCAGAAGGCGTTCTCGGACGTGGGGTAGCCGTAGCGGGCGGTGTTCATGTCGAAGGGCACGGAACCGTAGTGGAACATCAGGTCCGGGCGGTCGAGTCCGGGCTCGGTGTCGGCGAAGATGCCGATCTCCCACCACTGGTTGGAGGTGGTCACCATGGGCTGCCTGGCCTCCCACATGATGACGCCCTCGGGGTGGTCCTGGAGGTTCTCCCCGACACCCGGGGAATGCACGAGGACGTCCACGCCGACCTCGCGCAGCTGCTCGGCGGGCCCGATGCCGGAGAGCATCAGCAGCTTGGGGGTGTCGATCGAGCCGCAGGAGACGATGGTCTCGCGGCGGCTCGTCACCGTACGGGTGTGGATCAGATCCGGGTCGAGATACTCCGCTCCGGTGCACCGGCGGTCGGCGTCGATCAGCAGGCGTTTGGCGCGCACTCCGGTGCGGACGGTGAGATTGGGCCGCTTGCCCATGATCGGGTGGAGGTACGCCACGGAGGAGGACTGGCGGGTGTTGTTCTCGTCCGAGTTGATCTGGAACCAGTGAGCGCCGCGGAGCACCGTCGTGCCGGTGTTGAACGGCGTGGTGGGGATGCCATGTTGGGCGCAGGCCGCCAGCAGGGCGGTGCCACAGGGGTCCGCGCCCTTGACCGTGCGCAGGGTGACCGGTCCCGAGCGGCCGTGGTGGTCGCCCGGCGCGTCATTGCTCTCCAGCCGCCGGTAGAGGGGAAAGGTGTCGCGGGCGCCCCAGCCCGTACAGCCGGCCGCTTCCCAGGCGTCGAGGTCCTCGGCCGGCGCCCAGAAGGCGATACAGGAGTTGTGCGAGGAGCAGCCGCCGAGCACCTTGGCGCGGGCGTGCCGCATATAGCTGTTGCCGTTCTCCTGCGGCTCCACCGGGTAGTCCCAGTCGTAGCCGGACTCCAGCAGCCCCATCCAGCGGTCCAGGCGCAGCACATTGTCGTCGCCGACATCGGAGGGGCCGGCTTCCAGGAGGCAGACGGTGACGGTGGGGTCTTCGCTGAGCCGGGCGGCCACGACGTTCCCGGCGGTACCGCCGCCGACGATCACATAGTCGAACTCTTCGGTGGGCATGGTGAGTTGTCCTCCTTGGATCAGTCGTGCGCCGTGACGGTGACGGGAGTGCCGGTGGCGGCGGGGGTTTCGGCGGTGGCCGGCTGCGCGGCGTGTTCGGCCAGCACGCCGGTGCGGTGGCGCTGGACGCACCAGTAGTAGGCAAAGCCGCCGGCCGCGACCGCGCCCACGAACAGGACCGCCCCCCAGCGCAGATACCAGTGGTGCGGCGGTGTGGCGTTGTAGACCGCGTCCCGGGGCCAGGCGAGGTTGACGATCATTCCGGCGCCCCAGAGGACGGCGAGGAGGTTGACCGGCAGGCCCCAGCGGCCCAGGGTGAACCGGCCGCCGCCGGCCGGCACCCATCGGCCGCGCAGCCTGGCCACCAGCATCGGCCCGGTGACCAGCAGATAGGCGAGGTAGATCATGATGATGCCGATGCTGGTCACCACCGAGAAGATCTGCGGCTGGCGGATGTTGATGAGCAGCACGCCCAGCGAGAGCACCCCCACGATGACCGCGGGCAGGACCGGGGTCTTGAAGCGCGGGCTGACCTTGGCCATCAGCGAGGCGGCGGGCAGGTTGTTGTCGCGGGACATGGCGAACGCGAGCCGGATGGCGGCGGTGTGCACGGCCAGCGCGCAGACGGTGACCGCGATCAGTACGCACCACAGCATGGCCTTGCCGACCGTGTCACCGAGCACGTCCAGGACGACGTACTGGAGGCCGTCGGTGGTCAGCCCCTTACCCGTCAGACTGCTCACGCTCATCATGGCGAGCAGCAGGATCAGCCCGCCGAGCGCGAAGGAGGCGATCAGCGCCCGGAGGATGGCCCGGGGTGCATTGCGGGACGGGTCGAGGCTCTCCTCGCCGAGCGAGGCCGCGGTGTCGAAGCCGTACATGACGTACGCGGAGGCCAGCGAGGCGGCGAGGAAGGCGCCCAGGTAGCCGGCGTGCTGTCCGGCGCCGGCGTGGTGGGTCTGCAGCACCACGTCCGGGCCGCGCACCACATGGACGGCGAAGAGCACGATCAGCACGACGGTGGCGACCAGTTCGATGAAGACGCCCGCGGTGTTGATCCGGGCCATGAGCTTGACGCCGAAGGCGTTCACCAGGGTGGTGAACAGGATCAGCACCGCGGCGAGCACGACGCCGTTGGTGGCGGTGTCGTAGGTGCCGGTGCCGTCGCCGATGAGCTGGAAGTCCGCGGAGATCTTCGGCAGGGTCAGCTGGTAGGCGAGGGCCACCGCGGCGAGCGAGACGATCGAGGCGACCAGCATCATCCAGCCGGCCAGCCAGCCGATGTGCGGATTGCCGAGTTTCTTGGCCCAGTTGTAGACCGAGCCGGCGACGGGGTGGCGGGCGGCCAGCTCGGCGAAGGACAGCGCGATCATCAGCTGGCCGGCGAAGACCATCGGCCAGGACCACCAATAGGCGGGGCCGCCGATCCCGTAGCCGAAGTAGAAGAGCTGGAAAGTGCCGGTGAGGATGGAGATATAGCTGATGCCGGCGGCGAAGGTGTGGAAGTTTCCCAGGGTGCGTTTGAGTTCGGGGCGGTAGCCGAATTCGGCGAGTTCCGTGTCGTCCTGCGTCCCGTCCTTCGGTGACGCTTCGTCAGGTGCAGCAGTCACAAGCCTTCCTCCTCAGTCGAACCAGTGCAGCGGCGCGGGAGCGGTGTTGCGCCAGATGTGTTTGATCTCCCGGTACTCCGCCAGGCCGCTGGGACCGAGTTCCCGGCCGGTCCCGGACTGCTTGAATCCGCCCCACTCCGCCTGCGGGAGATAGGGGTGGTAGTCGTTGATCCACACGGTGCCCAGGCGCAGCGCGGAGCTGACCCGGTCGGCCCTGGCCTGGTCGGTGGTCCAGACGGCACCGGCCAGCCCGTAGACGGTGTCGTTGGCGAGCCGTACCGCTTCGTCCTCGTCGGTGAAGCGCTCGACGGTCAGGACCGGTCCGAAGGACTCGTCGCGCACCACGGACATGGCGCCGTGGCACTCGTCGAGCACCGTCGGCAAGTAGTAGTACCCGTCGGCGAGTCCGGGGGCGTCGGGCCGGGCGCCACCGCAGCGCAGTACGGCGCCCTCGGCGAGCCCGGCTGCGACATAGGCCTCGACCTTGGCCCGGTGCGCGGCCGAGATCAACGGTCCGGTGCGGGCCCGATCGTCGAAGGGGCCGCCGAGCCGGATGAGCCGGGCCCGGCGCACCACCTCGTCGACGAAGCGGTCGTGCAGCGCGTCCTCGACCAGCAGGCGGGCGCCCGCTGAGCAGACCTGGCCGGAGTGGAGGAAGACTGCCGTCAGGGCGTGGTCGACGGCGGTCTCGAAGTCGGCGTCGGCGAAGACGATGTTGGGGTTCTTGCCGCCGAGTTCGAGGGCGACGCGTTTGACGGTGCCGGCCGCGGCCGCCATGATCCGCCGCCCGGTGAGCAGCCCTCCGGTGAAGGACACCATGTCCACGTCGGGGTGGTCGGCGAGCGGGGCGCCGGCCTCCGGGCCGGTGCCCAGGACGAGGTTGGCGACGCCGTCGGGCAGCCCGGCCTCCTGCAGCAGGCCGATCAGCGCGATCGCGGTGTGCGGGGTGAGTTCGCTGGGCTTGAGGACGAAGGTGTTGCCGGCGGCGAGCGCCGGGGCGACCTTCCATGCGGTCTGCAGCAGCGGATAGTTCCACGGCGTGATCAGGGCGCAGACCCCGACCGGTTCCTGGATGATGCGGCTGTCGACCCCGGGTGCGCCCGCGTCGACCACCCGGCCGTCCTCGGTGCCGGCCAGCCGCCCGAAGTAGCGGAAGCAGGCGGCGATGTCGTCGATATCGGCTTCGCTCTCGACCAGGCGTTTGCCGGTGTCGAGGGACTCGGCGCGGGCCAGCGCCGGCTTGTCGCGGAGGAGCAGCCCGGCGACGCGCAGCAGCAGATCGCCGCGCTCGGCGTCCGGGGTGTGCGGCCAGGGGCCCTCGTCGAAGGCGCGCCGGGCGGCGGCGACCGCGTCCAGGGCGTCCTTGCCGCCGCCCTCGTCGACGACCGCGACCAGGCTGCCGTCGGCGGGACAGCGGATCTCCCGGGTCCGCTCGGCGAGCGCGGCCCGCCAGCGGCCGGCGATGAACAGATCAGGCACGCTCGCCCTCCAGGCAGTCGGTGACCCAGTGGTGGAAGGCGCCGATGTGGTGCTCGCTGGGCACCAGCACCCCGCCGGCGCGGTAGGCGCGGGAGCTCATGGCGGGCTGGGTGCGCTCACAGGCCTCGAAGTCCTGGGCGTTGACCCGGTGGAAGAGCTCGACGGACTTGGAGATGTCGGCGCCGGAGTCGACGACCTCGGGCAGATACAGCCAGTCGCACTCGACGACGGTGTGGTCGGGGGCCATCGGGAACATCCGGTGGACGATGACATGGTCCGGGACGAGGTTGACGAACACCTGCGGCCGGACGGTCATCGCGTAGTAGCGGCGGTCCTGGGTGTCCTCGATGCCGGGGAGCCGGCCGAAGCCCTCGGTGCCGTCCACGGTGAATCCGGTGGCCTCCTCGGAGAAGGCCGCGCCGTGGCCGACGTAGTACTGGGCGGCGAGGCCGTCGGCGAACTCCGGGAGAATCTCGGTGAGTTCGGGGTGGATGGTGCCGCAGTGGTAGCACTCCATGAAGTTCTCGATGATGAGCTTCCAGTTGGCGCGCACGTCATAGGTGACGCGCTTGCCGAGGGCGAGCCCTTCGGTGCGGTAGCGGTCGAGGGAGGCGGCGTCGCCCAGCCGCTCGACGGCCGCGCCGATCACGGTGTCCTCGAAGGACGGCGGCTCGTCGGCCAGACACACCCAGGCGTAGCCGAGCCACTCGCGGAGCGGGACGGTGACCAGACCGCGTTCGGTGCGGTCGATGTCCGGCATCTTCTGCAGGTTGGGGGCGGCCACCAGGCGGCCGTCGAGGTCGTAGGTCCAGGCGTGGTACGGGCACTGGAGATTGCGGCGGACCTCGCCGGACTCCTCGGTGCACAGCTGCGCGCCGCGGTGCCGGCAGATGTTGAGGAAGGCACGCAGCCGGCCGGCCCGGTTACGGGTGATCAGTACGCTCTCCCGGCCGATCCGGACCGTACGGAAGGCACCGGGCTTTTCCAGGTCGGCGCTGCGCACCGCGCAGAACCACAGCCGCTCGAAGATCTTCTCCTGCTCCTGGCGGAAGATGCCGGGGTCGGTGTAGTAGTGGCCGGCGAGGGTGGCGATCAGGCTCGGGGAGCCGCCGGACGCGGCCGTGGTGGCGGTGGCGGTGGCCGGCGAGGACTCGGTGTGGGTGGTCGTCATGGCGGTCTCCTCAAGCGGCCGCGGCGGCGGGCCGGCGGGGGTCGAACAGCTCGATGGGGTGCGTAGTGGCCCCGGTCAGCGCGAGATCGGCGACGATCTCGCCCACCACGGGGACGAACTTGAAGCCGTGTCCGGAGAATCCGCAGGCGACGGTCACGGTCTCCGGATGCGCGGGGTGCCGGGTGATCACGAAGTGCTCGTCAGGGGTGTTGGAGTACATGCAGGTGGCGGCCTTGAGGAAGCGGCCGGGGAGGGCGGGGATACGGGGGCTCATCTGGTCGGCCATGGCGCGCACCTCGTGGTCGTGCACGGTGCGTTCGATGGTCTCCGGTGTGCAGACGGTGCCCTTGCGGAAGAACGCGACCTTGGCGCCGCCGTCGGGGCCGTCGATCGACGGGAAGCCGTAGATCTGGACGCCCCGGTCGTCCTCCCAGATATAGATCGGGTGCCGCTCGGGGACGAAGGGCGCGATGCCGCCGTCGGGGGCGAACCAGTACATGACCTGCCGTTCGATGGTGAACGGCACCCCCAGGTCGGTGAGCAGCTGGGGCGCCCAGGCTCCCGGGCAGATCACCAACTGGCCCGCGGTGTAGGTGTTCTCGGGGGTGTGGACGCGGACCCCGGAGCCGCCGGGCAGCTCCTCCCAGCGGGTGACCGGCTCCTCGAAGTGCAGCTCGGCACCGTCCTGGGTGGCCAGCTGGACATGCGCGGCGACGGTGTACTCCGGCCGGACCAGGCCGGCCCGCGCCTCGTAGAGCGCGACCTCGTCGTCGGCGGGGGTGAGGGTCGGGAAGCGGCGGCGGATCTCCTTGGGGTCGAGCATCTCGTGCGGGAGGTCCCATTGGCGGGCGGATTCCAGACTGCCGCTGACGGTACGGCTGTCGGGGCGGCCGATCATCACCCCGCCGCAGAGGGTGGCGATCTCGCGGCCGGTGTCCCGCTCCAGCTTCTCGTAGAGCTCATAGGAGCGCAGCAGCAGCGGTACGTAAGCGGGGTCCTCGAAGTAGGACTGCCGGGTGATCCGGGAACCACCGTGGCTGGAGCCGCGGTTGTGCACCGGACCGAACTTCTCCAGGCCCAGGACCCGGGCGCCGCGGGCGGCGAGATGGTGGGCGGCGGCGCTGCCCATGCCGCCGAGGCCGAGGACGATGACATCGTAGGTGGGAGCCATGCGGTTGCTCCTTCTGCGTACGGAGGACGAGCGGACCACCGGTGGGACAGGGGTCTACCTGCGGATGCGCTCCATCTGCGGGTCGAAGAGGGGCTCTTGGGCGACGGTCGCGGGGATCTTCTCGCCGAAGTACTCGATGTGGACGGCGGTGCCGGGGGCCGCCGCGGTGGCCGGCAGCCAGGCGTAGGCGATACCCCGGCCGAGGGTGTAGCCGTAGGCGGCGGAGGTGACATAGCCGGCCGGGACGCCGTCGACGTACACCGGTTCCTTGCCGAGGACGACGGCATCGGGGTCGTCGAGGGTGAGACAGCTGAGCTTGCGCGCCGAGGTCTCCTCGCTCAGGCCCTCCAGCGCTTCCCGGCCCAGGAAGTCGCCCTTGGCCGGGCGGACGGCGAAGCCGACACCGGCCTCGTACGGGTGATGCTCGGTGGTCATGTCATGGCCCCAGGAGCGGTACCCCTTCTCCAGGCGGAGGCTGTTGAAGGCGCTGCGCCCGGCGGCGATCACCCCGTGCTCCCGGCCCGCCTCCCAGAGCGTGTCCCACAGACGCAGCCCCAGGTCGGCGGTGGTGTACAGCTCCCAGCCGAGCTCGCCGACGTAGCTCAGGCGCATCGCGGTGACCGGGACATGGCCGAGGTAGGTCTGCTTGGCCCTGAAGTAGCCGAAGGCCTGGTGGGAGAAGTCGTCGCGGGTGAGCGGCTGGACCAGCTCGCGGGCGAGCGGACCCCAGACGCCGATGCAGCAGGTCCCGGAGGTGATGTCGCGGACCTGGACCCCCTCAGCGGGGGCGTGCCGCAGCAGCCAGTCGAGGTCGGATCCGCTGTTGGCGCCGAGCTGGAAGCGGTCCGGGGCGAGCCGGGCGACGGTGAGGTCGGAGCGGATGCCGCCGGTCTCGTCCAGGAGCAGGGTGTAGGTGACCGCGCCCGGCTTCTTCGCGAGGTTGTTGCTGGTCATGCGCTGGAGGAAGGCGAGGGCGCCGGGCCCGGTGACCTCCAGCCTGCGCAGCGGGGTCATGTCGTACAGGGCGACCTTTTCGCGGGTGGCCTTGGCCTCGGCGGCGGCGATCGGCGACCAGTAACGCGCCGACCAGGCGTCCCGCTCGGGGAGCCGGAGCCCCTCCGCGAGCGGGGCGTTGGCCTCGTACCAGTGCGGGCGCTCCCAGCCGCCGCCCTCCAGGAAGTACGCGCCGAGCTCCTGCTGCCGTGGGTAGAAGGGGCTGGTGCGCAGCGGCCGCGGCTGCTCCATGGGCTGCAGCGGGTGGATGACGTCATAGACCTCGATGAAGCTCTGGGCGCCGCGGTCGGCGATATAGCCGGGCGAGCGCTGGGCGTCCTCGAAGCGGTAGAGGTCGCATTCGTGGATGTCGATGGCGGGCCGGCCGTCCGTCATCCACTCGGCGACGGCCTTGGCGACGCCCGCGGAGTGGGTGACCCAGACCGCCTCGGCGAGCCAGAAGCCGCGCAGTTCACGGGATTCGCCGAGGACCGGCATACCGTCCGGGGTGAAGGAGAAGACACCGTTGAAGCCCTCGGCCACCCGGGAGGCGCCCAGCGCGGGCAGCAGCCCGACGCTGTCCTGCCAGCTCGGCGCGAAGTCGTCCTCGGTGAAGGGCAGCGAGGAGGGCATCACGGGCGCCTCGTCGAAGGCGGGGACGGTGAAGGGGTCGACGGGCATCGGGCGGTGGGCGTAGGAGCCGATGCCGATGCGGTCGGTGTGCTCGCGGAAGTAGAGGTCGCGGTCCTGGAAGCGCAGGATCGGCTTGCTCGCCTGGGTACGGGGGTCGTTGACGCCGTCGAGTTCGGGCAGCGGCTCGGTGGTGGCGTACTGGTGGGCCAGCGGCAGCAGCGGTACGTCCACCCCGGCCATGGCGCCGATCACCGGGCCCCAGAAACCGGCGGCCGAGACGACATGGTCGGCGGGGAAGGTGCCGCGGTCGGTGACGACGCCGGTGACGCGGCCGTCCTCCCGCTCGATTCCGGTGACGGTGTGCCGTTCCAGGAAGCGGGCGCCGCGGCTCTCGGCACGGGTGATCTGGGCGCGGCAGGCGAGCACCGCGCGGGCCAGGCCGTCGTCGGCGGTGTGGAAGCCGCCGTAGAGCTTGGTCTCGTCCAGCATGGGCCACAGTTGCTTGCACTGCTGCGGGGTGAGCAGTTCACCGCGTACGCCCCAGGAGGCCGCGAGCCCGGCCTTGCGGTGCAGATCGGCCCAGCGGGCCTCGGTGGTGGCGATCTCCAGGCCGCCGACCGGGTTGAAGCAGGGCAGTCCGTCCACGTCGAGGGAGCCGAACTTCTGGACGGTGTAGGCGGCGAACTCGGTCATGGTCTTGGACGGTCCGGTCTGGAAGACCAGGCCGGGTGCGTGCGAGGTGGAGCCGCCGGGAGCCGGCAGCGGGCCCTGTTCGAGGACGGTGACCTCGGTCCAGCCGCGGGCGGTCAGCTCGTCGGCGAGAGAGCAACCGACGATGCCGGCACCGATGACAACCACACGGGAACTGTTTGCGGGTGTGCGGGACATGACCCTCCTCCTGCTGGTCGGGGTGGTCTGCGGTGAGTGTGACGCCGTTACAGGACCACGACGGAGCGCAGGACCCGCCCGTCGCGCATCTTGTCGAACGCGGATTCCACCTCGTCCAGGGCGATCGTCTCGGTGACGAATCCGTCCAGGTCGAGCCGTCCGCTGAGGTAGCGGTCGATGAGCACGGGGAAGTCGCGGCTGGGCAGGCAGTCGCCGTACCAGGAGGACTTCAGGGCGCCGCCACGCGAGAAGAGATCGATGAGCGGCAGCTCGATGCGCATGTCCGGGTCGGGGACGCCGACCTGGACCAGGGTCCCGGCCAGATCACGCATGTAAAAGCCCTGGGCGTAGGTCTCCGGCCGGCCGACCGCGTCGATCACCACATCCGCGCCGTGGCCGCCGGTCAGTCCGCGGACCGCCTCGATGGGGTCCGTGCCACGGGAGTTGACGGTGTGGGTGGCGCCGAAGCGGGTGGCGCCGTCCAGCTTCCGGTCGTCGATGTCGACCGCGATGACCCGGCGGGCGCCGGCGATCGAGGCGCCGGCGATCGCCGCGTTGCCCACCCCGCCGCAGCCGATGACGGCGACGGTGTCACCGCTGCCCACCGCGCCGGTGTGCACGGCCGCGCCGTACCCCGCCATCACTCCGCAGCCGATGAGACCAGCGGCTTCGGGACGGGCGTTGGGGTCGACCTTGACCGCCTGTCCGGCGGCGACCAGGGTCTTCTCGGCGAAGGCTCCGATGCCGAGCGCGGGGGCGAGCGGGGTGCCGTCCTGCAGGGTCATCGGCTGGGTGGCGTTGCCGGAGTCGAAGCAGTACCAGGGCCGTCCGCGGCGACAGGACCGGCAGTTGCCGCAGGGCGCCCGCCAGGCGAGGACGACGTAGTCACCGGGGGCGAGACCGGTGACACCGGGGCCGACCGCCTCGATGACACCGGCCGCCTCATGGCCGAGCAGGAAGGGGAATGCGTCGTTGATCGCGCCGTCCCGGTAGTGCAGATCGGTGTGGCAGACCCCGCAGGCCTGCACGGCGACGAGCACTTCTCCCGGGCCGGGATCCGGCACCAGAATCGTCTGCAGCTCGACCGGTGCGCCTTGTTTCGCCGCGACGACGGCACGGACTTCGTGTGGCATGCCCTACCCCTCAGTGTTGCGCAGTGCACGACTGGTTGCGCGATGAGAGACATAGTGGGAACGCCGGATCGGCAGCGTCAAGGGGTACGGGCCAGCTCTTGGTAAAGGACTTGTTACGCCCCTGGACACAGCCGCGGGGCCGGAGCATCCGCTCCGGCCCCGCATCGATTCTCGCCCCCGTCACCAGGTCAACAGGCGTATCCCATCCGCCGCGACAGCTCCTCGGCAGCGGAAACGGTGCCCTTGACGACCTCGGGCAGCCGCTCGTCGTCCAGCCGGTAGGCGGGCACCGACACGCTGAGCGCCCCGATCACCGAGCCGTCGTGCGAGCGCACCGGCGCCGCGACCGCGCGCAGCCCGAGCTCCAGTTCCTCGACCGCCACCGCGAAGCCACGCTCGACCACCGCGGCGAGCTCACGGCGCAACGCCGCGGGCGAGGTGACGGTCCGCTCGGTCAGCCGCGGCAACTTCCGTGCCAGCACGGCCTCCCGGACCGGGGCGGGCTGATAGGCGAGCAGCGCCTTGCCGCTGGAGGTGGCGTGCAGCGGCGTCCGCCGGCCGAGCCAGTTCTGTGCGGTGACCGACGCCGGGCCCCGTGCCTGCATGATGTTGACGGCGGCATCGCTCTCCAGCACCGCGATGTTGACCGTCTCCCCCAGCTCGTCGGCCAGCTCCCGGCAGACCTCCGCCCCCTCCTGCGAGATGTCCAGCCGAACGGCCGCCGCGCCGGCCAGCCACAGCACCCCGGCCCCGAGGAAGTACTTGCCGCGCTCCTGCTCCTGCCCGACCAGCCCGCGGTTCTCCAGGACGCCCAGCAGCCGGAACGCGGTCGACTTGTGGACGCCCAGCTCATCGGCGATCTCGGTCACCCCGGCCTCGCCGTGCCGCGCCAGGATTTCCAGTACGGTCACGGCCCGGTCCACCGACTGCACGGCGCTGCCCGGCCCTTTCGGCGGCTTGCCCTCCGCCCGCCCCTCCACGCTGTCCGTCATCTGTTGGATCTCACCACCTGGCAACCCGGCCGAGGCTCGGGTTTCGAAGGACCGGCAATTCCGGGGATCGCTTGACGCAGCCGCTCCCCATCTGGATTCTGTTGCGCATAGCGCTTCATCGTGCGCACCGCGAAACTCGATGATACCGAACAGTAACAGGGGGGTCCTGTGATTCCTGTCTGCCCTCTCGCCGACCTGCCGACAGGCGAGTCCGTACGCATCGACACCGCACCTCCGATCGCCGTCTTCAACGCCGACGGGCAGCTGTACGCCGTCGACGACACCTGCACCCACCAGGACGCCTCACTGTCGGACGGCTGGCTGGAAGGGTGTCTGGTCGAATGCCCGCTGCACGCCGCTTCATTCGATCTCCGCACCGGAGCGGCGACCTGCCTGCCCGCCCGCCGGGCCGTGCGCACCCACCCCGTGACCGTCGAGGACGGCATGATCTACATCCACCACGCCGCCGAGGAGGGCACCGCCGCATGAAGTCGGTCGCTGTCATCGGGGCCTCGCTGGCGGGCCTGTACGCCGCGCGGGCCCTGCGTTCCCAGGGATTCGACGGCCGCCTGGTGATCGTCGGGGACGAGTGCCACCGCCCCTACGACAGGCCCCCGCTGTCCAAGGACTTCCTCACCGGCGCCACCGCCGACCAGGGTCAACTGGCCCTGGCCGACGCCGAGGAGATCGCCGAGCTGGACGCCGAATGGCTGCTGGGCACCCGGGCCACCGGGCTCGACACCGGCGGGCGCACGGTGCTGCTCGACGGCGGCCGGACCCTGACCACCGACGGCGTGGTCCTCGCCACCGGCGCCACCCCGCGCCTCCTGCCCGGCCCGGTACCCGCCGGAGCACACACCTTGCGCACCCTCGACGACGCCCAGGCGCTCCGCGCGGAACTGGCATCGGCGCCGGTCCGGGTCGTGGTGATCGGCGGCGGCTTCATCGGCGCCGAGGTCGCCTCGTCCTGTGCCACCCTCGGCCATGACGTCACCGTGGTCGAGGCCGCCCCGCTCCCGCTCGTCCCGCAACTCGGCAACACCATGGCCGAGATCTGCTCCGCCCTCCATGCGGACCACGGCGTCACGCTGCTCACCGGAACCGGTGTCGCCCGGCTGCACAGCGGCGGCCCCGAGAACCACGTCACCGGCGTCGAGCTGACCGACGGCCGGCTGCTCCCCGCCGAGGTGGTCGTCATCGGCATCGGGGTACGCCCCCGCACCGCCTGGCTAGCGGACTCCGGGCTGCCGCTCGACGACGGTGTGCTCTGCGACGCGGGCTGTGTCACCCCGCTGCCCGCCATCGTGGCCGTCGGCGATGTCGCCAGGGTGAACGGCGCCCGCGCCGAGCACTGGACCAGCGCCACCGAACAGGCTGCCGTCGCGGCGCAGAACCTGCTGGCAGGCAGCACCGTTGCCACCCACCGGAGCCTGCCGTACTTCTGGTCCGACCAGTACGGCGTACGCATCCAGTTCGCCGGCCGCCGGCTGCCGACCGACACCCCGCGCATCGTCGAAGGCTCCCCCGACGACCGCAGCTTCCTCGCCTGTTACGAACGGGACGGGCGCACCACCGCGGTGCTCGCCCTCAACCGTCCGCGCCCCTTCATGCGACTCCGTCGCGAACTCGCCCGCGCCACCCAGCCGGCCACCACCTGACCTCCGCCCAGGAAGGCGCCGTCCCATGCCGCTTCCCGACAACTCCCGCTCGTTGCTGCACCGTTCGCTCCATGAGGTCGACCCCGACGTCGCCGCCGCCGTCGACGCCGAACTCCACCGCCAGCAGTCCACCCTCGAAATGATCGCCTCGGAGAACTTCGC